>JAAZEB010000167.1 GCA_012512505.1 Armatimonadota bacterium | reverse complement strand
CTCCATGGTCGGCAGGCGGCCACCCAAGAGGATGAAACTGGGGCTCCGCCGCCAATCCAAGCGTTAGGCGGCCGTTCCGCACCCCGAAGGGGTGCCATCACCCAGCCCAGGGTGCCGCACCCTGGGATACCCCACGAGCGCATTTCGCCGAACCCTGAAAGGGTTTTACCGGGTGCCCTCTTGTTGTGAAACCCTTTCAGGGTTTCGGGGTTGGGCACGGGCGGGTTTCCCCAGGGTTCGGAAACATGGGCTAGGTTATTCCACACCTTCGGGGTGAGGCGGCACAGCCGCTCGGGAAGTTAGGCTGGCCGCAAGAGGCTATTTTCAGGGTAGGCGTCTCCGGCTCCGAGGGGGTGTTACTCCTCCAGGAGATGGCCGGAATACCCGAGTCATCGGGCATCGGCAGTTGGGAAGCCGCATCGCTGCGGCACTCCGCTGCTCTCCTAGGGGATGGCCGGAGTGCCCGAGCAATCGGGCTTCTGCCGGGCGGGACTCCTACAGCGAATGGGATTAAGGAAGGAATCTGAGTGCGCGCTTGGAACCCGAATCCACGAGGCCCCTGCCCGCCGGGTGGGAATCCCGGCGCGTACGGGTAGGATGACGGCGCGTGGTGCGTTGTCGGTGCCGGCCGGAACCGGCTCCGGCCGGTTGTGGTCACTAAAAAGGAGGCCTTCGATGCGGAGCAAATGGACCCGACCGACCCAGCGCGGCACTCTCTACAGCACTGAGGTGTGGGAGGGCGACCGCCGGCGCACCAGTGTTCAACTCGGCCGTCCGGGCGAACAAGTGATCACGCCCGACCTGATCCTCTGGGGCGATTCCGATCACCGCCTGCTCATCGGTCAGCAAGTGGTCATGCCCGATGCCCCCGCCCAGGCCGTCGCCGATAGCCTCCGCACCGTGCTCGCCAACCCCGCGCCCGGCAGTGGCCCGCCGCGGCGGCCCCGCCGCATCCGCGTCCGCCGCCCAGACCTGGCTGATGCCCTCCGCCCCGTCACCGATTCCCTCGGCATCGGCCTCGAAGTCACCGACTCCCTGCCGTTCGTGGATGACCTGTACCGCACCTTTGAGGCGCGCTGGGGCACCCCCGCCAACCAGGGCTACCTCGATGCCACCGAGCTCACCGAGCCGGCGGTGGCCGAACTGTTCGCCGCGGCCGCCAGCTATTACAAAGCCAGGCCGTGGAAAACACTCGTCGAAGGCGAGCCGGTGCTGCTGGAGTGTGCCGCCTGGACGCCGTCCTACCGCTACGTGATGGCGCTCGGCGCGGAGGGCGGCATCAAAGGGATTGCCCTTTACGAGTCGCTCAAGGATATCGAGCGGCTCACCAGGTTGTCGCCCGACGATCCGCGCGCCGAGGCGGAGATCGCCAGCATCGTCACCGTCGCCCTGATGTTCACCCGCCTCAGTGACCTGGGGCCGCACCGCGTGGAGGAGGCCAAGGCGCACGGCTGGATGCTGGCGTCGCGCAACGCCTACCCACTGGCCGTCGGCACCGGCAACGCGCGGGAGTCGCAGTGGCCCACTCCCGCCGAGGCACGCGTGCTCACCGCCGCGCTGCGCGCGCTCCCCCCATTTGCCCGCTCGCTGGCGCGGCCGCGGCTGCTGCCGGAAGACCTACTCTTCTTCACCGAGACACACCGCGTGGAGGTCGCCGGCGAGCCGATGGAGGTGGACGCCACCTACCCTGCCCCCGTGCGCACTGGCAGGTAGCCCGCCCCTGGTCTGGGCGCCTACGAACGCGCCTCGCCGCCATCCAGGTAAGCCGCCGGATCCGCCAGGAACGCCCGGTAGGTCTGGTAATGCTCTGTCTCCGTGTAGGCAATCGGGGTGATGCTGGGCCGGTCAAAGCTGTAGAGCGCCGCCCCGGGGCAGGCCAGTAGGATCGGCGAGTGGGTGCAAATGATGAACTGCGCGTGCCCGGCGCCAGCCATCGCCGCCACCAGCCGCGTGAACTCGATCTGACTGCGCGGCGAAAGCGCCGTCTCCGGCTCGTCCAGCAGGTAAAGCCCCTTGATCCGGTAGCGCGTCCGGAAGTAGGAAAGCAGCGATTGGCCGTGCGACTGGCTCACCAGCGACTTTCCCCCGTAGTAGGCGAGCTGCCCGGGGTCTGAGAGGACCCACTGCTCGACCAGTTCGGCAAACTCGCGGAAGACCTCCGCGGCGAAGAAGGAGCCGGGCACCGGGCCCTGCACCCAGGAGACCTCCACCCAGCGGTAGAGCTGCTCCGCCCACCGGTTGGGGGTGAGCCGCGCCGCGCCCGGGTTCTCCCAGATGTGAATGCCGCAGCGGCGGGCAATCGCTTTCAGCAGCGTCGACTTGCCGGTGCCGTTCTCACCGACAAACAGCGTCACCGGTGCGCTGAGATCGACCGACGCGGTGCGCTGGAACAACGGCAGGTTGAACGGATAGCAGTCGCGCGTCGGATAGTGCTCGGAACATAGCCGCACACGGCTGAGATGGGGCATCAGGAACGCTCCTCCAGCAGCAAGCTTACACCCAGAGGCGCCGGTTCGTCAAGGCCCGGGGCGCACGCGCTCGCCTGGCGCCGGGCCAGGGCCAGGGCCTGAGGGAGGAGTTCCCCGGCCACGGGCGAACGGTACTCAAAACGCCGGTCGAACGTTCTGGTGAACCACTGGCGCCACTGGCGCCGCCGGCAAACCGGTGCCGCGTCGGCCGGCAGTCCGGAGGGAACCATGTCCTACGAGCTGCGTTCCAGCGCGCTGGCTTCGGTGCTCCCGCAGGACTACCACCTGCCCCGGCTTCATGTGGTGATCCGTGCTGCTCGTGAATCGGACTGCGCGACGATCGCCTGCCTGCGCCCGGACGAGCCCGAGCGCGCCCGGCGCCGCCTCCATTCCCAACAGACCGGGCACGTCGTCTACCTGCTGGCGCTGGTGAACGACCTGCCGGTCGGCACCGGCCTCTTGCACTGGCGGAGCACCACCCGCATCCCGCTGGGGGCCAGTGTTTCCGACCTCTACGTGATCCCACAGCTTCGCGGGCTGGGCATCGGCACCCAGATCCTCAAGACGTGCGAGGCCCTGGCGCGCGGCGCCGGCATCCGCGAGCTCTCGCTGGCCGTCAACCCCACCGACAACCGCCGCGTCAAGCACTATTACGAGCGCCTGGGATACCGCGACCCTGGCGGCCAGCCCTACCTCGACGCCATCTACCCTCGCCAAAACGCCAACGGCGAGGAGGTGCCCTACGAGGACTGGGTAGTCGACCTGGTGAAGCGGCTTTGAAGCGCCGGTGGTGAGGTCGCCGCCGCGGATCCGACCTCACCACCGCGCGCTGTCGTGGCGCCTTGGGCGGGAGCGCCCCAGCCGCCGCCGTTACGGCACCGGCTGCATTTGGGAGAACTCAAGGTCGAGCACGCGCTGCTCGCCCTGCCCAAGGGTCACCGTCGTCTGCCGCAGCTCCGTGCCGCGAGCCACACGCACGGTGAACGTGCCCGGCTGCAGAGGCGAGAACTGATACTCGCCCGTAGTTCCGGTCAGGTCACCGGTCACGGCGCTGCCCACCGGCGGCACGAGGGTGATTGTCACCGTCTCGTTCGGGATCTGCGCCGGCGCCTGTCCATTGAACGTCACCCTCCCGGAGAGCGCGCCGGTGGAGGCCAGCAGCCCCTGGAACTGCACAGTGGCCTGGCCGATCTGGTCGTTCAGGGTCACCGACGCGGTGGTCGTCGTGAACGAGAAGCGGCTGGCGTCGAACGCCGCCAGGGTGACGGTGAAGGTACCGTTCGGCACGTTATCGAAGACCGCCACGCCGTCCTGGCCGGTGGTCTGAGTGAGCTGGACGCCGTTGGTGAGAGTGACGGTGGCGCCGACCACCGGCTGGCCGGCAGCCGTCACCTCCGCGCGCACCTGGCCCGTCGGCGTACCAGGCGGCAGCGTGCCCGCATCGGGGAGCTGCGAGAACTCGAGGTCGAGGGTGAGCTGCTCCCCCTGCGCCAGGGCGAAGGTGGTTTGGCGCACCTGCCCGTTGCGAGCCACGCGGAGGGTGAAGGTGCCCACCCCAAGCTGCCCGAAGGTGAACTCTCCCGAGGTGCCGGTCAGGTCGCCGGTGACCGGCGAGCCGGTCGGCGGTACCAGGGTGACGGTGATCGTTTCCCCGGGAAGCTGCGCCGGCGTCAGCCCGTTGAAGGTCACCTGCCCGGTCACCCGGCCGGTCGGCACCGTCGCCCCCTGGAACTGCACGGTGACCTGGCCCACGGTGTCATCGAGGGTCACCGGCACCGACGTGCGCGTGAAGAGGAAGCGGTTGGTGTCGAAGCCAGAGATCGACACCGTGTAGGTGCCGTTCGCCAGGTTCTCGAAGTTCGCCGTGCCATCGGCGCCGGTGGTCTGCGAGAACTGCCCGCCGTCGTTGAGGGTCACCGTCACCCCGGGGAACGGCTGCCCATCCACGGTGACCTCGGCCCGCACCTGGCCGGAGTCCGGGCCGAGGGCGCGGCCGTCATCGTCAGAGCCGCAGCCGGCGAACAGGAGCGCGGCCAGGCCGGCGACAAGGCCGAGGCGCGTCGCAAGTACGCCCTGCCTGAAGAACATGTCGGAAGCCTCCCATCCGGCACCAGCATGGGTGCCGGTGGGCTTCTACCCTGAGGCTACCGAGTCAAAACAGCGGCCGTCGAGCAGCAGGACGGCAGGGGGGCAGCTTGGGGGTCGTCTTCGCCACCTGTCCCCCCGCGCCGCGGTGAAACCCACGCGCGAACGCCTCACCCCCGCCGCCGGCCGGCCCTCGACCGATGGAGCAAGCGGACCGCTACCGCTGCAGCCGCTCGATCAAGCGGGCGATCACCTGGCGTTCGGCATCGATCGCCGCGCCGTCGCGGTCAAACTCGCGGAGGTTCTTCGCCACCCCGGGGCGCACCTTCAGCACTTCCCGTGCCAGCCGCAAGGTGGCCGCGTCGGCGTCGGAGCGCTGCTCCACGAGCCCACGCAGCAGGTAGAGCAGCTCGTAGTCCTCAATGCCATCGCGGATCGTCTCCAGGCGCAGGGAACTGAGCGGCTGGTCCACCGCCGGGCCGGGATAGATGAAGTAGCCGTCGCCAATCGTCTCGCGGTAGGTGGTCGAGGCGACCCAGGGGCCGTTGGGGAAGCGCTTTTCCGGCGGCGGCACCGGCGCGTCCCAATGCAGCCAGTAGTTGAGCCCCCAGTAGAGGATTCCGGTGGCGCCCACCTGCCACGTCTGCCAGAAGAGGGCGCGCATCTCGGCCACTTTCCAGTTGGTAAACAAGTTGGCGTAGGGGCGGCCGGGGGCCAGGCAGACGTACCACCAGAGGGTGTCGCCGCGCTGGCGCACGCCATCGAAGACGCCGCCTTCCACCCCGGGGGAAAGCGGGCACCAGAGGTTCACCACGTCCTTCATGCGGCCGTCGAACGTCTCCGGGGCCACGGCGTCCATCAGGCGGGGGATCTCGGGAACGCGGTCGCGCAGGCCTTCCAGGACGAGGTGGCTCTTGGCAAGGCCGTCGCCGTGCGGCTCATCCCAGGGCTGGATGTAGCACTTCTCGAACTCGCCGCGCTGCTTCAGGTGGTTGGCGGCGGCGCGCAGGTAGTGGGCGAGCGCGTCGAGGTGCTCCTTGCTGCCAAACGCGTGGCCGGGCGCCGTCACCGCGCCGGTCTGCCGGTCGATGATCGTGGGGGCCTGGCCGGTGAACCAGTTGGCCATCCAGTGGGTGAAGCCGAGGTGGATTGTGTTGGCGCCACCCTGACGCAGCCGGTCGAGATAGCGATCCCACTCGCTGAAGTCGTAGCTGAGGGAGCCGTCTGCCTCGCGGTAGACCTTCACCAGCGGCTCGGCGGGGCCTTCCACCACATCAATAGGTGAGAGGCGGTGGGAGGTCGCCAGGTCGATATAGGGGAAGTAGTCCTCCAGCGGCAAGTCACCGGGCAAGTCGAAGTAGCGGCGGATCTGGGCTCGGAACAGCCAGAAGCTGGACTGCAAGTGCGTCTCGGACGGGAGGGTCACATTCCACACCCGAACCGCGAACGGCTGGGTGACCACGGGGCCATCATCCGCGCGCAGGCGCAGCGCCCCGCGGTAGAGGCCCGGGCGGGCGTCCGGCGGAACGTGGAGGGTGATCCAGAAGACGATCGGGCCGTGCGCCGGCGGGGTGAACGGCTGGGCTTCCATCAAGGGGTCTGGCCACCACTTCCCCTGGAACGGCACGTACTCCAGCATCCGCACCTGACAGGCCGACGCCGGGATCGTCGCCCCGTGAGGGCCCCGCAGCGCGGTGGGCTGGGCGGTAACCTGCCGCGGCCGGCCCGGGGGCACGAAGAGCACCTGCAGCGAGAGATATTCGTTGCGGGCACCGGCCGGCACCGGCGCTCGCCCCGGCCGCGACAGCGCCCACTCCAGCCAGCCGTCGTCGGTGAGGTTGTGCCAGGCACTGCAGACGCGGGTGACCGCCTTCCCCGGGGCCGCCCCCAACACCGTGCGCAGCACCGTGCCCCGGTTGGCCTGGCGGATGGCGGCAAAGCGCTCTGCCGTCTCGGGGAGCAGGCGCGTCTGCCAAGGAACCTCCATGGCAGCATTGCCCTCGTCGACGGGATCGGCCTGCAAGCGCGCCAGCGACGCCGTCACGTCACGGGTGGCCTTCACCCCCACCAGCAGCACCGGGCGCGCGCCGGCCCCGTCAACGTAGGCGACCAGCCGCGTCCGCTGCCGGCCGGCGGGCAGGCGCAACCGCTGCCAGCGCAGGGCGCTATTCCGCGGCCCGCGAACCACCGGGCTGCCCTTGCCGGGCCGGCTGCCGGTCTCCAGGCGCACGCCATAGCGAGCGGTAGTCCCTTCCCCCGGCACGCCGGCAGTCGCCCAGGCCACCTCCAGCGTGGGGCTGCCGACGAACTCCCACTCCACGCGGCCGCCGTTGGAGACCAACGCCCACAGCGTGTCAGGATGGGCTTTGGCGGCAGCCAGCAGCGACGCCACCAGCGCCTGCCCCTCGCGTGCCAGCGCCTCGGCATCTTCCAGCGCCACATCATCAAACCAGCAGACGCCTTTCACGCCCTGGGCGCGGAGCTGCAGCTCAAAGTGGTCGGTGCCGGGCGGGGTGGCAAACACAAAGTCGAAGAAGCGCCACTCCTTGGCGGGCGCCAGTGTCGTTTCCCAAGCGCCGAGGAAGGTGCCCTCTTTGTTGCGGAAGTAGACGCAGGGGTGGCACACCCCCTCCGTGCCGCGGTACCAGCCGCTGAGGCGGTAGGGATGCTCGGGCCGGGCGGTGCCAGCCGGATAGGTCTGCCGCGCCATCCAGTAGTTGCCGGCCTCCAGCATCTCCAGGCGCACGGCACGGGTGCCAGAACGCGGGTTCTCGGTCACCCACCGCGCCGAGCCGGCGCCGTGCCCCTCCATCCCCAGCACCCACTCCGCGGGCGCCGTGGTGCCCGCCTCAAAGCCGGGGTTGCGGATCAGGTTGGTGGTTTGAGCGCCCGCCGCGCCCGCACCAGCGATCAACAGCGCAAGCAATCGCCAACAACGCATGATACCCATCCCTCAACGGCAAGCTGCCGTTGAGAGGGGTTTCGACACCCCGCCCAGCAGTTCCCGCCCCTGGCTCACTACGGCCAGTGCCGCGCCGGTAGCAGCGGACCAGGCGCTCCGTTGGCTCGCGGGTGGGTCCTCAACGGGTGGCCGTTGCCGGCGCGGCAGGGGAATCTGGCGGCACGATCTCCTGCCAGGTGGTGCGGCCCCAGGGGCGGATCCGATAGCCGGGCAGCGGGGCCCGCGGCTGCACCTTGCAGTGGCACTCTTCCAGGGCGCGAATCGCCACGTTCACCACGTCCGGCGAGGGGTCCACCAGCAGTTGGGCGATGAGGGGCGCGGCCGTTCGCTCCTTAAGGACGCCGAGGGCGTAGGCGGCGCGGAAGCGCACCATCGCCTCCGGATCGTCCAACGCGCGGCACAGGGCAGGCACCGCGCGCAGGTCGCCCAATCGGCCGAGGACGAGGGCGGCCGCGGCGCGCATGTCCGGGTCCTCATGCTGCAGGCGTCGGATGACGGCGCGCACCACCGGCGGCCCCAACCGAACCAGGCCGTCGCGTGCCGCCGCCCCCTCGTTGGTCTGGGGCGCCATCTTCTCCAGCAGCGCGGCGGTGCGCGGGTCACGGGTGACGGCGAACTCCTGGGCCGCCGCCCGCGCCTTGGCGCGCATCACCCGCAGCGGCTGCATCAGGCGAGGCGGGCGAAACTGCACGACGTACGCCCCCATGGCGCCCACCAACAGCAGCAGCGCCAGCGCGGCCCGCGGCCCGCGCCGCGCCAACAGCCCGGCCGATTCCCGGTGCGTTCCCATGCCAAGAGCCATTCCGGTCACCTACTCGCCTCCGTGGGGGGCGGCGCATCGCAGACGGGCCGGAACCCGATGTGCCCGCTGCGGCGCGCCGGCCGGCCGAAGCCGCGCACCGTCGTCCGCAGTCGCTCCATCGGGTTGATCCAGCCCCCGCCGCGGATCACGTGCTTCTTGCCCGTCGCCGGCCCGGTGGGGTCGGTCTGCGCCGCCGACGGATAGGGGGCATACCAGTCGCTGGTCCATTCCCAGGCGTTGCCGGCCATGTCCAGCACCCCGAAGGGGCTGGCGCCGTCGGGGCGAGTGCCCACTGCCTCCGGGGAGGCCAGGTTGATCGAGCGGAAGAAGACCGCCAGCCGGGGGTCAGGCTCCCAGTTGCCCCAGGGGTAGCGGCGGCCATCGGCGCCCCGCGCTGCCCACTCCCACTCCGCCTCGGTGGGCAGGCGGACCTTCGCCCAGCGGCAGTAGGCCACGGCGTCGTCATACGAGATCGCCACCGCCGGCTGCTCTGGCCGCATCAGCCGCGCCTGATGCGCGTATTTCGGGCGCTGGTGCTTCGGGTGGGCCGCCAGAAAGCGCAGCCACTGCGCGTTGGTCACCTCCGTGCGGTACATCCAGAACCCGCGCGTCAGGCGCACCGTGTGCACCGGGCGCTCGTTCTCCGCGCCGTCCTCTGCTCCCATCTGGAAGGTGCCGGGCGGCACCCAGACCATCAGTGAGCCATCCACCGGGTTGAGGCGCGTTGGCGGCGCCGGTGGTGGTGGCGGCGCCGCCGGGGCATTCCCGGCCCGCCCGCCGGCCGTGGCCAGCAGCGCCACTGCGACCAACAGCGCGAGCCCGGCCAGCCAGCGCGTTACCCGGAGCCATCCCCTCCGGCGCCTTCCCCCCGGGAAAGCCATCTCATTCCTCCTTCGGCAGCCCAGCGGGCTGCCACCATGCAGACCAAAATTCAGCCCGGGCGCCGCCCTTCATGGACACACCCCTAACGGCAGTGCCCGTTGCCTCGTTGGCAGAGACTAATCATATGTTCGGTCGTCCGTCGCATCTTCCTGCCCGGAAACATCCTTGACGCAGCGGAAGCCGATGGTGGCGCAGCGATCGAGGCCGAGGTAGAGCAGCAGGAACTTGGCGTGCCGGGTGAGCGGCTGGGCGCCACCGCGCACGTACCACACGCTTCCCTCGGCGGAGAAGTAGCTTCCGCCGCGGAGGATGGCGTAGCGGGTGTGCCCATCGTCGCGCTCGCTCTCGGTCCATTGCCAGACGTTGCCGGCCATGTCGTAGCAGCCGTAAGGGCTGCGCCCCGCCGGGAAGGCGCGCACCGGGGTCGTGCCCTTTCCCTGGCCGTTGGCGCGCGCCGGATCCGGCTCCGTGCCCCAGGGCCAGGGGCGTCCGTCGGTGCCCTGCCCGGCCAACTGCCACTCCGCCTCGGTGGGTAGGCGCTTGCCGGCCCAGCGCGCGTAGGCCTGGGCATCCTCCAGATCGACGTAGACGACGGGGTGATCGCGCAGCGCCGCCGGGCACCGTCCGCCCGGCCAATGCTTCAAGAAGTTGCGCCGCTCCGCCGGCCGGTAGCCAGTGGCCTTGAGGAACGCCTCGTACTCGCCGTTGGTCACCAGGCACTCGTCGATCAGGAAGGGACCAACGGTCGCGAGGTAGTCGTGCGTCAGCTCGCTGTTCCAGGCAGCGCCAAAGGTGAACTCGTCCTGTCGCGCGGCCGGAGTGCCCGGGTCGGGGTAACAGCCACACTCGCGGCGCTCGTGGCTCAGGCGCAGGCGGATAGTGGCGCGCGGCACCAGCACCATGCCGGGCGGTGGGTTGTCCGGGTCGGCGGGGGGAGTGCGCGGCACCGGGCGTGGATCATGCGGCCGGGCCAGCATCCGGGCCTGGGAGGGTGGCGGCAGCGGGCGGCGGTTCAGCAGCGGCTGCACCTGCCGCAAGCCGGCCGCATCATGCACCACGGCGACGGCGCCCAACTGCTCCAGCGGCATGCTCAGCAAGCCATCGGGGGGAGCCGGGATCTCCACGCCCCGCCATAGGTCAAAGACCCGCTCCGGGCTCTTCCGCGACCGGGCCAGCGCGGGAAGCTGCAGGATCGGGGTGGTGATCGGCTTGCCGGTCTGGTTCACCAGGAGGTAGAGAGTCGCGTGCCGGCCGATCCAGCGGCTGGCGAAGACACCCTCGCTCAGGGTGGGCAAGAACGGCTCCCAGGCCTCCGAAGCCAGCTCGCGCCAGAAAGCGCGCAGGATCGGCACCGCCTGTCGCCAGGTGGCACGGTCCTCGACGTTCCAGGGGTTGTGGGTGCCGAAGACGTTCTCCCAGATCAGCATCCCGCTTCCGTTGAAGAACGCCTGGACGATCTCCTCGGCGTGCGAACGATCCCAGCGGCGGATCTGGTGCTGCATGTGCCGTGGCTCCAGCCACTTCAAGCGGAGCACGCCAGGCTCCGGGTAGGTGGGCAGCCACTGGGCCCAGGAGGCACTGCAGGCGCTGATCTGGGCGATCTCCGGGCTCCCCTCCGGCTCGAACAGCACGCCCCGCCGGTATCGGTCAACCGTCGGGCGCAGGGCATCCGGGGCGGCCACCATCGTGTCCAGAAAGATGCCGTCGGCGCCGATGGCGCGCACCAGGCGCCCCAGGGCCTCCGCGTCGGTGACCTCCTCCCGGCGCGTGCCGGTATCCCACGGGTTGTAGTCGATGAAGACGCGGACGCCACGGCGGTGAAAGCGGGCGGTGACTTCCTTCAGGCCAGCCAGTCCGCCGGGCAGGTCGCGGTAGAAGTCGAACTGGTTGCGCTGATCGACGCCGATGCGGGGGTAGGCCTGCCAGAGGACCACCGAGTCGACGCCGCCAAACTCGCGCTCCATCTCGTCGAGGAACGCCTCCACCCGGTAGCGGCGCGCCTGGCGGTCGTAGATGGCGGTGTCGTAGAGGAAGAGGAAGTAGCAGGCGAAGTTGCGGGCGCCCCAGGCCAGGTCTGGCCGGTCGTAGATCGAGCGGTCGAGGCCGTGGGCCGCGCGGTCGGCGGCAGCCTGGAGGACACGCAGCGCCTGCCGGCGCCCCGGCGAGCCAGCCAGGTGCAGGGTGGCACCGCGCATCTCCCATTGCCCCGGCGTCGCGTCGCGCGTGGCGTCCTGCCCAACGATCAGGTTGGCCCAACCGCCGATCCGCGGGTTGTCCGGCGGGAGGGTGAGCGCCACTTCCAGCGGATGCCACTCTCCATCTTGCGGGAGGCGCGCGGTGGTGAGCACACCGGACCAGCCCTTTTGGGCGAACGTCTGCGGGTCCAGGTAGTCCAGGGCGAAGCAGATCTCCGGGTTGCCAGACAGCCAGCGTGCTTCGAGGCGAACCACCAGCGCCTCGCCCGGCTGCAGGTGCAGCAGCCGGCCCACCTCCGGCTGCACGCGGGTCCACGCGCGCACGCCACCGAACGCCACCCGCACAGTGGTCGGCGGCGGTGCGGTGCGGTCGAAGGCGCGCAGGCGGTGAGCGGCGGCCAGCCACGCCGCGTGCGCCTGACCGGGCTTGGGGGCGCGGAGGTAGAAGCCGTTGGTCTCCAACTCTCCCGGTTCGGGGCGCAGCCAGCGCGCGTCACCGCCGTCTGGCAGCCAGGCCGCCGGGGAGAACGGCACCGTGAGAGGCAGCCCCTCCGGGGCGCTCAACGCGGGAGGGACCACGGCAGCGCCGGCAAGGAGACCCGCGGCGATCCACCACGTTGCCTGCTTCAGCATACCCGTCTCCTTCTGCCTGCCCGCCCTCCCTACGGCCTGGCAGCCGACCAGGAGCGTACCGGCACGCCTCCGCGCGCGCTCAACGGGAGGACGCCCCCTGGTTCGCCACCGCGCGGCGCGGAGGGATACCAGGCAGCCCGGTGCCGTCGCGGCCAAAGATCAGCAGCGAGACGCCCAGCCGGGCGGCCACCCACGCCACCCCTAGCGCGACCAGCAGCACCGTCACCGCCACCAGGATCGTGGTGAAGTGGAAGACCAGCGTGGAGCCAGAGTGCTCGACCATCGACCACAGGTGCAGCAGCAGCGGGTGGACCAGGTAGATCTGCATCGACTGCATGCCCAGGAGCAGCGCCCCGCGCGCCAGCCAGCCGTTGGAGGTGGCAACCCAGCGCGAGAACCCCAGCAGGCAGAACATGATCCCCGTCGTGTAGATCCAACAGGCAATCTGGTAATGGAAGGTATCGACCGGGCGTTCCAGGACGCGGATGACGACTTGCGGCAGGTAGGCAGCCCAGTTGTAGGTGCGTACCGGGTCTTCCAACTCGCGGGTGATGGCCTGCGGCACGTAGGTCGCCCAGCCGACAAGCGCCATCGGAATAGCGAGGTAGCGCAGCCGCAGCCACGTCTCGCTCCAACGCTCCAGGTTCAACCCCACCCACACCCCGACAATCACCGGCAGCACGTGCCACAGCAGCAAGGTGGAGGGGTAGCGGGAATGGATCCACTGCTGATGCACCCAGTAACCGCCCAACTGCAGCCCCGCGGCAACGACCAGCAGCGGCCCGATGCCCACCTTGATGCGCTGCAGCACGCCCATCAGGAACGGGAAGACCAGGTAAAGCTGCAGGGCGATCACCAGGAAGTAGAGGTGGTAATAGGCCTTGCCCCAAAGCAGCCACACGCGCCAGCGCCCCGGATCGAGCAGCACGTCCGGGGCATCCTGCGCGGTAAGCACGCGAAAGACGGCGTAGATCAGCGACCAGAGGAGGTAAGGCACCAGCGTCTGCTGCGCCCGCCGGGTGTAGAAGTCACGCCAGGTACGGCGCTTGGAGATCATCGTGCGGGTGAGCAGCGCCCCCATGATGAAGAGAAAGGCCGGCACCGCGAAGTGCAGCGTGCGGTTGAACACCAGGTAACCGAAATGAGACAGCGATGCCGGATCTGTCTTGCGCGTGGCAAACGCCGAGACGTGGTGCAGCAACACCTCCGCAATACAGAGTCCTCGGAAGATGTCAAGGGATGGGTCACGTTTACTCAAGACCGGGCCTTCCCGCCAAAGAACGCACCGGGCGAAGGTGCGCCCGCAAGGAGCGGCCCTCGCCCGCGAATGGAACCGAATCTATCTGGATGATGCCCGGTTGGGGGCAGGGACGAAGCCGCCGCGGGGCGTTGTCCATCCACGCGCGCGCAGTGCGAGCGCGCTGCCGCGGCAGTGGTTCGCCCAGGCGCACCTGGTACCACAGAAGATTCGGCGTGCCGGCCGCGGTTCCTTCCTCGATTTGCCCGACCGGGTCTCTACTCGACCTGGGGCGGCGCGGACAATAGTTCCGTGCCGCGCCCGTCGGCGGGGGAGGCGGCTTCCAGCTCTGTGCCGGTGCCCTGGGGCGGCATGGCCGCTTGTAGCTCGCGGGGCGCCTGGCGCCCGGCAGCGCGCACCTGCCGCAGCGCCGCGCGACCCAGTTGCCGCAACTGGGGACTCGGGTCATGACCGGCCTGCCAGCGCAGCTCCGGCAGCGCCGCCGCCGCGTCCGCCCCGATGGCGGTCAGCACCTCGATGGCGGCCCGGCGCGCGCGGGGGTCCGGATGCGCCAGCAGCGCCGCCACCGCCGGCACGCACGGGGCGCCGATGCCCGCCAGCACCGCTGCTACTGCTTCCTGAAGCTCCGGGCGTCCTTCCCGCAAGAGCCGCAGGAGCCGGCTCACCGCGCCCGGCCCGATGGCCACGAGCGCGCCCTGGGCGGCAGCACGCACGGAGGCATCCCCATCGTCGAGGGCGGCAATCAGCGGCTCGACCGCCGTGGGGCTGCCGGCGCGGCCAAGCGCCTGGGCGGCCGCCGCTCGCAGCCGGGGCTCGCGGTGGGTCAGCGCGCGCACCAGCGCCGCTATGGCGCCGGGATCGTCGAAGGCGCTCAGGGCCTGCGCCGCGGCCACCCGCGCCTCCAGGCAACCCCGGCGCAACACCCGCGCCAGCACCGGGCCGGCCGGCGCCCCCAGCAACGACAGCGCCCGGGCAGCGGCCGCGCGGAGGTCACCCTCCGAGCAGGCCAGCGCCCGGGCCAGCGGCCGGAGCGCGCGGAGGTCACCCAGCGCCACCACCGCGCTGGAATCACCCCGCAGAGCATCCCCCACCGCCGCGGCCAGCCGGCCCTCGCCTTGCTCGGTCAGCACCCGGGCTGCCGCCTCGCGCGCCTCGCGGCGGCAATCGCCAAGGGCGCCGATCAGCGCCCGCAAACTGGCAGGTGCCGACATCTCGCCCTTACCGCGTCTCCAGACGGCGGCGCAGGGCGGTGGACCACCGCCGTGGCTCGCGCGCCAGCAGCGCCACCTCCTTGCCGTCGCGCAACCGGAGCACGACGTAGGTGCTGCCGGTGGCGTGGCAGGAACCGCGAAACCGCTTTGCCTCGCTGACGCCTGCCACCTCGGCCAACGGGATCGGCACCCGGGTTTCAAACAGCGGTTTTACCAGCACGTGCCTCACCGTGAGCGCAACCACCGCGCTGGTATGCGTCACCCCAAAGCGCCCGGCACGGCTGAAGGTGATGCACTCCGGTGGGATCAGCAGCCGCTCGCGCAGGCTACGCGACCACCGGCCAACTGCCTCGGTGTCCGCGGCTACCTTCGCCCGGACGATCAGCCGGATCGGCACCCCGATGACCACCAGGGCCACCAGCACTACCAGCACGATCAGCAGGCCTGTCATGTCCGCCTCCCCTCCGGCGATCCGCGCCCTGATGGTAAGCTGCCTGGCCGGTTGGCGGCTCCACCCGCCAACTACTCATCGCCCGCGTTAGGCGGACTGGCTTCGGCCTGGGCATCGGCCGACGCGCGGGGGAGGCGCCCGCGCCGCTGCAGCGCCTCGCGCAGCAGATACTCAATCTGCGCGTTCACACTGCGAAACTCGTCGGCCGCCATCCGCTCGAGCGCCTCCCATAGCTCGGGGCTGATCCGCAGGAGAAATGACTTCCTCGGTGCCATGGCTCTCCCGTCCGGCGCCGCCTCAGGTGCTGGCACCCAAGGCGGCGCCGCTACCGCGTCAGTGGTAGAGGGTCCCCGCGTTCAGCACCGGCTGGGCCGCCTGCTCGCTGCACAACACCACCATCAGGTTGGTGATCATCGACGCTTTGCGCTCCTCGTCCATTTGCAGCGTCTGCTCCTCCTGCAGGCGCTGCAGCGCCATCTCCACCATGCCCACGGCGCCATCCACGATCCGCTTGCGGGCGGCGATGATCGCGTCGGCCGCCTGCCGCCGCAGCATCACGCCGGCGATCTCCGGGGCGTAGGCTAGGTGCGAGAGGCGTGCCTCCACCACCGTGACGCCGGCCCGCGCCAGGCGCTGCTGCAGCTCCGCCTGCAGCGCCTCGGAGACCTCCGTCGTGTTGCGCCGCAGCGAGAGGTGCTCGTCCTCCGCGTCGTAACGGTAGGTGGAGGCGAGGTGGCGCACCGCCGTGTCACTCTGGGTGGCCACGTACAGCTCGTAGTCGTCTACCTCGAAGATCGCCTTGTAAGTGTCGCTGACGTACCAGACCACCACCGCGGCGATCTCCACCGGGTTGCCGGCCAGGTCGTTCACCTTCAGCATCTCACCGTTGAGCGTCCGCGCCCGCAGGGAGACCCCGCGCTTGGTGGTGAACGGGTTCACCCAGTGGAAGCCGCTGGCTTTCACCGTGCCCCGGTAATCCCCGAACAGAAGCAGCACCTTGCTGTTGTTCGGCTCCACGATGAAGAAGCCGGGCAGCAGCAGCGACCAGACCAGCCACAAAACGATGTCGGCGCTCAGCAGCGCCGCGAAGGCGGGCGAGGCGGGAGCACGGCCCAGCGGCACCATCAGGAAAATCCCCCCGATGGCGGCCGCCAGAACCGCCAGCGCCACGACCAGCATCATCCACCCGGAGATGGTGCGAGCCTCGGTCTCTTTGCCCATCGGTCTCCTCCTGGATAGCACACTGCTATCTAAATCCTATCAAGATGATATCATAGCGCCCGCGGAACAGTCAAGCACCAGTGAGGGAAGGAACCGCTCAGGAGTCAGGCGGACGTGAGGAGAGCAGCACGGAAGGGCAGGCATCTCCAGACGCCAATGGGTCGGATCGCCGGCGTCTCGCCGGTCGCCCCCCCGCGGGCCGTTCGTGGGTCTCCGGGCGGTGGTAGGGGCGAAGCATTGGCGGGCCAGGCGTACTGCGCCGCAATCGGTCTGACCCACAAATGCTTCGCCCCTACGGTTGGCGCACGGTTCGCGGCACCCCAAACCGCTGCCGGCCGCAAGGGGCTATTCTCAGGGTAGCCAGGAGTACATGAGGAGAGCAGCACGGGCAGGGCGAGGCGGGGTCAACTGTTGACGTGCAGGACGCCGAACAGATAGATGACCGGGTAGGCCACGGCAACGAAGCGCAGGCCCCAGCCGGCCAGCGCCGAGCGCGCGCGCAGCAGTTCGAGTGCCAGCACCGGGCAGGCGGTCAGCAGCACCTTGGCGGCGACGAAGATCGGCATGCCCAGTTCGAGACAGGCGGCGAGGATCGGGTTGGCCTCGATGCCGATGCCCGCGCGCAGAACGGCCAGCGTAGAGAGCAGATCGATGGTGCTGGCACCCAGGATGACGCCCGCGGCGCACGAGAGAGGCATTCGGATGTAACATCTCATGCTATCACGCTCCTTCTCTAAGACGCGCCGGCCCGGATGGTTGTGAAGTTGCCGGCCAAACCCCGCCGCCGCGCTCCCCGGGGCCGGCCTGCCAGTGGGTCGCGCACATCGTCGCTGGCGCGCGGCAGGAGTCGGCGTGGCGGCGCCGGAACCGAGCAAGGGCGGGGTGCCCCCCCGCGTGAGGATCAGCCATGAAGATAAGCTACATGACCTTCATGACGCCGGAGTGGACCCTGGACGAGGTGGTGGCCGGGGCGCGCCGGCACGGCTACGACGGCGTGGAGCTGCGCGTGCTGTGCGGCCACAAGCACGGCATCGAGCGCGAGGCCTCGCCGCCCGCCCGCCGCGAGGCCCGCCAGCGGTTTGCCGATGCCGGCATCGAGATCGCCTGCCTGGCCACGTCGTGTACCTTTGCGGCCCGCGACCCGCAGCAACGCCGGGAGAACGTGGAGAGCCTCAAGGCGTACCTGCAACTGGCGGCGGATGTTGGCGCGCCGGGCATTCGCGTTTTTGGCGGCGCCCGCCCCGAGGGGATGAGCATGGAGGAGGCGATCGCCATCGTCGCCGACGACCTGCACCAGGCCTGCGAGCTCGCCTGCCAGGCCAACGTGGGCATCTGGCTGGAAACGCACGATCACTTCTCGCGCGCGGCAGACGCGGCGGCCGCCGTCACCCGCGCCGGCTGCCCCTGCATCGCGGTGAACTGGGATACGATGCACCCGTTCCGCGCCGGCGAAACGATCGCCGAAAGCTGGAGCGCGCTGCAAGAGGGCGCGCTGGTGCGTCACGTCCACCTGCACGACGGCGCCGACATGGACACCGGCCTGAAGCTGCTGCCGATTGGTGAGGGCACCATCCCGTTCCATGCCCCGCTGCGCCTGCTGCGCGACGCCGGCTACGACGGCTACCTCTCCGCCGAGTACTACGACGAACTCGGGCCAGCCGACGAGGCACTCTCCCGCTTCATCACCGGCCTGCGCCGGGTGCTGTCAGAGCTGTAGCTCCGGGTGCCTGCTAAGCAAGCGCCTGTGGGACGTCCGCCCGGAGGACGCGCTTTCCTTCACCAACCGTTTTGTGGTAGAATGGGGTGGCTGACGTTCACCAACTAAGGAGAGCGGTTCATGGACAGGCAGGAAGCAATCCGCTTGCTCAACGAGGACATCCGCGACGAGCACGGGGCGATCATCCTCTACCTGAGAACGGCTTACGCCCTGGGAGAAGGAGAGGTGGCCGCCGAGATCGAGGGGATCGCGCGCGAGGAGATGCGCCACTTCAAATGGCTCTCCGAGGAGGTGGTGCGCCTGGGCGGCACTCCCACCACCGAGCGCGCGGAGGTTGGCACCGCGGAGACGGACCCGGTCGCGCTGATGCGCCTGGCCGTCGCCTCGGAGAAGGACGCCGCGGACAACTATGAGGCACACGCCGCGGCGATGGACGAGCCGCGCCTCGCCGGGCTGCTGCGCCGCATCGCCGTGGACGAGCGCGCGCACCGCCGCGACTTCGAGGGCCTGCTGGCCAAGGTGGAGAGCGCGCCAGCGGCCGCCGAGGAGGAAGCCGCCGCCGGCGAAACGAGCGCGGCGGAGGCCGAGCCGCTGCAGGAGCACATTGCCCTGGAGTACACCACCCTGCTGCAGTACCTACAGCAGTCGTTCCTCACGCCCCACTGCGCGTTGAGCAAGGACCTGCTGGACCAGGCGATTGTCGAGATGACGCACATGGGCTGGCTGGCCGAGCACGTGGCGGAGAGCGGCGCAACCCCCCGGCTCGAACATGGCGAGTTGGCCGTCAACTCCGACCCGGAGCAGATCCTGCAGACCAATATCGCGGTGGAAGCCGAGGTGGAGGAGGCTTACCGACGCCAACTCGCCACCACCGAGGACTCGGAGTTGCGGGAGATCCTGCAGCGGATACTGGACCATTCGGAGTATCACGAGACGCACTTCCAGGAGCTGCTCGCGGCGCTGCAGGAGCAAAGGAAAGCCGCCGCCGCGGAGGCGCCGGAGGCCCCGCCGCGGCCCGGGTTGGGCTGGACCGTGGGCAGCCTCTTCGGCCGTAAGCAAGAGTAGCCGCGTTGGTGCTTTGGTGGCATTGGAGGGAGAAGCAATGGGAGACTACCTGCTGCGTGATCAGGCCCCGCTCAGCAGCGAACAATGGGAGCGGATCGATGGGACGGTCAAGTCGGCCGCCGAGCGCAATCTGGTGGGCCGGCGGATCATCCCGCTGCTGGGTCCGTTCGGGCCCGGCGTGCAGGCGATTCCCTCGGACATGCTGGCCGGGGTCGAGCAGGGGGCGGTCAGCTTCCTCGGCGAGGAGGAGGGCGGCCTGGTTCACGCTACCGGGCGCGAGTACGTGCCCCTGCCGATGATCTACAAGGACTTCCGCCTGCACTGGCGCGACCTGGAAACCGCGGCGCAGCTTGGCATTCCGCTGGACGTGAGCGCGGCGGCGGCCGCCGCTACCTTCTGCGCCCGCACCGAGGACGACCTGATCTTCAACGGCTGCCAGGTGAGCGGCTATCGCTATGCCGGCCTGACCACCGTGGAGGGGCGCACCCAGGTGGCGATGAGCAACTGGGCCGAGGCAGGCGCCGCGTTCAACGACGTGGTGATCGCCACCCAGAAGCTGGTGGAGAACGAGCTGTTCGGGCCGTACGCGCTGGTGGTGAACCCGCGCCTCTACGCCAACCTGAACCGCCTCTTCGGCAACACCGGCGTGCTGGAGCTGCAGCAGGTGCAGCGGCTGGCTACCGCCGGAGTGTTCCAGACCCCGGTGCTGAGCGACTCGGTGGCCGTCGTCGTCTCGGTGGGGGCGGAGAACATGGACCTGGCCGTCGCCCAGGACCTGGTGACGGCATTCCTGGAGACGAGCAAGCTGAACCACATCTTCCGGGTGATGGAAATCCTGGCGCTGCGCATCAAGCGCCCGGCAGCCATCTGCACCATCGAGCGGCCGGCCGGTAGCTAACTCTACTAAATCGGGTGGGCGGGGTCGTTGCTGGCCCCGCCCACTGTACTGCGGCGGCGCTCATTCGGCCCGCAGGGCCACCTCTCCATCCTGGAGGAAGGCGGAGGCGCGCTGCTGCAAGGCCACCTCATCCAGGTAGCGGCGCACGCCGCCCGTTAGCAGCATGCGCAAGTAAGACAGCGTGCCGGTCATGGCGCACTCGGTACAGGAGAACCACGTCACCGGTGCCGTCTGGAAGCGCGCTGGCCGCCCCTTCGGGCCGCGGCGGCCAATCTGCCCGGTGTCCTCCTTCACAAACCATGGCTCGTCCGGCCCGTGAATCACCACTCGGCCACTGCTGCACCACGGGCAGGTCATCTCGCTAATCTGCATCCTCCCCACCTCCCTCCGCTTGCCCTTCCTTCCCCTTATACGGCCCACCGTAACGCCAGACGCGGACCGACACCGCAAGGTGGGGTATACCCCGTCTGCGGCTGGCGCAACCCTCTGCTATACCAGGCGGGTGACACCAACAACGGCGCGCGTCTGCCACCTGGCACGCCGCGTGCATCGGCCCGCCCCATGCAAGAACCCCTACCCGCCTGGGCGGTGACACGCGCCGGGCCGGACTGCTTGCCGAAGGAGCCGTTCGACATCGCGGAGGTGTTTCGGCGCCTGCGGCGCGAGTGCGCCGGCCTGCCGCCGGCCGCCCTCTTCGCGTTGCGCGACGCCAGCTTTCACTCGCCCTTCGCCCTGCTGGTGGCCGCCCTCCTCAGCGCCCGCACCCGCGATGAGACGCTGCTGCGGGTGGTGCCACCGCTGCTGGCGCGGGCCCCCACCCCCCGGGCGCTGCTGGACCTGCCGGAGGAGGCGCTGAACCAGTTGCTGGCGCCGGTCACCTTCGCTGAGGCGAAAGCCCGCTACCTGCGCCAGCTCTGCACCGTGCTGCTGCAGCAGTACGGCGGCCGCGTGCCGGACGACCCAGCGGCGCTGCGGGCCTTGCCCGGCGTCGGGCCAAAGACCGCCAACCTGGTGCTCGGGGTGGCCTTCGGCCGGCCAGCAATCGCCGTCGACGTGCACGTCCATCGGGTGACCCACCGTTGGGGCTACACCAATGCGGCGACACCGGAGCAGACGGAACAGCAGTTGCGGGAGAAGCTGCCGGAGGAGTACTGGGTGGAGATCAACGAGCGCCTGGTGCCGTTCGGCAAGTTCGTCTGTACCGGGCAGCGCCCGCACTGCAGCCGCTGCCCGTTGCTCACCCTCTGCCGTCAGGTGGGAGTGGGAGCGCACCGCTAGTGGGTGGCCTGCCGCGCCCGCAGCCACCCTGGGCGCGGATCAGGCGTTGCAGTCGGCGTGCGTCTCGCGCTTCTCGCGGTACATGCGGGCGTCGGCACGCTCAAGGATGCGGTCGTAACCCTCGGTGCTGTCGGCCAGGCCGATGCTGAGTTCGATCCCCGCGTCGAGGATCCCGGGGAGACGCGTCGCGCGGGCGGCCTCGCGGATCCGCTCGATCACGGCGCGGGCGGCGCGCCGGTCGGTGTTGGGCATCATCACCACGAACTCATCGCCGCCGTAGCGGGCGGCAATGTCGGTGGAGCGGCCGCCGCGGAGGATCTTCCCCACCGCCTCCAGCGCCTGGTCGCCGGCGGGATGGCCCAACCGGTCGTTGATGCCCTTGAAGTCGTTGATGTCGATCATCGCCACCGTCAGCGGGGTGGCGTAGCGGCTGGAGCGGGCGACTTCTTGGACGTAGAGCTGATCGAAGCTGCGGCGGTTGTAGAGGCCGGTGAGGGCGTCGCGGGTGGCGCTTTCCTTCACCTGGGCATGCAGGCGGGCGTTCTGCACAGCCATGCCGATCACGTCGGCGATGGAGACGAGGATCTGCACTTCGCGCTGGGTGAAGGCACGGAAGCCGTGGCTGAGCAGGTACATCGCCCCCACCACCCGGCCCTCGGAGCGCAGCGGCACCGACACCGAGGCGCGCATGTGTGCGCCGCTGCCGTGGCACCCCTTGCGCAGCACGCAGCCATCGGGCAGCACCACGCAGCCGTCAGCGCTGTCGTCCAGCTTCACCTGCTGGGTCAGCCCGGTTAAGAACTCTTCAGAGAGGCCACGCTGGGCACCGAGGGTCGGGCCGGAGTCGCCGCTGAGGAGGATCGCGCCGGCATCGACCTGCATCACTTCCAGCGTCTTATCCAGGCAGTCGGTCAGGACGGAGGCAAGTTCGAGGGAGCGACTGGCAGTGACCGCGACGGCATTGAGCGCCGCCAGCTCCTGGTTATGGCGCTCGATCGCCACCTGGTGGCGTCGGTTCACCTCGGCCGCGGCGTGGCCGATCCCCAACCCGATCAGGATCGCCGCCGCGGCCAGCACGAAGTAACTGACGATGCCGAGTTCGCTGGCAAGGACCACGTGGCCCAACAGACCAGCAATCCCGACCAGTGCCAGCACCGCTGCCACGGCCAGCCACTTCAGCAGGTGTAAGTTCATGCCAGTGCGCGGGTACCGGAGGCCAGCGTGCCCCCCGGCACTCTGCCCTTCCGTTCGATGGATCGACTTGGCGTTCCTGCCCGCCCTCGCCGGGCATGGCGGAACCGAATGGAACGACACCCTGGCGGCGGGTACCACCGGCCGAGGGCATCCGCTACAAGGTTGGCTCGCAAGAACCGAGGGTTGCCGGGCGCACCCCGCGCTGCCGCAGGCTGGTGCCCACCGCCGTCGCTAGCTCCGTGAACGGGGTGGCCACCAGGTCGGCCAGTTCGCCGCCGACGGCCCGGATGGCGCGCCGGGTTTCCGCGCCGCGCCGCGGGGCCAGGAAGAGGCCAGCCGCGGCCCCAAACAACATCCCGACAGCAAAGCCGAAGCGCCTCATCGCCCTCCCCGCTGCGGCCCAGACGCCGCGGGGTAAGCCCGGGCGCTGTGGCCTGTCTCCCAAAGCTACCCGGCCGGCGCCCGCGGCAAACCGCTTCCAGATTCCAGAGACGGCGAAGCCCCCGGCAGTTGCCGGGGGCTTCGCCGAAGCGAGACGAACCCAAGACAAACCTGGGTTCGGTTGCAAGCCGGGACTAGCCGCCCGTGCCGCCGCCCTGGCCGTGCCCCTGGAAGTGCGGGGGCGTCACCACCGGCGGCAGCGCCGAAGTCTCGGTGCAGATCCAGAAGAAGCGAGTGCCGTTCGCCTGGCGGAAGGCACCCGGGATCTCGTAGCTCACCTGCACGGTGGAGGCGTTGAGCACGCAGTTCTTGCCGACGGTGCCGCCGGGCGGAATCACCTCGCGCCCGAAGCCGTCAGCCGGCTCGCTCGCGATCGCCGCGAAAGCGTTCTTGAGGAACGCGATCTCGCTGGCGGGCAGGGTGTTCACGTCGAGCTGGACCGGCAGGGCCACCGAGTAGGCCTCGCCACTGGTCAGCGGGGGGAAGCTGGCGGTCACTGGGCCGTTGTTGAACGGGCTGGTGCTCTGCGGCACAGCGGCGCCGAAGGTCCAGGTGGTCTCCAGGCTGATCATGTAGGTGCCCAGAGTGGTGATGTCGAAGCGCGCCTGCGTCGGGGTGAGCAGCTCGGCGAAGCCGGCGGGCACCCAGGCGTTGGCGTTGAAGTCAAAGCGCCACAGCGGAGCGGTGCTCAGCGGCAGCGGCAGGTTGGCGGTGACGGTGGCCGCAGTGTTGAGCACGAGGCCATCCGGCGTGATCGCCACGGCCACCACCGGCACGTCGAACACCTGGGTGGTGCCCGGCGTGAAGTCGCGGCTGCGGCTGAGGTCGCTGGCCGCCACCGGGAGGCCGGTGCCCGACAGGCGGGTGGCCGAAACGGTGGTGCCGGCGGGCACGGCCCCGGCCGGGAAGGCGATGGTGATGTCGTCGCCCACGTCGCCCACGGTGAGGGTGGTGCCACCCGGGCCAACCTGGACGCTGGTGTCGACCGCCTGCAGGACCACGGTCACGGTGGTGACACCAGTGTTGGCGACGGCGAACCGCGTCACCGTGGCGCCATTGGTGAGGGAAACCCGGCCCACGCTGGGCAGGAACCCGGGCGCCTCAGCGACGACGCTCAGCAGCGCGCCCGACACCTGCACGGACGGAAAGATGAACTGGCCCGAGGCATCGGTGATCACCGAGGCCACGCCTGGCAGATCCGGCACCCCAGCCTGCTCGAGGCGAACCGTCGCGCCGGCGACCGGGTTGCCGGCGGTGTCCTGAACGACACCAGCAACCGTGCCGAAGGTGGCGCGCTCATCATCATCGGGCGCCGCGCAGCCGCCGACGAAAACCGCGGCCAGGGCCAGGACGCCCAGCGCGAGAAGCGCTGTTGCTCTGGTGCGAAAACGTGCGAACTCCATGTTCTCGCTCATCTCCTTTCGATGACTTCCCACACACTCTCTCGCCCTAGTGGGGCATCGGCCGCGCCCAGGCGTGGCACGATGACCCACTGGTGTCCGGCCGCATGAGTCCGACCGGCGACCCCTCGCCGGGGCACATCCCCGGGTGAGGCTGCGCCAGTGAACACTACTCTCCGAGTTCCGTAGTATCCGCCGGCGCCCACTTAGAGCCAGCATCACGCAATTGGCGAGCGTAGCTTTGCAGGTAGGTCCGGTTCCAGCGCCGGATCGCTACCTGGTAGCCATCCGAGAGGGGGATGGTCAACCCCCCGTCCCGCAGCGGCTTCTCGTCAGTATAGACAAAGCGGAAGGCGTTGCGGAAGCGGAAGCGCACCGGCGCCGGCCGCGCCTGCCGCTGCCATCCCAGGGGGATGGTGAAGCCCGCCCCCAGGGTGCGGCTGAACGACGTTTTGTTCATGAAGAACTCGACGCTGCGCTCGCCGAAGCCGCTGACTACCCCTAGCGTGTAGCCGGTATCGCCCCCGAGAAAGCGACCCAGCCCCACCGTCGCCGTCAGGTCCAGGAAGGTGGGCCGCCAGGAGTAGAAGCCCTGGTAGCTAAGCGTCCGGTCCATCCCCGGGTAGGCCGCTTGCCCAACGGTGAGGCCGACCCGATGCTGCCCATCGGCGCTCAGGTGGCTGATCTGCGCCACGAAGCCATCGAGACCCTCGGCCAGCCGCCCCGCCTGCGCCTGGAAGTACCCCTCCTTGCCAACGCGGGCGTTCACCGAGCCCACCGCGCGGCCGATCACCGGGTCGCTGCTGCTGAGCGGGTAGACGTAAGTTCCCTCGAACGTCAGCCCGCGCCACAGGTTGGCGTAAACACCCGGGTTCAGCCGCAACTCACCGCCGGAGAACACGCCTGGCGGTGCGGGGGTGACCAGGTTCAGCCGCACCCCCGGCGCGAAGGTGATGTCCACCCGGCCGAAGCTGGAGTTTTGGCCCAGCTCCTCCTGCGGCGTCACGTGGTTGGTGATGGTCATCCGGGCAAAGAGCTGCTGCCCGTCCAGTTCCCCGCGCAGGAACGCCCGATAGTCGGCGGCCTCCACTTCGATCTGGGCCATCGGGATCGCCGAGTGCAGGGGCACGACCACCAGCCGCCCCTCATGATGCGCGGCGGCAATGGCCAGCGCCACCCCCAACCCGGCAACTTCCCAGCGATAGCGGCGGTTCTCGAAGGCGATACGGAGCTCGCGGCCCCCTGCCTCCTCCGTCACGCTCAGATTTTCAAAGCCTTCCGCTGCCAGGGCCGCCTCGATGTCGGCGGCCGAGCCTTGCGCCAGCGCCCTCCCCGACAGTCCGAGGAGCAGGGCACAGGCAAGAACGAGCGGCCCCATCCAGCACCTGGGAAACCTGCGGCAACGGTGGACGAGCGACACCATGGTGGAACGCTGCGTAGTGATCACGACGATCGATTGTGGCCCTTCCCTGCCGGCGTGCCGCGCGCGCCCCAGATACGCCTGCAGTAGTATAGCATACCCCTCAGACGCCTGTCAAGCGCGCACACGCTCGCTGGCTGCGAATTTCTGCTGTGACTAGACGGTTTTTCCGTTGGGATCCGACACTGTTTCCAGGGCGTGCTTCAGGTAGGTGTACAGCAGGTGGGTTACCACGAGATGCACATCCTCGACGTGCTGCATGTTGGCGCTAGGCACCACCAGGCACTGATGCGCCCGCTGGCGCAGGAGGCCTCCCCCGAAGCCGGCCAGACCGATGGTGTGGACCTGCCGCTCGCGGGCACAGTCCACGGCGCGGATGATGTTTGGTGAGTTGCCACTGCCGCTGATTGCCAGCAGCAGGTCGCCCGGCTCGGCGAGGTTGTCGAGCTGGGCGGCGAAGATGTTGGCGTAGTCGGTGTCGTTGGCCCAGGCGGTGAGCAACGGCACGCTGTCGGTGAGCGCGATGGCGCGGACGCGGCGCCGGCCCTGGGGCTGGATCCCCTTGGCGACATCCTCAATGAAGTGGGAGGCGGTGGCCGCGCTGCCGCCGTTGCCGCAGGCGAAAAGCTGCGCGCCCGCGCGGCAGTGAGAGACACAAGTATCGGCGATCGCCTGGAGCACCGCGGTGTCCAGCCCCCGCAGCGCATCCCCCACGGCACCCAGGTATTGCGCGATCAGGCCGCTTCCTGGGGATTGCGGCGTCTCCGGCATGCCCCCTCCTATCGGCTCCAGGCGGCGGCTGCAGCATCCCCCTGTGAGGCAGCAGGCAGGCAGCCTGGATGGCGCGAGTATAGCATACGCAGCCAAGGGGTGTCAAGAAACGCAACAGGGCCCCAAAGGAGCGGTCAGCACGCAGCCGCGCCGACGGCGCGCAGGGGGCCCAGGCGCCTCACGACGTTCGGCGAGATGTTCTGTTTATCCGCCGACTAGTCCTGGGATCGCCTGGCATTCCGTCACGGCGGCGATCCGGGGAGGCCCGCCCTCACCCGGACGCCGGGCGCCCCGCGAACCGGCACGGTGCCCGGATAGATGCCGGGCGGGAGCGCGCCAACTGGCCGCCTCTGGCGAGGGCCAGCCCGGAGGTGGCTCGCGTTTAGTCGCTAGAGGCGAGGGGAAGAATCTGGCTAGAACCTGCTGGGGCAACTGCTTTGCCGTCACCCGCGACGGCGGTTGGCATTCAGCAGGCAGGGCCAAACCTTGTCGCTCGGGGGCCAGAACAGTTGTGCCCGTCGCGGTCGGCAGCAGCTCCGCCCGCGCCCGCCTGCCGGCAGCGGCGGAGTCGGAGACCAACCGGACCGGGCACCAGGAGGCGGTGAGATGCTGTCAGAGACACAGCGCATGCACGAGCACCTTCTCTCGATTTCCCACACGATGCGTGGCCTGGTGGACGATTCCATCCGCGAGGGTATGCTACGTGCCGTGCCGGATCCGGTGGAAGCACGCCAACTCGCCACCGTCCACGCGCGGCTACTCCACCGCATCCGGGCGATTGAGATGGCGCTGCAGGAGTTCAACCGAGACCTAAAGCGGGCCGATGATCTGTTCGCCCGGGCAGAGCGCCGCGTCCACGGGCCACTGGTGGTGGAGGATCTGGACCAACCCAAGCTGCTGGTGGGTTAGGCGGGCGCCAGGAGGCACCCACGCGGGGTCGCGAGGCGGCAGCGCCCCGCGGCTTCGCGTGAGTGCCCCCGAACCACGGCGCCGCTCAGCGCACGTCCATGGCGATCGTTTTGAGGTCGGTCATCTCCAGGATCGCGTGCTTCCCGCCGATGCGGCCCACGCCGCTGCGCTTGCCCGCCACGCCACCAAACGGGATGTGCAGCTCCCAGTAGTCGGTGTGGTCGTTGACGCACACGATGCCGGTGCGCAGCTTCTCCGCGAAGTGGTGGGCATGACGCAGGCTGGTGGTGAACACCGCGGAGACCAGGCCGAGGCTGCAGGCGTTGGCGATTGCCAGGGCCTCCTCGTGCGTGCGGAAGGTAAGCACCGGCACTACCGGGCCGAACGTCTCCTCCGTGTTTAGCAGGGAGTCCTCCGGCACCCGGTCCACCACCGTGGGCTGGTAGAAGAGGTCGGTGGGGAAGCCCGGGGCGCGCTGGCCACCGAAGAGCACCTCGGCCCCCTTCTCCCGCGCGTCTGCCAGGTGGCGGTCCATCTTCTCGGCCACCGGCTGGTTGTTCAGCGGGCCCATCGTCGTGCCCTCGTCCTCCGGCAGACCGAGGCGCACCTGCCGCGCCGCCGCCAGCAGCCCATCCACCAGAGCGTCATGCACCCGTTCATGGACCAGGATCCGCTCCGTGGCACAGCAGACCTGACCGGCGTTGAAGAAGCAGCCAAAGGCGGCGCACTCGGCGGCGCGAGAGATGTCCGCGTCTTCGAGGATGATCGTCGGCCCGTTGCCGCCCAGCTCCAGCAGCAGCGGCTTCCCCGCCGCGCGCGCGGCGATGTGCGTGCCGGTCGCCGCGCTCCCGGTGAAGCCAACCGCGTCCGTGCCGGGGTGCGCCACGATCTCGTCGCCGACCACGGGGCCGGGGCCCGTCACCAGGTTCACCACGCCCGGGGGCACCTCGGCCTCCTCCAGGCACTCTGCTAGCTTCACCGCGCACACCGAAGTGGTCGGCGCCGGCACCCAGACCACGGCGTTGCCGGCAGCCAGGGCGGGCGCCAGGTACTCCACCGGGATGTTGAACGGGAAGTTCCAGGGGGTGACGATGGCATAGACGCCGCGCGGCTGCCGAATGCTGAAGACGCGCTTGTGCGGGTCGGCCACCGGGATCACGGCCGTCTCCAACCACTTGATGTGCTCGGCGGCCTCCCGGAAACCCTCAATGGCGCTGGCGATCTCGCTGCGCGCCTCGGTGTGCAGCGGCTTCCCCTGGTCCTGGCTGAGCACCCGGGCCAGCTCCTCCTGGCGGCGCTCCATCACCGCGGCGATGCGCAGACAAAGCCGCGACCGCTCCCAGGGGGTGAGCCCGGCAATGCGGTCGCGCGCGGCGTTCGCCGCCGCAATCGCCCGGCGCGCGTCCTCCCGGGTGCCTTGCGGCAGGCGCGCCAGCACCGCCCCGGTTGCCGGGTTGGTCGCCTCAAACGTCTCCCCACTCTCGCTTTCGACCCAGCGGCCACCGATGAACATCCGTAGATCCATGCTTGGTCTCCCTTCCCGGCACCCCGCTTCAGCGCAGCGCGCGGCGCGGGATCGGCCCCATCCGCCACGCGCTCTGAGGGTTGGCGCCATTCTACCACCCCGCCGCGCGGATGGCAACCGGGAGTCCGCACGGCGCTCCGCATGCGTTCAGTGACACGAGCCGGGTCGGATCGTCGGCGTCTCGCCGGCCGGCGCCAGAACGCATTCCTGGTCCTTGAACCTCAACGGCGCGCACGACGCGCACTCGCGATTGACAGGGCGGCGCCCGATGGCTATAATGAAGGTGGCAGCCGATCCGGGGTCGTCTAATGGTAGGACAGCAGAATTTGGGTCTGCCTATCGAGGTTCGAATCCTTGCCCCGGAGCCAGTAACGATTTCACCTTCTCAAGCCCGAGCCGCCGCGTGGGTGGCTCGGGCTTGTTGCCGCCGCACGGGGCCCGGGCCGCGGCGTGTGGGCACCCGGCGGGTAGGGGGCGGTGTGCCCCCGGGCGCCGGCGTGCCAGGCGGCGGCCGGGCGTGCCGGGAAAGGCAGGCCTTGCAATGGCCGATGCAGTCGCGATCATCCTGGCGGACGGCCCCGCCACGCGCCTGAAGACGGCACTGCCGAAGGCGCTCCACCGGGCTGGCGGCCGCGCCCTACTGGAGTATGCCCTCGACGCCGCCACAGGCAGTGGTGTCAGGGCGGTGGCGGTGCTCGGTCCGGCAGAGGCCGAGGCGTTGGCCGCCCTCACCGCGGAGCGCGCCACCTACGTGCCTGGCGGCGAGAGCCTGGCTGCCGGGATCCAGCGCGCCCTCGCCCAGCTTCCACCAGCCCCCACGGTGCTGCTGCTCCCGTGCGATCACCCGCAACTCACCGCGGCACACCTGCAGGCGCTGCTCACCTTCCACCAGGGCGCCGGCAGCGGCGCCAGCACGCTCTCTATCGGCGGCGCTCCCGTGGGCGCTTACGCCGTGGCCCGCGAGGCCCTCCTCGCCCTCAGCCCTGAGGCAACCCCGGAGGCGCTCCTCCCCGCGGCGCGCGTCTACAGCCTGGCCGGCCAGCCGCTAATCGATGTCGATACCCGCGCCGACCTGGCGCGCGCCGAGCGCCTGCTGCGCCGGGCCACCCTCGAACGCCTGATGGACGAGGGCGTCACCATCCTCGACCCGGAGAGCACTTTCATCGACGCCGGGGTCCGCGTCGGGATGGATACGGTGATCTACCCCTGGACGCTGCTGGAGGGCCGCACCGAGATCGGCCAACGCTGCACCATTGGTCCCCACGCGCACCTGATCCACTGCGTCACCGGCGACGAGGTTACCATCGAGGCGGCGGTGATCCGGGAGAGCCGCCTGGGGCACCGGGTGGCGGTGGGGCCGTACGCGCAACTGCGCCCCGGCTGCGACGTGGGCGAGGGCACCAAACTGGGCGATTTCGTGGAGCTGAAGAACGCCCAGGTGGGCGCCCACGTCTCCATTGCCCACCTGGCCTACGTCGGCGATGCCGAGGTGGGCGACCACGCGAACATCGGCGCGGGGGTGATCACCTGCAACTTTGACGGCTTTGAGAAGCACCGCACCACGATCGGCGCCCATGCCTTCGTGGGAAGCAACTCGGTGCTGATCGCCCCGGTTACCATCGGGCCGGGCGCCTACGTGGCGGCCCACTCGGCGATCCCCCAGGAGGTGCCCGCGGACGCGCTGGGGATTGCCCGCTCGCGGCAGGAGAACAAACCGGATTGGGCCCGCCGCCGGCGGGAGTCTCGCGGGAAGGGATGAGCATGCAGCGGGGTGGGGAGCTGAAGGTGTTCAGCGGCAACGCAAACCCGGCACTGGCACGCGCCATCTGCGCCTGCCTGGAGATCGAGCCGGTGCGCGGCCAGGTAACGCGTTTCTCCGACGGCGAGATCCGCATCGACATTGATGAGAGCGTGCGCGGCGCCGATGTCTTCATCGTGCAGCCCACCTGCGCCCCGGTGAACGAGCACCTGATGGAGCTGCTCCTCTCCATCGATGCCTTCCGGCGCGCCTCGGCCGCGCGCATCACCGCGGTGATGCCCTACTTCGGCTACTCGCGGCAAGACAAGAAGATCAAGCCGCGCGAGCCGATCAGCGCCAAGCTGATCTCCAGCCTGATCACCACCGCTGGCGCCCACCGCCTCCTCTGCATGGATCTGCACGCCCTGCAGATCCAGGGCTTCTTCGACTTCCCGGTGGACCACCTCCCCGCCGGCCCGATCATTGCTGACCACCTGATCTCGCGCGGTCTCCACGGCCACGGGCTGGTGGTCGTCTCGCCCGACGTTGGGGGCGTGGCGATGGCGCGGGCCTACGCCGACCGCCTCGATGCCGACTTCGCCATCATCGTCAAGCGCCGGCCCGAGCCAAACCAGGTGGAAGTGGTGGAGGTGATCGGCGACGTGGCCGGGAGAACCTGCGTGATGGTGGACGACATGGTGGACACCGCCGGCTCGCTGATCATGGGGGCCACCGCGTTGATCGAGCGTGGCGCCCGCGGCGTCTACGCCTGTGCCACCCATCCGGTGCTCTCCGGCAACGCGCCCGCCCGCCTGGAAGAATCGCCGATCCTCAGTCTGGTGGTGACCGACACGATCCCGATCCCGCCGGAGCGCCGCACGCCCAAGCTGCACACGCTCTCCGTGGCGCCGCTGCTGGCCGAGGCGATCCGCTGCATCCACCACCACTCGTCGGTGAGCACCCTGTTCCGCCTGAACTGGAAGACGGCGTAGGGCCGCCGGCGCGCCGGGAGCCATCGCCCGGCACCGCCACTGAGGAACGGATAGGCTATCAGCCAAGCCATGCCGAAGATCATCCTCGGGCTGGGAAACCCCGGCCCGGAATACGCGCAGACACGCCACAACGTTGGTTTTCGCGTCGCCGACCTACTGGCCGCGCGGCACCGGATTTCCCTCACCACCCGGCGCAACCGCTCGCGCCTTGGTGAGGGGCAGATCGACACCACCGCGGTGGTGCTTGCCAAGCCACAGACGTTCATGAACCGGAGCGGCGAGGCAGCCCTCTCGCTGCTGGCGCGCTATCGGGTGGCACCAGAGGAGCTGATCGTCATCTGCGACGACATCCACCTGCCGCTGGGAAGCATCCGGGTGCGCGGCAGCGGCTCCGCCGGGGGGCACAACGGCCTGAAGTCGATCATTGCCAGCATCGGCAGCAGCGCCTTTCCGCGCGTGCGCGTCGGGGTGGGTGGCGCCGCGGAAGAGTGGATCGACCACGTGCTGGGCGAGTTCACCCGCGAAGAGCGGCCGGTGATCGAGGAGGCGATCCAGCGCGCCGCGGACGCGGTGGAGCTACTGCTGCGCGAGGGACCCGAGGCTGCCGCCAACCGCTTCAACCGCCGCGCCACGCCGCCGCCCCCGGAGGCCTCCGAATGACCCGGTGGCGGGGTCCGCGCGGCGACCTGCTCTTACTCTCCCTCGGCCACTCGGTCACCGACACCTATAGCAACTTCCTGCCCGGCCTGATCGTCTTCCTCACCGAGCGGCTGGCGCTCACCAACACCCTGGTGGGGCTGCTGGCAACGGTGGTCAGCGTCTCCGGCTCGATGAGCCAGCTCCTCTTCGGGCACGCGGCCGACCGGGTGCGGCGGCACTACTTCCTGGTGCTCGGGCCGGTGTGCGCCGCCATCTTCATGAGCCTGCTGGGCACGGCGCATTCGGTGCCGATGCTGGTGCTCTTCCTGGTGCTCGGCGGGGCAGGCATCGCCAGCTTCCATCCCCAGGCCGCGGTGGCTGCCGGCACCGGACCCGCCTCCCGCCGCGGCTTTGCCCTGGCGTTCTTCGTGACGGCCGGCAGCGCCGGCTACTCGGTCGGCCCGCTCGTCTCCACCTGGACGGCCGAACGCTTTGGCGCCGACCGCACCTGGATCGCGGCGTTCCCCGGCCTGCTCGTCGCCCTGCTGCTTTACCTGACGGTGTACCGACGCCTGTCCGCGGTGCCGAAGGGCAGCGCCACGGCGGCAGAGGAGGCGGCGCCCGCGCTCTCCTCCACTCCCCCACCCCCGCCGGCACGGCTGCCGCGGGCGATCCTCTCGCTGTGGGCCATCGTGGCCCTGCGGTCGGCCGTCAGCACCGGCCTGGTGCATTTCATGCCGCTCTTTCTCCAGGGGCGTGGCGCCACCCCGGTCTATGGCAGCCTGGCGGTGTCGCTCTTCCTCTTCGCCGGGGCGGCAGGGGGGATGATCGGCGGGGCGCTGTCCGATCGCTGGGGGCGAAGGCGGGTGCTGGTGATCTCGCTGGCCGCGTCCACCCCGCTGCTGTTCGGGCTGACTCTGGTGCCGGCCACCGCGTTTCTGGCGGTGCTGGTGGTGGCCGGCCTGGTGCTCTCGGCCTCCGCCGCGGTGAACGTGGCCATGGCCCAGGAGATCGCCCCGGAGCGCCAGGGGATCGCCTCGGCGATAGTGCAGGGATTCGCCTTCGGCACCGGCGGCCTGCTGGCGGTCGCCGCCGGCGCCCTGGCCGACCGGACGAGCATCGGCCTGGTCTACCAGGTCCTCGCCCTGCTGCCGCTGCTGACGGTGCCGGTGGCGCTGACGCTGCCAGAGACCGCGCGCCGGAAAGGATGAGCCCTACCCTCACACCGGTGCGGCAGCCACGGCGGGGCGCGGCGCGCGGAGGCTCCCGAAGGCCCCGGTGCTTGCCGCCGAAGCTGGCACTCAGCCCCCGAGGAGCAACTGAGTAAGGTCGGTGCGGCGCTCCTCAAGGAAGGTGCGGCTCACCTGGGAGAGGTCGAGGTCGGCGGTGACTAGCTCTTCCCAGTCGTAGTTGGCGCGCGCCAACTCCAGGCCGCGCGGGTCGTAGGCGACGGATCCCCAGGACTGGAACGGGCCAGCGCGGTTCACCGACACCACGAAGAAGCCGTTTTCAGCGGCGCGGGAGCGCAGGTGCGCTTCCACCACCGGGATCTTCCAGGTGGCGTGCGGCCCGCAGGCGTTGGAGCAGTGGAGCACCACCTGGGCGCCGCGCAGCGCCAGCGCCCGCCACGGCTCGGGAAAGCGCTGGTCGTAGCAGATCAGCAGTCCCAACGGCACCGAGCCGAGGTGGAACACCGGCAGCACGCTGCCCGGAACGTAGCAGTCCCGGTCGGACTCGGTGAGCTGTGTCTTCACGTACTCCCCGACCAGCTCCCCGGTAGACGAATAGAGGAGGAGGCAGTTGCGAATGGCGCCATCCTCGCCCCGGCGCGACGCGCCCACGGCGGCCGCCACCCCGTGGGCTGCCGCCGCCTGGCGCACCGCCTCCAGGCCGGCCTCTACCGCCGCCCCGTCGAGGGCCAGCGGGTCCACAAAGTCAACGCTGAAGTAGCCGCCGATTGTCCCTTCCGGGAACAAGACAACGTCGGCGCCCTGCTCCTTGCCGCGCGCGAGGAACTCGGTGACCACCGCCACGTTCTCCGCCACGCTCTCGCGCCCGCGGATCTGCCCCAATCCAACCCGCAGCTTCGGTTCCGCCATCCGTCTCCCCTCTCTGAGGGCGGTATTCCGCGCCGCCGCCGCAGTTCCTCCCGCCGCCAAGCCGGCCGGTAAACCCCGGCTCGAACCGACTGAAGGATTCCGGCTCCGGCACCGTCTAAGGAACAGAACGGTCGTTCATGCTCCATACGGGCGAGGGAAGATGCTATCGGAAGACGAGCTGCTAGTCCGGCGCTGCCAGGACAACGATGAAGCGGCGTTCGACGCCCTGTTCCACCGGCACCTGAACCGGGTGTATGCGCTCGTCTGCCACTACGTCGGCAACCCGGAGGAGGCGCGCGACCTGACGCAGGAGGTGTTCGTGCGCGTCTATGCCCACATCCGCTCCTTCCGAGGGCAGAGCGCGTTCACCACCTGGCTTTACCGCATCGCGGTGAACGTCTGCCTGGAGCAGCAGCGCAAGGCGGCACGGCGCCGCAGCCACGCCGCGTTCGTGCCGCTAGACGACGTGGATCGGGCGCTCTCCACCGAGGAGGAAGGACCCATGGACAGCGTGGTGCGCCAGGAAACCCGGGAGAGGGTGCAGCAGGCGGTGGGCGATCTTCCGGAGGCGCACCGCCTGGTGGTGTCGCTGCGCTACTTCCAGGGCCTGTCTTGCAAAGAGATCGCCGAGATCCTGGACTGCCCCGTGGGCACGGTGAACTCGCGGCTGCACTACGCGATGACGAAGCTGAGGGCGGCGCTGCAGGAGCAACTGGCGGAGTGTTGAGGACGATGATCTGTTTCCTTGTGCAACGGCTGATCCACGCCTACCTGGGAGACGCCCTCCCGCCGAAGGACGCCGACCGGCTGCGCCACCACTGCCAGGAGTGCACCGCCTGCGGCACGGCGCTGCGGGAGGCGCAGGCCGCGGCGCGGCTGGTCTCGTTGCTGCCGCGCTGGTCGCTGCCGGAGGGCGAGGGAGAGGCACTGCTGGGGCGAGTGCGGGCGCGCGGGCAGGCACGGCTGGGCGAGCAGATCCTGGGCACGGGGGTGCCGCTGGCCCTGCCGCGCAAGCAGCTCGCCGCGCGCGCTGGCGAGCAATGGGATGCCCTGAAGCACGGCGCGGCGCTGGCCGGTTTCCGCTTCTTCAGCCGGCGCGCGGCGCTTCCTGCCTGCGCGGCGGTGCCGGTCGCCGCCGTGCTCCTGGTCCTGCTGCACCGGGGTACCCCCACCCCGCAGACAGCTACCCAGCTAGGCCAGGTGGTAGAAGCGCCGCCGGTAGCCGGTGGCGAACTGGCGCCCCCTCCAACCAGCGACCACCGTGGCCCGATCCGCCCGCCGGCCCACCGCGATGCCGCTCGGCCCATGGCCGCGCCCAATATCGCCAGCGCGCCGGTGCCCTCCCGCGCGCCCGACCGTCCGCCGGCAGCCGGGAGCACCGTCGCTCCGCGTCCACGGACCGCGCGGCCGGCCCAGCGCCCGGCACAGCGGGCCGCGTGCGGCGAGCAGCCTGCCAGCACGCCGCCAGTTACCGTGATCCAGATGCCGGCCGCGAAGCGGGGGCAGCGCCTGGCCGTGGCTCCGCCTCGGACGGCGGCCGACAGTGGGGCGCCCCCGGATGCTGTCGGCAGGGCGGCCGCGGCGCCGCAGCCGGCGGGGGAAGCGCCCACAGCAGACATCCTCTTGAAGACAACGCCGTCCGCGCCGAAGGCCACTCCGCCAGTGGGGGGCGCCCCGCCTGGGGTGGCGGAGGGTGCGCTCCGCGCAGCACCGAACGAGGAGACGATGGCGGCGCAGCCCCCCAACGCTCTCCAGGAAACCATGGGCGCGCGCGGCACCACGCCTCCCCCAACGCCGAGGGCGGGCAGCCCCACCATCAGCCGCGCCACGGCGCCACCGTCACCGATCCTCGACCGGGATCCGGCAGGCCCAACCGCCAAGCGGGAGGCATTCGGGCCGGCGGGCCCCGCCGCGGCGATGACCCGAGCGGCGCCACCGGAAGCGGCACCGGACAGTCAGGGCATCCCGAACTCGGCGGCACCAGCACCACCGATCGGGGCAAAACAGGCGCCCCCCCCCTCCGCGGGCACGCCCACGGGGCCCACCCCCGAGGCAGCGGCGAGTGCGCTCACCCAGCCGCCGGCCGCGGGGGCCGCCGCGAGCAGTGCCAGGAGCGCCGAGCCGGCAGGGCGGTTCGCCGGTCGCCCTCTGGAGGAGTTGACGCGCCTGCTGGCGGGCAAGACCGAGGACGCGCGCGATGCCGCCCGCGAGTTGGGGCGCGTGAAGGAGAAGCGGGCGGTCCAGGCGCTGGCTAAGGCACTGCGAACCCATGCCGACCCGAGCGTGCGCGAGGCGACGGCCGAGGCGCTGGCGGCCATCGCGACGCCCGAGGCGATCCGCGCCCTGCGCGCTGCCGCCGCCAGCGACACCCCGGCCAAGGAGCCGGCCCGGCGCGCCCTGGAGCGGATGGTGCGCTCCCGGTCATCCCAAGGCGGCACGCCCTCGCCCTAGACGGCACTACCTGGCAACCCGCCAGCGATGATGCCACCCCCTCCCGGGGGGATTGCCAAGGTGCCCGAGCCATCGGGCATTGGCGGGTCGGGAAGCCGCATCGCTGCGGCACTCCGCGACTCTCCCAGGCAACTGGCCGGAGTGCCCGAGCCATCGGGCCTCTGCTGGGCGGCCGCGTCGCCGCGGCACCCTGCCTCCTGCGCCCAGCGCCGGGTACCAGGGCGGCGCGAGGGTCCTGAATAGTCCGGTAGGATACCTCCTCCTCACCCCGAAGGGGTGCGGATCGGCCGTCCTCCAGCGGCTACGATACTTCTGGAAATGGTCTCTTGTCACCCGCCTAACTCTTGGATGAGCGACGGAGCCCCATTTTCATCCTCTTGGCGGCCGGCGGGCCGCCGCCGATCCGACCCATCGGCGGCGGCGCCTCCTACAGCCGGGGTGGGGGTGCCGGCTATCCGCCCTCTTTGGGGAAGAGGGTGATCAGCGCGACTTCGGCGTTGCGCACCACGAAGGCAACCCCACGGTCGGGGAAGGTGTAGGTCTCGGAGTTGTCCAGGTCGGTGGTGACAATGCCGGAGCCGACGGCCTGGCGGATGCGGGCGGGCGGGTCGCCCAGCTTCACGTTTGCCACCCGGGCGGAGCTTGGCCGGCTAATCGTCACCAGGGCGACCTTGCCCTCCTGGTCGAACCGGAGGCGCAGGCCGAGGCGGTCGTACACCCACACGCCGCCCTGGGTCTCGTCGCCCAGGCCGGAATCGGGCGGGCCGCCGAGCGCCTGCGCCACCTGGCTGGCAGAATCGCCGGGGCGCACCTTGATCGAGGCATCGAGGGTGGCGCTCCCGAGCGGGGGCGCCGGGGCCCACACCACCTTCGTCAGCTTGTCCTTGGTCAACACGAAGGTGAGGCCGTGCGCCGGATAGGCCCAGGCCACCCGGTCGCCGGCGGTGTGGGCGGCCAACGGCTTGCCCCACGCCTTCTCAATCTGCGCTGGCGCGGCCCCCAGGGTCACGCCGGGGCCGAACTGGCCGGCGAAGGGAGCGTAGAGGAGCATTGCGCGGACGCGGCCGGTTTCATCGAGGAAGACGCTGAAGCCTTTCTCCTTGTAACGCCACACCTGAGCGGTGGGGCTGGGGGGCGTGCCGATCGCCGCGTCGCCCGCCTTCTTGCGCAGGTCGGCGTCCGTCATCCCCACGGTGATGCCGGCGACCGGCGCGGCACCCGGGTCGGCAGGGGCCTTGCCCCGGAGGTAACCGCGGGCTTCGTCTGCCCAGTCGCTGATCGAGTCGGTCGCCAGGTAGGCACGGAAAGCCTGGGCGGAGGCCTCCTGGTCGGTGCCCTGCAGCGCCACGCCGAGGTTGAAGAGCGCCGGCCCAAACGCCACCGGCGTCTGCGCGTCCACGTAGCGCCACACGGCGCGCTCTTCCATCGAGGCGTTGAGGAAGGCGCGCTCCACTAGCTCCTTCGGCTCGGCTGGCACGGCCAGGCCCACCGCCCGCGTCAGACTTTTCACAGCCTCGGCAGGCTGGTCGAGCTTCAACTGCACGATGCCGAGCACGTTGTGGGCGCTCCAGTCGTCGGGAGAGAGCTGCACCGCCTTCTGTGCCCAGGGAAGCGCTTTGGCCGCCTGGTCGTTGTGTGCCAGCGCCAGCGCGTAGGCGGCCACCGTCGGCCCGAGGCCCTGGTGGCCGGTGTTCTCGTAGTCCTTCAGGATCGCCTCGTACTCGCGGATCGCCTGGAGCAGGAAATCCTCCGGGAAGCCGCGCGAGGCGCGGAAGCGGTAGAAGGAGAAGGAGGGCTTAAGCCGCAGCGTTTGCGGCGGCACCTTCAGCAGGTAGCGCCGGTGGGCAAGCACGGCGCGCGCGTGCCGCACCGGCAGCACCTTGGGAAAGCGAGCGGAGACCAACTCCAAGTTGCGCTCGGCAATGCGCAGCATCGCCTCATCTAGCCCCAGGCGCAGGATGTTCACCGCCTCGTCATAGAGGCGCTCGTCCTCCACCACCTGTTCCTGCACTTCGAGGAGGTTGCCGACGCGCTCCGCGGCGCGGGCGTGGTCCAACTCGCTGGCGAAGAGCACCTCGTCCACCTCTTCATCGGCGAGGCAGCGGAAGACGCTGATCATGTCGTCCACGCGGTAGCCGGCGCGCAGGAGGTAGAAGGCGCCGTGCCGGTCGCACTCATTCTCCGCCTGGCGCGTCTCGGCGGCGCCGACCTTCTGGCCGTCGCCGACCGACTTGAGGGAGAAGAGAAGCTGGGGGGCGGGCACGCCCGGGTCTTTGAAGAAAACCGGCACCAGGGCATCGGTGTCGTGGCGGATGACGTGGGCCATCTCGTGGGCGAGCACGCCGGCAGTCATCGCCTGCAGGCGCTCAGCGTCACCGCCAGCGCCCTTTTCCAGCAGCTCGAAGAACGCCTCATCGGTGACGATCTGGCCACCGGGCCACGCCGAGGCGTTGCGGGCGGCCGGGTTGTCCGGGTGGTGTTTGAGCACCACGATGCGCCACGGCAACTCGGGGCGCTCGCCGCTTGCCTGCACCAGGCGCGTGAGCACGCCTTCGGCCAACTCGCGGTACTGCTGGTTCTCGCTGAGGCCGTACTGCTCAATGAAAGCGTTCACGAAGCCGCGGCCGGCCTGGAGTTCCTGCTCCAGCGTCAGGGCCGCCCGCGCGGGGGCAATGCCCGACAACAGCAGAGCCAACTGGCACACCAGCAACAGCGAACCGGCACGTCTCATTCCGCACTCATCCTCCCCGCGCGCACCTCCGACCGGGGGCACGGCACCGCGCTCCCGGCCGACTCAAGCCACACTTCGATTATCGGCCGTGCGCCGTCGTTTTGCAGCGGCACGCGGCCTTGCCCGCCTGGTTTGGGCCCGCCCGATCCAGGGACGACCGCTGGGGCTTGCCGGTTCAGCGGCCGAGGAGGATCCCCTGGGGCGCAAAAGCACCAGGGGCCACGAACGGCGCCCAGCCTGCTTCGTGACCCCTGGCGCGATGGAGAGACGACCGGTACTCTCAGTGGCCGCAGCAGTGCTGGCGCGCCTCGTCGTGGCACTCGCACTCGCAGTCGTCGTCGCAGTCGCCGTCACAGGTGCAATCGCACTCCTGGAAGAGGGGGATCCAGTCGCCGTGGGCAGCGAACATGTCGTCCACCAGCGCCCACACCTGGTCGAGGCTCAGCTCGGCGCCGGTGTGGGGATCGAGCATGGCGGCATGGTAGACGTACTCCTTGACGTTCTCCAGGGCGGCGCGCACGGTGAGTTCCTGCACGTTGATGTTGGTGCGGATCATGGCGGCCAGGTGCGGCGGCAGCGGGCCGACCTTGATCGGCTGGATCCCGTTGGCATCAATGAGGCAGGGCACCTCCACGCAGCAACCCTCGGGGAGGTTGTCGATCAGGCCGTAGTTGAGGACGTTGCCGTGGATCACGGTCGGCTCGCCGGTCTCCATGGCGTGGATGATGCGCGAGCCGTACTCGGAGGAGCGCTGCAGGGAGTCGAACCCCTTGCCGGCCTCCAGTTCGGCGGCCATGCCGGCCCAACTGGCGTTTTGGGCAACGCAGCGGCGCGGGTACTCGTCCAGCGGGATGTTGTAGCGCTCGATCAGGTCCGGCCGGTCACGCTTGATGTACCAGGGGCCGTACTCGCTGAAGTGCTCGCTCGATTCGGTGATGTAGTAGCCGATGCGCAGCATCATATCGAGGCGCACGCGGTCCCAATCCGGGTAGTACTCGCGGCTGGCAACCTTCTCCATGATGCGGGGGTAGAGGTCCTCGCCCTTGTGCTCCAGCGTCAGGTAGAACGCCATGTGGTTGATGCCGGCGCAGGTGTAGTTGACCTCGGCGGGGTTGACGCCGATGGCGTGGCAGAGGTGCTGGTAGCTGCCCTGCACGCTGTGGCAGAGGCCGATGGTGGTGATGTCGGTGGCTTCCAGCATCGCCCAGGTGTTCATCGCCATCGGGTTGACGTAGTTGAGGAAAGTGACGTCGGGGCACACCTCCTCCATGATCGCGGCGTACTCCAGCATCACCGGGATGGTGCGCAGGGCGCGGAAGATGCCGCCGATGCCGAGCGTGTCGCCAATCGTCTGGCGCAGCCCGTACTTCTTGGGGATCTCGAAGTCGGTGACGGTGCACGGTTCGTAGCCGCCGACCTGGATCATGTTGACGGCGTAGTCGGCGCCCTCGAGGGCGACCTCGGGGTCGGTGGTGGCCACGATGTTTGGTTTGGCTTTCCAGGCGGCGGCCACCTGGTGGGCCATCTTCTCGGCGGTGCGCAGGCGCCCCTCGTCGATATCGAAGAGAAAGTAGCTGCCCCCGCTCAGTTCCGGGTAAGACAGGCAGTCGGAGAGGATGTTCTTGGCAAAGACGACGCTTCCCGCGCCGATCAGGGTAATCTTCGGCATCCGTTTCCTCCCATCGGGTGTTGGGATCCCTATTCGACGGCGGCGGGCAGATACCTTACCCGGGCAGCGAGCAACAACCGCCAGGCACCGCCGGGCGCGGAGCAGCCCCGCCGGCGGCGGCACGGTTTGTAGGGCAACGCGCCGGGTGCAGGGGATCATCGCCCAGCACCAGAGTCAGGCGCGGCTCACTCCGCTTTGTCGTTAATGCCAGGGAACCGAGCCTGCAGCGCCTCTTGCACCCAGCACCAGGGGATCACTCGTCGGAGCGCCGCACACTGTTGAGCACCGGTGGCACCGGCGCCCAGGGCAGCATCGGCGGCGGTGAATAGCAGGAGCATGGGAACTCCAGCGGCCTCAGCAAGCCAGAGGAGCATCGGGGCACACTGGATATGGTTGTAGACATACTCGGCGCTCCGGCCTCCCCACGTCGTCCGGCCACGGGCGCCAGGTCCATCGTAATCCCCAAGACACCCGAGCCAATGCTCGCGCTGGGTCTTGTACCACGCAGCCCGCACGGTGCGGCCGTGAGGCAGCGCCTGCGCCAGCGCATCGCTGACAGGGCCGGTCGGAGGAAGGCGGCGGATGCACGCAGCCAGGGTCTCGCGTGTCATCAGTTCCCCTTTCCAGTTGCCTGGCAGTCGGCATGTCCGAGAGGACCGGATAGCTGCCCGGCGGTGAGCCTTGAAAGGGCGCGCTTGCCTGTGCTCCGAAGGCGCTCCCGCTACGCGTATTTCGCGGCGGCGTCGATGGCCAGGCGGGTCCAGACGTGGAGGCGGTCCGGGTGGCCGGCCAGCGTCTGCAGCTCGCGGAGGACCACCTGCACGTAGCATCCCTGCAGGCGGCGCAGGCCGTCCTCCAGGTCGCGCTGCAGCACGGCGGGGTCGTCCGGGAAGACGACGGCGCTGGCCTTCTGGCGCCACATGATCACGTGGCGGGTGCCCACGCGCTCAATCACCCGGTCGAGGTCGGTCCAGGCGCTGCAGACGAAGATGCGGAGGTTGGGCAGCGAGAGGACGCCGTCGATCTTGTGGGTGAGGTTCTCGCAGCAACCGTAGGCGGCCAGCCCAAACTGCTCGATGATCGGGCGCTGGTAGGCCAGCAGGAACTCTTCCCACATCGCCGGCGAGACCTGGTCGAACTCCTGGCTGTTGGTGGCTACCCAGAGGTTGCGGTAGGTCAGGGGGCCATCTCCCGGATCAGGGCCAACCGGGTCGCTGCAGAACATGCCGCCGATGTTGTTGGGGGTGAGGAGGCCGGTAGCCTCCACCTGGCGCATCGACTGTAGTACGCCGTCGCGCAGGTGGGCCATCAGGCGGTGGACCAACTCCGGCGCCACGGCCATGTCCAGCATCAGCTCGCTGAGGCCACGCAGCTCCGCCGCCCACACGCAGAGAATCGAATGCAGCGGCGGGCCGCAGGAGAGGCGCACCGGCAGCAAGTCGCCCAGCAGCTCGTGCGCCTGTTCGAGGCGTTCCTGGGTGGCCGCCTCCTGGTAGGTGTAGGAGGGCAACCGCAGCCGGTCGAAGTCGGCTTCCGTCTTCAGCGGCGGGTCGTAGGTCCAGGCGCCGCCGGGGCGGCTGGGGGGAATGTGGCGGATCTCCACCCCCCAGACGTTGGGTGGGTCGCAGCTAAAGACGGCGGGCACGGTATAGAACGCATCGACCGGCGAGTCGTCGCCGATCTCGTGCTTGATGAGGATCATGCGCAGCTCGCGCTCGATGCCGCGCAGCCAGGGATCCTGACAGCGCAGCGACTCCTCCGGCAGGATCTCCGCCCAGGCACCCACCGGCCGGCACCAGACCGGCGCGCGGTCCGGCTTGCGCAGGGCGTTCACGTCGCGCCAGCGCTGGCAGATAGCCGCGTTCTCCGGGCTGGCGGCGATCTGTGCCACCTGCCGGGCCAACTCACGCACGTAGTCTCGCTCCGCCTGCAGCATCCCTCGTTCCTCCGAGGATCCGCGTTCGACGCCAGGCCGCCACACCCCTTGCGGCAGCCAGCGGCTTCCTGCCCCCGATCCCGAGGGCCCGCGGCGGCGAGTTTGCCTGCCGCCGGCCCGGGAAAGAGTCGTCTCGTGCGGAGAAGAGAGGGCGGCGATGGCGACACGCGGGACGCCTTCAACGGTGCCGCCGGAGGCGCAGGAGATCGAGCGGCTCCCAGAAGGCGGCGGCGGCATCCACCGCCTGCGAACCAAAACCGAACGGGGTGACGTGGAACGCCTTGAGGGAGCGCCAGGATGAAGAGTGAGCAGGTACTGGTCTGCCGCCACTGCGGGCGGGAGATCACGCAGAACCCCTATTTGGGCGACGTGAACCCCGACCACGTCCGCCAGTTGGTCGAGCCGGACGCCCCTTCGTTGGAGATCCTACACGGCTCCGGGCGGGAGTACGACACCTTCTGCAACAAGGAGCACTACCTGAAGTGGTTGCAGGAGGAGCGGCATCGCCTCCCCGCGCCACCGGCGCACGCCGACAGCGGCCCCACCGAGAGTCTCTGAGGGCGCGCCTGCCTCACAGGGGCTTCGGCGGCGGACAGGCACGCCCCAGGTCGGACAGGATGGGGCGCAGCATCTCGGCCAGCAGCGCGTAGAGCGCCTGGGCGTGCCGCACGGCCTGCGCGGCGGCCGCTCGCTCTTCATCGGGAACCTGGACGGCAAACGGAGGCAGTTGGCGGTAGCCATCGATCACCCGTGCCGCCTCGCGCCACTCCCTGAAAGTTGGCGCCAGGGGAGTGGCCAGCCGTAGCAACGCCGGGAGGCGGTCGCCGTGGCCAAACGGAATGCCGCGGCAGGCGAGGAACGCTCGGAGCGCCTTGTTCACTGCCTGGCCCAGGTGATAGGCTGCCGTTGGGAAGCGCGGTGGATCCCACTCCAACAACCGGTCGGCCGATTCGATGTCTTGCTGACTCTCGCGGATCCATTGCCGTATGGCGGCGATCACTGTGTCATCCACGGGCACACCTCCCCCAAGGATCGCTACCGCAGTCGAGAGTGTCCAGTCGGGCATCAGAGGATAGGAGCAGGGGCAGCAGGCCCGCCGCCACTGCGTTGTCCTTGCATTCGACGTGGCACGGCTGTCTCCTGCAAGCAGTTGTTGCTGTTTGTGGAGGGCTCGCGGCGGCCGCCGATCCTGGCCCCCCCTGCCGGAAAGCGTTTCGGCGCTGGGCCCGCAGGGGATATGAACCGAGGAGTTTCGGATCGGCACCCCCGCGCGCGGGGAGATCAGGAGGCAGAACGCATGGAGGCACAAGAGCGGCTCCACCGCTACGTCGACGACGCCATCGCCATGGAGTCTGGCCTGCTGCCGGCGCTCAAAGACATGGCCGACGAGGCAATTAGCAACGATGACCGCGACATGTTCCTGCGCCATCGCGAGGTGACCCAGCGCCAGCACGACCGGTTGGTGCAACGCCTGAAGGAGATGGGCAAGGAGCCTTCCGGCATCAAGGGCGTGGTGAACAAGCTGGGCATTATGGGGCACGAACTGGTGAACGTGATGCGCAACCGCGAAGAGAAGGCGGTGCGCAACCTGATCACCGCCTATGGCAGCGAGCACGTCGAGATCGCGGCGTATCTCGCCCTGGAGACGGCGGCGGAGGCGATGGGCGATGCCCGCACGGCCGAGCTGGCGCGAGAGATCCGGGCCGAGGAGGAGGAGTTCGTGCGCTGGCTGCACGGCCGCTTGCTGGCACTGCCCGCCACGGTGATGCAGCCGGCAGCCACCTAGCCGACGTTCGGCACGACGGCGGCGCTCGCGGCGCCCCGCAGGCGCGCGGGGCGCCCCTTATTCACGCGCGGTGGGCCGCTTCCGGCCGGCTTAGCGGAGGGCGACGATCCGGTCGACCAGGCGGTCGCGCAGGTGAAGCAGGCGCTCGGCAACGACTTCACGCGCCAGGCCAGACTTTTCGGCGATCTCTCGCAGCGAGAGGTTGCTGCCCGCGCGCCACTCCAGCAGCCACTGGTCGGTCGGGTCGAGGGACTTGAACCAGCTCTCGAAATCGAAGGGAGGCATTGGTGCCGCTTTCCGTGAGCAGGACCCCTGCTCGCCCGCCATTGTACCAGGCAGCGGGGCGCTCTGTCAATCGCTGGAAGGCACCCGCCTGCTGATGCCGCTTAGCCGGGTTGGCTATGCCTGCCTGCCGCTGGGCAGCCCCGGGCTGCGCAGCCCGCGCACGACGGTGCTGCGTCGGGCCACCCCGGAGCGGCTGCGGGAGCTGATCGCCTGGAACCTGGAGAACCTGGCCGACACACTGCGCTACAACGTGCGCCAGGGGTTCGGGCTGTTTCGCATCGGCACGCAGTTCATTCCGTTCGGCTCGCATTCGGCCAACACGCTGGCCTGGTGGGAAGAGTTCGCCACCGAGCTGCGTCGCGTGGGCGACGAGGCCCGTGCCCACGGCCTGCGGCTCAGCTTCCACACCACCGCGTTCGTGGTGCTCAACTCGCTGCAGGAGACGGTGGTCACCGCCGGCCTGGCCGAGATCGAGTATCAGGCGCGGGTGCTGGCAGCCATGGAGCTGGACACCAGCCACCGCGTGGTGGTGCATGCCGGCATCACCCGGCCAACGCTGGCGGAGGCGCGCGACCGGTTCTGCCGGGCACTGGACCGGCTCTCGCCGGCGGCGCGGCGGCGCGTGGTGGTGGAGAACGACGAAACCAACTGGAGTGTCGCGGAAGTGGTGGAACTGGCGCGGGCAGCCGGCATCCCGGTAGTCTTCGACGCCTTCCACCACCGCGTCTGCGGCGGCGCCTGGCGCGATCGGCCCTGGGAAGCGATTCTGGCCGATGTTTTCGCCACCTGGCCGGCAGAGGCGGGGCCACCGAAAGTTCACTTCTCGTCGCAAGACCCCGCCAAACGGCCGGGCGCGCACGGCGAGTACGTCGACGCCGGGGAGCTGGAGGAGTTTCTGACGGCGGCGGCGCGCCTGCAGCAACCCTACGACGTGATGTTTGAGGCGAAGGCGAAGGACCTGGCCGTCCTCCGCCTCGCCCCGGTGCTGCAGCGCCACGGCGTCCGGGTCGGGGCCGACGCGCTGGCGCCGACCCCGCGGCTTACGCCGGCGCGTTCTCCAGGCGGATGACCGAGGGGATCTCCTTCACCTCGGGCAGGGTGCGGATCTGCGCCAGGGCAGCTTTCATCTGGGCCTCGCGCACTTCGTGGGTGATCCAGACGATCTCGGCCAGCGCCGGGCCCACCTCGTCTTCCGGCTGGAAAACGCTGGCCAGGCTGACGCCGTGACTGCCGAAACAGGTGGCGATCTGCCCGATTACCCCCGGCCGGTCCACCACCCGCATGCGCACGTAGTTGCGACACCGCACGGCGTCTATCGGCAGCAGCGGCAGCGAGCGGAAGCAGCGGCAGGGAACCCGGCCGGCCGCGCCCTGCACCAGGTTGCGCGCGCAGTCTACCACGTCGCCCACCACGGCGGTGCCGGTGGGACCGGCGCCGGCCCCGCGCCCGTAGAACATCACGTCTTGCACCTGCCGGCCGCGCACCAAGACGGCGTTGTAGACGCCATTGACGTTGGCGAGCGGATGCTCGACAGGAACGAAGGTGGGATGCACGCGGATATCGAGCGCACCGTTATCGAGGGCGGCGATCGCCAGCAGCTTGATGCTGAACCCAAGCTGGCGCGCGTAGCGGATGTCGGCGGCGGCCACGCCGGTGATGCCCTCGTGGTAGACCTCGCCAACCGGCACGCGGCTGCCGAAGGCGATCGAGGCGAGGATGGCGATCTTATAGAGCGAGTCGAAGCCTTCCACGTCGGCGGTGGGATCGGCTTCGGCATAGCCGAGCTGCTGCGCGGCGGCCAACGCCTCCCCAAAGTCGCGGTTCTCGCGGGCCATGCCGGTGAGGATGTAGTTGGTGGTGCCGTTGACGATCCCCACAATGCGCTCGATGCTGTCGCCGGCAAGCGACTCCTTGAGCGGCTTGATCAGGGGGATCCCGCCGCCGACGGCACCCTCGAACATCAGGTCGGCGCCCTGCTCCGCGGCCAGCGCCAGCAGGTCGCCGCCGTGCTTGGCCATCAGCTCCTTGTTGGGGGTCACCACCGACTTCCCGCGGCTGAGGGCAAGCTCCACCACCCGGCGCGCGAAACCGACGCCGCCGATCGCTTCGACGATGATGTCAATCTCCGGGTCCGCGATGGCAGCCTCGGCATCGGTGCCGCGCAGGGTCTCGGGAACCGAGAACTCGCGCGGGCGGTTCCAGTCCACGTCCACCACGCGTTTGAGCGTCACGGGCACCCCGACACGCTGGGAGATCCACTCGTGGTTTTCCAGCAGCAGGCGCACGGCACCGGTGCCCACGATGCCGCAGCCGATGACTCCAACGACAACTCGGTCTTTAGCCAAGGTCCGCTCCACTAGTTAGGAATAGTACGCCGCCAGCGACAGCGTAATCCCCTATTCGACGCCGGTGGCGCCAAATCCTTACCAGGCCACCCGCCGACGAGTCGAGGAGCCTGGGGCGGCATCGCCCGGTCTTGGGAACCTATCCGAAAAGCACGGCTCGGAGTGCCCGAGCAATCGGGCCTCGCACTGTGGGAAGCCGCATTGCTGCGGCGCTCCGTTGCTTTCCCGGGGGATTGCCGGAATTCCCGAGCCATCGGGCCTTCCGGCCGCATTGCTGCGGCGCTCCGCTGCTTTCCCCCGGGCAACTAGTCGGAGTGCCCGAGCAATCGG
>JAAZEB010000166.1 GCA_012512505.1 Armatimonadota bacterium | reverse complement strand
CGACAACGCGCGTGGCTCTTCGCGTCCGTCTGAGCCGCACGTTAGAACACACAATCGATACGAAGAAATTGTGTGTATGGAAGAAGTCACTGAGCAGAAATACGAAAAAATCACTGAGCAGGAACATGCAGAGATCACGGCGAGGGGAGGGCCAGTAGGCCCTCCCCTCGCGGCTCCTTTTCCCGGCCTCCGGGCCGCACCCTGGTCGCAGCGCCAGCGGGATCCGGGGAGCACCGGGCCTCACGCGGGCAGCTGATCCTTGCCCTGCACGCGCAAGGCCGCCTCCGCCTCATTCAGGCGATAGATGGCCCGCGTCCAGGCGAAAGCGGCCGCCGCCTCGGCGGGCGAGAGCGGGTCGCCACTGGCCCACAGCGGCGCGGTCACCGTCAGAGGGCGCGGCGCGACCAGGGCGGCCAACTGCGGAATGTCGGCATGCTTCAGCATGTCTGGAATGCAGGGAACGAGGCTCCCGTAGCCCCCCAGCGACGGGCGGGGCCCCACCGGGCGGTCGTGCTCATCCGCGTAGGCATACGGCTGGCCGTAGCCCCGGGGCGAGGCATAGGAGGCCAGCAGGCCCTCCGTTTCCACCGCGGCGATGGTCCGGCTCTGGCCAGCCGCCAGGATTGCCACCAGGCCGGTCTCCAGTTCGCCGTGCACCTCCACGCGCGGCTTGCCCCCCACCAGGGTGACGGCCGCCTGGATCGCGGCGAGGAGGTCTTTCACCCAGTAGCCGGCGAGGGTGTGCCCCAGCTTTAGCGCCCCCATGCAGGTGTCCACATCGCGGAAGCCAAGATAAGCCCCCGACTCGCCGCTAAAGCGGGTCTCCCCCATGCCGCGCAGGTCCACGCAGAGGACCCAGGCGCCGGCACGGGTAAGTTGCTGCCGCCGGGCCGTGTCGGCGGTGGCCGCTTTCCCTTGCGGGCTCAGCAGCACCACCAGCCGGCCGTCGGGCCGGGTGCCCTCGGCCGGCGCGAAGAGGAGCATCGGCAGGAGGATATCCGGCTCGGGGCGCACCACCAGCTTCTGGAAGCTGGCGCTCTCGGCGCGGGCGGCGCCGACCACGGTCGTGGCCGCGTCGGGTGAGGCCAACGACACGCCGAGGAGACGGCGCACCCGGTCGCGCAGGCGGGAGCGCAGCGGCCGCCACTCCGCCAGGCTGTCTGGCGCGGCCGGAAGGCGATCGATCAGGCGGGCTACCTCCTGCTGCACGTAGGCGGTGGGGCCCAGGATCTCCGCCGGGCGGTCGCCCTTGGGCCAGAAGTTGAGCAGCGCCACGCCTTCGTCGTGAGCAGCAAGCGGTGTCAGGGGCGGCTCCGGCACGGAGGCAGGATCGCCTCCCAGGTGACGGGCGAACCATTCGGCCGCCACCTCGCGCATCGCCGGCGTGTAGTCGTGCGGGCCGGGCACCACCCGGGCAGAGAACGCCTCGGGGGCGCCAGCGGCGCGAAAGGTCTGATGGGCGTACTGGTGGCGCTGGCGCAGGCCGGCCTCGTCCAGGCCATAGCGCCGCAGCGCCTCCTCGTGGCTGATCCGCCGCTCGGCCAGCAGGCGCACGCCCTCATCGCTGAGCGGCACTTCCCCGCCCGGATAGATCCGCAGGAGCGCCCGCGGTGCCGCCAACGCCTGGATCATCTCTTCGTCCGCCACGCGGTAGAGGCCGACCATGAGGTCGCACAGGCAGTGGTGCCGCAGGCTGGTGTTGGGGCAGGTGAGCGGGGCTACCGCCACGCCGGCGGCGGCACGCACCCGCGTATCGATGGCGGCAAACCACAGGGTGTGCGTGCCCCCCATCGAAACGCCGGTCACGGCCACGCGCCGCGGGTCCACCTCCGGACGGGCACACAGGTCGGTCAGTTCCGCCTGGTGGTCGGCCATGATCCGGCCCAGGAGGCTCTGCCCGGTGGTGAGGAGGGTGGCGGTCGCCAGCGAGCCGTGGTACTCATTCCAGAGGGAGTTCTCGCCGCGTTCGTTCTGGCCGAACGGCTGCACCAGCATCACCAGGTAGCCGCGCCGGGCGAAGGCGAGACAGCGGCTGTGGACCGCCGGCGACCAACTTGGATCGCCATGCCCGGGCAGCATCAGCAAAGCGGGGTGGCGCCCCTCGCCCGCCGGTAGAAAGACCAGCGCGGTGGAATAAACACCTTCCCGAATCCGCAGCAGACGCTGCTCCACCGGGATCCCATCCACGGTGACGGTGCGCAGCACCCGCGCCTGGGGGGCGCCCGCCGACGGCGGCATCCGGTAGGTGGCCGCCAGCGCCCGGCGCACCGACGCCGCGGAGCGCGCCAGGCGCTCCGGCGGGAACTGCGCCCGCAGCGCCGCCACGCGCTCGGCCGCGCGCTCGCGGTGGTAGTCATCCATCATCAAGTCGGCGCGGGCATCCTCATCCAGCACGCGCCAGGAGGCGGCCGGGGCCGGCTCCACAGACTCCATAGTTCGGGCTCCTTCCATCAGGCCGGCCAGGGTCGCCGCCACTATGGCGGCCAGGCCCCAGGGGCGCCTGCTTACGCCTCGGCCGGCTCCCTCGCAATCCAATAACGTACCACCTCGCGACCGGCGAAGTACCATGCGTCCTCCTCCGGATCGACCGCCGGGCCGGCGGGGAGCGGCACCGGGCCATCCACCCGCTGGACGGCGCCGGTGTCGGGATCGCAGCAGCTCACCGTGCCATCGGCGGCGAGGCCCACCAGCCGGCCACTCCGCGGCAGCACGAAGCAGCCCCGCGCCACCGGGCCAAAGCCACGCGCGCAGCGGCGGGGGGCCATCTCCGCGCCGGTCAGGCGGAAAACAGAGCCATCGGCAAGCACCAGGTAGGCCGCCCTAGCCGCGGCGGCCAGGGCAATGATCGGCGCGGGCAGCGTTGCTTCCGCCACGACGCGCCGGGCCTCCGGGTCGAAGCGGCGCAGGATGTCGCCAGCGGCCAACAGCAGGTGGCCCTGCTCTCCGGGCGCCTCCGCCAGACAGCCGGTCGGGCCCGCCTCCGGGAAGACCTCCACCTCCCCGGCTCCGTCGCGGTAGCGGAAGAGCGCGCCAGGGCGAGCGGCCCAGGCGGGCGTCCAGCAGGTGGCCGGGTCAAAGTGGATCGACGGCGGGTTGGCGCCCTGGGTGCCCCAGACAGTGCCGTCGGTAAAGCGGACCAACTGGACGGCCGGCCCGCCGACGCGCCAGTGCCGGTTGGTCAGGCAGTCGGTGGCCCACAGGGTGGGGGTTGCCTCGCCGTGGTTGGCCAGCAAGGTGCGGCCGGCAGACCCGGCAAAGGCGGCAGGCCCGTGGTTGCAGCGGTGGTCATCCAACCACACGCGCCCGTGGTCCTGGTGGCGGCCGGAGCGCGGATCGAAGGTGAAGGCGAAGCCGCAGTCGTAGGTGTCGGTGCCCAGGAGGCCGTCCGGCGCGGCAGCCAGGCAGCGGCACTCCACCGGCACCGGGTTGCGCGCCACGGCCACCAGCCGCTGCTGCTCCGGGTCGGCGCGGAAGAGGGAGCCGCGCGCCGAAGAAATGAACCACAGCCCCTCGCCGGCCAGCCGCTGGGGAGGCACGTCGTTCCCCTCCACCGCCCAGCGGGCCACCACCCGCCGTCGCGCGGCATCTACCACCGCGAGGCGCGCGCGCGACTCCCGCTCGTCGTACTCGCTCACCAGCAGGCGAGGCTCGCCCGAGGACACCCACCAGCCGGTCAGCCAGAGCTGCCCCTCCAGCTCCGGGAAGTCCAGCCACTCCACGGCGCCGGTGTCGGCCCGACACACGCCGAAGTGGTGCCGCGGCACCCGGCCATCGAAGCGGGAGTACACCTGGAAGTAGAGGTCAGGCACGGGGGACGCGCCCAGGCCATGGATCACTCCGTAGCAGGCGTCGTCGAGGGCGGCAATGTCAGCCACCGGGGTGATCTGGCGCGTGCGCGGGTCGAAGGTGAAGATCCAGCGGTTGGTGTCGCCCCACAGGATGCCATCCGGCCGCTCCTCCAGGGTGCGGATGATCGGGCTGCTGGCGCTGGGGCCGGGCGTCCGGTGCTCGCCCGGCACGATGCCGCACGCTTCCATCCGGCCGGTACGCCAATCCAGGTGAAAGAGGCCGACGCCCTTCGCCCCGTAGATCTCCCCCGCGCGGGTACGGATCATCGTGAAGATCCAAGGGGTCGAGTCGACCGGTGGCGAGCCGAGATCGCGCACGCTGCCGGTGGCCGGGTCCAACTCGTAGACCAGCCCGTTGTAGGCGGTGCCGATGTAGACCTTACCGTTGGGCGCCTCCACCATGCTGTCGAGCTGGTACTCGCCCGGTGCGCCAACGCGCTGCAGCTCGCCGGCATGGGGGTCGTAGCGCCAGATGATCGCGGGCGGGGGCCCGTAGGTGCCGATGAAAACGTGGCCAGAGGAGTGGGCCAGGCCCGTGCGGAACATGTTGCTCCCGGTGCCCATAGCGCCCAACGGCTCGGCGATGACACGAAGCATGAAACCCTCCCGGCTGCCGGCGGGCGGCCGTGCCGCCGCGACCCGGCAGCCCTACCGCCGGCCGTGCCACTCTGCCCGCACGCGCGCCAGCGCCCTCAGCCGGGCCAGGGCCTCGCCACCGGGCGTCTCCGGCGTGGTGTAGGCGCCAAACAGCAGCACCTCCGCGTCGTCGGCGCCGGCCTCCACCCTGGCGCCGGGCTGCAGATCGCGACGCAGCTCGCGCCAGATGTCCGGGTGCTGGGCAGCGCCGTCGGGCGTGTCTTTCCAGAAGTGGACCGTCAGGCGGGTGGTGTCCACCACGGCGCCATAGCAGGCGCCCACGCCCTCATCCTGCCACCACGGCGTGTCGGAGCCGCCGGCGGGTTGGTCATCCTCGGCCCGGCCGCCAATCGCGGAGGCAGGGTAGTGGAAGTAAGCCTGACAGCGCCACGTCCGCGAGTCGGTGTTCTGCACGCCGAGGAAGCGCGCCCCAAACCACCGCTCGCCGGCATAGCAGTTCAGCCGCACGCGCGCGCGGTAGCGGGCGGCCCGCTGCTCCTGGCTGGCGTAGCTGCCCTGCGCGTCAACGGCCGTTTTGGCGGGGCTGGTCTCGGGCGCTTCCAGGCCGGCCGTCAGCAGCACCACCGTGCGCACCGGGCCGGTGTGGGTTTCCACCTGCTCCACTCGGTCAGGCGGCACCCACAGCGGCTGTTGTCGCAGTTGGTGGATCAGCAGCGCGTAACGCCCCAGGAGCAGGTCCCCCAGCAGCACCCGGTCCAGCAGGTTGCCGGAGCCGGCGTCATGCTCCAGGCGCAGGGGGCCGTCGATGACGAAGCTGCGGTCGCCAGTCACTTCCCGCTGCGAGAGGGGCGCGGCGCCTGGCTGGAGGCGGAGGGTTACCAGGCTGCGCGCGGGCAGCATCGGCAGGCGCAGGGCCAGCTCCGCGCCGCCCGGCAGGAGGTCGATCTGCGCGGGCACCGGGTGGCCGGCCGCGTCCACCACGCGCCAGTTGACACCCCGCCTACCCAGCGGCAGCGCCAGCGGCACGTCGCGCAGTGCTTCGGCGGAGGGGTTGATGACCACCATGCTCGGGCCGCCGCGAGCGCGGCCAAAGAGCGCCCTCTCCACCTGGTTGTCCGTCTCCTCGGTCTCCAGGATGCTGTCTTCCGGGTCGATCACCGCCGCCACGAAGGACGGCCCATCCAGACGCAAGGGCACGTCCTGGTGCCCGCCGGGATCCACCGACACCCAAGCGGTGCCCTCTTTGCCCTGCACCCAGAAGCGAACCGGGCAGCGGGCGGCCACTTTGCCGCGGTTGCGCACCCGCAGCACCGCGTGCTCGCCCGCCGGGCGGATCTCCCCCGAAAGCTCCGCCGTCTGCCCTGCGTGCAGTTGCAGCGCCAGGCGGTTTACCCGCGTGGCGGTTTGGGTCAGCTCCGGCCAGGCGTCGTCGTTTACGTCCACCAGGCCGTAGTTGCTATCCTCGGGGAAGGTGCTGGAGATGCCCAGCGCCGGCTCGTCTACCCACATAAAGTAGTCAGAACCGACCATGAACGGCATACTGAAGAGCGCTCGCTGGTAGATGGCATAGCAGCGTGCCTTCTCCGTTTGGGTGGCTACCCGCTGGCCGGCGCCGTGCTGGCAGGGCAGGCCGGCATCCAGCGCCGGGAAGCTCCACTCGGTGATCATCAGCGGGCGCCGCGACTGGGCGTGGTAGCGGGCCATTGCTGCCGGCATATCGGGGCTGAGGCCGCGCTCCAGGTCCACCCGCCCGTAGTAGTTCACGCTGACGATATCCAGGTACTTCCCGGCAATGTCCCAGATGCCCGGGGCATTACCGGCAAAGCGACAGCCAAGGATCAGGTGGTTGGGGTCGGCCTTGCGGATTGCCGCGGTAGTGATGGCGAAGTAGCGCTCGGCAATCAGGCGCACGAAGTCGCGCCGGTCGCGCTGGCCGGCCGCCGTCTGGGTGACAATCGGTCGCCGCGACTGCAACAGGGCGCTGAAGCCGGGCAACTGCGTGCCCCAGGCACGGTTGAGGCGCGTGATGGTGCCGTAGCGGCGCTGAAGGAACCGGACCAGCGCGCGCTTGGCCGGGTGGTCGGCCGGCTTCTTGAACGTTTCATCCACCAGGCCGGTCTCAGAGCCGTTCTTGCCGTACCACTCGAGCTCGTTGTCGAGGAAGTAGCCAAGCAACCAGGGGTCATCGCGCAGCGGGGCGCACATGCGGCGCGCCGTCCACTCGCAGTAGGCCGCGAACCGGGGATGGAACACGTCGGGGAAGCCGGTCCAGTGCTCGCGCGGGGCGATGTCGCTGACGCCAACGAACCCGGTGCCGAGGGAGAGGAACTCGGTGTAGGCCAGCCCACGGTAGCGCACCGAGGCGCCGCAGCCAGCCCCCAGGCTGTTGAAGCCCCAGGCCTTCAGGCGCTCGGCGGCGCTGGCCGCCCACCGCTCCTCACTGCCGAACTTCGCCTGCACGTTGCGCGAGTAGGGCGCATACCCCAGCTTCTCACACCAATGCGCGTAGTAGTTGACGTGGTCGGTGCCGACCACGTAGTAGGCGTCGCCATTGGGGTCGATCATCCACCAGCGGCCATCGATCCGCTCCACGTGGAAGAAGCCGGTCATCTTCCCACGCACCGGGCCCGCGCCCGGGCCGACGTAGGCGGGGCGGACCGGCTTTGGCGGCGGGGGGGCCTCCTCATGGTAGGTGACCGCGAAGTCGTCGAAGGCGGTGGCCAGGTTGCCGGTCGTCAGCGCCGGGCGCCCGGAGGTGACCGCCCTCGCCCCAAAGGCGAAGCCCAGGCGCGTGCGCTGGGTGCCATCTAGCTCGCTGACGGTGCCCTCGATGCCCTCCTGGGTGATCTCCAGGCGCAGCCGATACGGGCGGTCGTACTCCCACTGAAAGTCGCTACCGACGTTCAGGGTGTTCTCCAGGCGGCTGTCGCCGCCCGTATTTGCCAGCCAGTTGCCATCCAGCATCTCTTGCAGCTCAACGAAGTGCCTGGCCCCGTTGGGCTCGGGCGACTCGACGAAGGCGAGGTGCCAGTAGTTGCGCTCGTCGCGCATGATGGCCAGGCCGGCGATCTTCCACTCTTTGCTGCTGGCCGAGCGGCGCGGGATGACGGTGGCTTCCACCACGAGGCGGCGTCCGTGCGGCGCCGCCGTCGGCAGGGCGAAAGCCCGCCCGATTCCGTCGCTCTCGAAGCGCCCGTCGCGCACTTCCCAGCCGAACGAGCCGGTCTCCCAGGCCTCAGTGGCGTCGGATCCCGCCCGGTAGCGCGAGAAGTCGTCCGTGATCGGGGCCGGGGCGCCGGCAGCGGCTCCCCCCAGGCAGCAGAAGATAGCGATGAGGGTAGCAAGATGAGGCTTCACGGCGGTGGTTCTCCCCCTCTCGCGGCCAGCGGTAATGGCGGCCGCGTGTCGGGGGTGAGGTTCGCCGCCGGAAGGTGCCGCTCCTGCGGCGGGTGCCCTCGCCACGCGCGCCGATGGCGGCTGGGCCAGCGACCGGGCCTCCGGGCGGTTGCCTGGGAAGCAGGGCCGTTTGCGCTTCTGCCCCGAAGGGTATGCTACCGCACGGTAGACCGAGGCAGCGGCCAACAGGCTGCCAGAGGAGGAGATGGCAACGATGGCCCACGCCCTGTTCGTGCGGCAGGGATATGCTCCCCTGCTGACGCCGGCGGACCTCCCCTGCCCCGCCAACGCGGTGATGAACCCGGGGGTCGCCCTGGTGGACGACGAAGTGGTGCTGCTCCTGCGCATCGAGGACCGCCAGGGGATCTCTCAGATCCGTGTTGCCCGCAGCCACAACGGCGTGGATAGCTGGCGCATCGCCACCCGCCCCCTCCTCGAGCCGGACTTGCCCGAGTACCCCTACGAGGAGTGGGGCTGTGAAGATGCCCGGGTGACCCAGGTGGGCGACCGGCAGTGGGTGATCGCCTACACTGCCTACTCCCGCTATGGCCCCTCGGTGGCGCTTGCCACCACCGAGGATTTTGAGACCGCCGCCCGGCTCGGCATCGTGCTGCCCCCCAGCAACAAAGACGCCTCCCTGTTTCCCCACCCCTTCGAGGGTCAGTGGCTCATGCTGCATCGCCCGGTAACCGGCGGGCAAGAGCATATCTGGCACGCCAGCTCCGACCACGACCTCTACCACTGGAGTCAGCCGGGCGTGCTGCTGCCCGAGCGAGGCGGGCCGTGGTGGGATGGGCTGCGCATCGGCGGCGGCGCGCCCCCCATCCACACCGAGCAGGGCTGGCTGCTCATCTACCACGGCGTCAAGGAGATGGGCGGCAACCCGGTCTACCGCCTCGGGGTGGCTCTGCTCGACCACGACAACCCCCGCAGGGTGCTAGCGCGCGCCTCCGAGTGGGTTTTCGCCCCCGAGGCCGACTTCGAGCGCCGGGGGCTGCTGCCGAACGTCGTCTACACCTGTGGCGCCGTGTGCCGGGGCGACGACGTGTGGATGTACTACGGCGCTGCCGACACCGTGGTTGGCCTGGCCATCGCCAAGGTGGGTGACTTGCTGACGTTCGTTCAGCAGCACGACTACATGCACCGCGTCGGCCGCGAGAAGGGAATGGTCCGCTGAGCGGGGGCACCGCGCCCGTTCGCGGCGCCTGGAGTACGCCCATGGGAAAGCATGCCCTCCTCCTGGCGGTGGCCTTGCTGCTGGTCAGCCTCACCGGCGGCTGCGGCGATGGCCCGAGCATCCTTCAGCGGCCGTTTGCCCGCGGCGCGGCCGGCCCCTCCCCGACGCGGCAGTGGACGTTCATGGTCTACATGGATGCCGACGGCGACCTGGAGGAGGCCGGCATCCTCAACATGAACCAAATGGAGAGCGTCGGATCCACCGACCAGGTGAGCATCGTCGTCCAGTTCGACCGCACCCCAGGCTTCGACCCCAGCAACGACGATTGGACCGAAGCACGCCGCTACCTGATCACCCGCGACGACGACCCGGAGCACATCAGCTCGCCCGTGCTGGAAAACCTCGGCGAGGTGGACATGGGGCAGCCGGAGACGCTGCGAGAGTTCATCGCGTGGGCCGCGGCGCGTTTCCCCGCCGAGCGCCTGGTGCTGGTGGTCTGGAACCACGGCGCCGGCTGGCGCACGCGGGCGGCCGCCGGGACGCGCGGCATCATCTTCGACGACACCAGCGACTCCTTCCTGACGATGGCGGCGTTCAACCAAGGTCTGGACGCGCCCAGCGTGAGCCTCGACCTCATCGCCATGGACGCCAGCCTGATGGCAATGCTGGAGGTGGCCTACGAAGTGCGCCTCCGGGCCGATTACCTGGCCTTCTCCGAAGAGTCGCCGCCCGCGCGCGGCTACCCGTACGACCGAATCCTGGCGCGCCTGGTGGCCGCCCCCACTATCGGCGCGGAGGAGCTGGGCCGGATCTTCGTGGAGGAGTTCGTCGCGGCCTATCCGGGCCAGGCGGTGACGCAATCGCTGGTGCGCACCGCCCGCCTGGAGGAGTTGGCAGGGCGCGTCGCTGCCCTGGCCGTCGCCCTGCAGGATGTCTTGCCGGCGCGGCAGGCGGCGCTCGACCAGGCACGCGCCGACAGCCAGGGGTATGCCTCGCGGGATTACCACGACCTGTTCGACTTCACCGCCCGGGTGCAAGCCGCCATCTCCGATCCCGAGGTGCAGGCCGCGGCGGCGGCGGTGCTGACCGGCATCCCAGCGGCGAGCGGCGGGCCGGTGGTCGCGGAGGCACACGGGCCGGTCGGCGTTGAGAATTCGCACGGGCTATCGATCTTCCTGCCGGAGCCCGGACAGAGCCTCGCCGGCTACGCCAACCTGGCGTTTTCGCAAGACTTCCCTCAGTGGCACGCCCTCCTTCGCCAGTGGTTGGACGGCGAGTAGCGCCCAGTCGAAGCAGGCACCTCCTCCTCGCGTGGCGAACCGATGCATCACTGTTTCCCAACGCTGGAGGAGGATCGCCATGCCCTGCCGTCCACGCTGCTGGCTGCTGGCCGCCTGCTTGCTGCTGCCGATCGCCATTGCTCGGGGCGAAGAGGCCCCGCCGCTCTTCCCGGAGGTAGTGGCCGGCCTGGAGTACGTCCACGAGCGCATCGGTGACGTGCCATGGGCCATCCACGTCGTGAAGATCGACCGCTCGCGCCCCGAGTTCCGGCTCGCCACCACGCTGGCCCGAGGCACCATCCTGGGGCTAAGCCCCCTCACGGAGCAGATCCGGGCGCTGCCGCCGGCGCTGGGCCAGCCGGTAGCCGCGGTGAACGCCGACTTCTTCTGGATCCGCCCTGGCCCATATCAAGGAGACCCGAGCGGCCTGCAGATCCTGCACGGCGAGTTGGTGAGCGCGGCCGGCGGCCCCTCCTTCTGGATCGACCGCGAGGGCAAGCCGCGTCTGGGCGAGGTGACGACGAAGCTGCGCGCGCGCTGGCCCGGCGGCGCCGAGACGCCTCTGGGGCTGAACCAGGAACGCGCGGAGGATGCCGCCGTTCTCTACACCCCCTCCCTCGGCGCCTCGACGCGCACCACCGGCGGACGCGAGCTGGTGCTGGAGTCCGTTCCAGACCACCCGTGGCTGCCGCTGCGCGTGGGGCCGACCTGCTCCGCCCGCGTGCGTGAGATCCGCGAGGCCGGCGACACCCCGCTTCAGCCCGGCAGCATGGTCCTTTCCCTCGGCCCGAAGCTCCAGGCCAGTCTGCCCGAGGTCCGCCCCGGCGACCAGGTCTCCCTCCTGGTGGAGACCGAGCCAGACTTGAGCGGGGTGGAGGTGGCGATTGGGGGCGGCCCGATTCTCGTCCACGAGGGGAAGGCGGGCGAGTGGGCGCCGCCACAGCCGCGCCACCCGCGCACGGCGATTGGCTGGAACGACCGTCACCTGATGCTGGTGGTCGTGGACGGCCGGCGCCGGGGCTTCTCGGAGGGGATGACCTTCCCGGAGCTGGCGGCGCTGATGCAGCGCCTGGGCTGCACCGAGGCGATCAACCTGGACGGGGGAGGCTCGTCCACTCTCTGGCTGGGCGGCAAGGTGGTAAACCTTCCCTCCGATGGCCGCGAGCGCGCTATCGCCAATGGTCTGGTTGTCTTACGCGCAGCAACTGAGCATTGAGAGCGACGATCACCGTGCTGGCCGACATGAGCAGGGCGGCCACCGCCGGCGGCAGCACGATTCCATAGGGCGCCAGCACGCCCGCGGCCAGCGGCAGCGCCACCACGTTGTAGCCGGTGGCCCACGCCAGGTTCTGCACCATCTTCCGGTAGCTGGCGCGGCTGAGGCGGATGACGCCCACCACGTCGCGCGGGTCGTTACGCACCAGGATGATGCCGGCGCTCTGGATCGCCACGTCGGTGCCGGCGCCAATGGCGATCCCCACGTCTGCCGTGGCGAGGGCCGGGGCATCGTTGATCCCATCGCCCACCATGGCGACGCGCTCGCCGCGCTCCTTCAGCGCGCGCACCTGGTCTGCCTTGCGCTCAGGGAGCACCTGGGCAAAGTACTCTTCGATGCCGAGCTCGGCGGCCACCCAGCGCGCCACGTCCTCGCTGTCGCCGGTGAGCATCGCCACCCGCACCCCCATCTCCTGGAGCCGGCGCACCGCCTCGCGCGACTCCGGACGGATTGCGTCGGCCAGGGCGAAGAGCGCCGCCGGTGTTCCGTCCACCACCAGGGCGATCACGCTTTTCCCCTCCTGGCCCCAGCGCCGGGCGCACTCCCGCAGCGCCGCCGGCAGGGGAGCCTCCAGCGTCTCCAGCAGGCGCGGGCCACCCACCTGCACCTCCCGGCGGCCGACGCGGGCCCGCACGCCGCGCCCAGGCAGCGCCGCGAACTCTCGCGCCTCGGGGAGCGACACGCCCCGGGCCACGGCGGCCTGGCGGATCGCCCGCGCGAGCACGTGCTCCGAGTCGCCTTCGGCGGCGGCAGCTAGCTCCAGCGCCTCTTCCTCGGAGATCCGGCCATCCGTCGCCAGGTTGACGACGCCGTGCTCGCCGCGGGTGAGCGTGCCGGTCTTATCGAACACGACCACGTCCAGGTCGCGCGCGCGTTCGAGGGCAAGGCGCTCGCGCACCAGGATGCCCCGGCGCGCGGAGAGGGTGGTGGCGATGGCAGTCACCAGCGGGATGGCCAGCCCGAGGGCGTGCGGGCAGGCGATCACAAACACCGCCACACTGCGCTCCAGGGCAAAGGCGGGCGACTGGCCCAGAGCCAGCCAAGCCAGCAGCGTTAGCGTGCCGCCCCCGATCGCGACGAGCACCAGCCAGTAGGCCGCACGGTCGGCGAGGGCTTGCGCCCGCGAGCGGGAGGCCTGGGCCTCGGCCACCAAGCGCATGATGCCGGCCAGCGCCGTCTCTTCGCCCGCGTGCTGGACCAGCACCCGCAGCGAGCCGGATCCATTCACCGTGCCGGCAATCACCGTGCTGCCGGGCGCCTTCGGCACCGGGCGTGACTCGCCGGTCACCAGCGCCTCGTTGACCGACGATTCTCCCTCGGTCACCTTCCCATCGGCTGGAACCTGCCCACCAGGGCGGATCAGGACGCGGTCGCCGGGGCGCAGCGCGGCCACCGGCACCTTCTCCACCTCGCCATTGGTGAGGCGCTCCGCCGTGTCCGGCAGCAGCGCGGCCAACTCCGCCAGGGCGCCGCTGGCCCGCCCGATCGCCCGCAGCTCAATCCAGTGGCCCAGCAGCATGACCACCACCAGGGTGGAGACCTCCCAGTAGAGCGGCATGCCCAGGGGAAGAAACTCGGTGGCCACGCTGTAGAGGTAGGCGATGGTGATCGCCAGGGCCACGAGGGTCATCATCCCCGGCGTGCGCGCCGCCAGCTCGCTTCGGGCGCCGCGCAGGAAGAGGATCCCGCCGTAGAGGTAGATGGCGCTGCCGAAGAGGAGCGGAACCCAACTGGAGCCCGCAAAGGCGGGCGGGGCGAACCCAAGCCAGCCCTGGATGTCTGGCGAATAGAGCAGCACCGGCACCATCAGGAGCAGCGTCACCCAGAAGCGGCGCCGAAACTCCGCCACGTCGTGCTGCTCGTGGGCGGCAGCGTGCCGTTCCACCCGCCCGCCGGTTGGCGCCGGGTGCGCCGGGGGGTGCCCGGCGGCAGGCCCTGGTTGCGGCGCCGGCGTCTCTGGATGGGAGCCGTGGTGTTCCGGTTGTGGTTCGGCCATACCCGGCCGGCGGTGCAAGGGAGGTGCCAGCCCCCTGGGCCGCGCGGTGCCGGTCGGCGGCTCACGGCCGGGGCGCTGCCGCCGGTGCAGAGACCCGAATCGTCGTCCAACCGAGGTTGTTGCGGTAGTTGGACTCGCGGCCGCCGTCCGGGTTGGCCCAGGCGCGGATGCGGTGCTTGCCGGGTGTGGCGGTCCAGAGGAAGCCGCCGCCGATGGGCAGCGCCTCGTCCTTCGCCAGGCGCGTTTCGCCGTAGATGCAGCCCCAGGTGTTCCACAGCGCCTTGAAATCGTCTACGTGGAAGTGAACGGCGAAGTCGGTGATCGGCTGGTTGCCGCGGTTGCGCACCACGGCGAAGAGGCGCACCGGGTCGCCCGGTTTGGGGGCCGCCGGCTCGGTGTAGACACGGTCGACCACCAGATCGGCGCAGTCGAGCGAGGCTTCCTTGGGCTCGGAAGAGTGGCCGGCCGCCGTGAGCGTCACGGTGACGCGCGCATCGGCCGGGGCAGGCACCGTGGCGCGCAGCGTCACCAGTTCTTCCGGCGCCAGGGAGAGCGTGGCCCGGCGCTCCACGTTCCCGGCGGTCAGGCGCACCACCACGTCGCGCGCCGGGGCAGCATCCGCATCCCAGGTGGAGCGGTTGGCGACGTCCACTTCCACCCGCGTCGGGCGGCCGACGGGCGGGTTTGGATCCAGGGGCCGGATCGCGTCGACCACCGGCAGCGGGGCGGCGCCCCGTGGGGCCGCGAAGCGCCCGCCAAACGCCTGCTGGAACGCGTGCCACGCGCGCCGTAGGCGACCACCCGCCTTCTTGCTGGTGATGAAGCCCCAGCCATCGTCCGGGCTCCGCTCCTGGTCGGTCAGCCAGAAGATGAAGGCATAGGGCATCTGGGCGGCGCGCGCCGTCGCCAACGTGCGCCGCAGGTATTGGAGCTGCTCTCGGTCCTCGCCCCGGTTGCCACCGGCGAAGACGCTGCGCCCCAACTCTCCCAGGATCAGATTTCGCCGGCCGAAGGGACCATTGTGGGGCACGGCCGCCGCCACCTCGCGGATGCACTCCGCCAGCGTGCAGTCCGGCTGGCCCAACTCACCACGCCCGTAGTAAGAGAGGGCGTAAAGGTCGGCGCGGGTGCGTGGCAGGTAGCGGCGGATGAAGTCGCGCGGCAGGTGGGCCACCTCGATCACGGTATAGACGCGCGGCTGCTCGCCGGCTCGCTCCGCGCGTGCCCGCCGGAGGCCAGCCTGCACGCCCTCGGTGGCGTCCTCAAAGAAGCGGTCGGCTGGGAAGTCGGGGTGGTGGGCGCGCTCGCTGCCGAAAAAGAGGTTGGTCTCCATGAAAAGGGAGAGCAGGAACGTCTTCGGCTGGCCGGCGTAGGTGGCGGCGAGGTGGTAGGCGACCGCCTCGTACTCCTGGCGAATCGTGCGTGCCTTCTCCGCGTCGTAGGCGCCCACCAGCATGAAGTCGGGGCACACGTCGAAGAGGATCGTGTCGAACTCGGCGAGCAGGCGCTGGTAGTGCGGCAGGGAGAGGCGCTCGACCATTTCTCCCGGCCGGCTCCCCTTCAGCCAGGTCTTCACCCGCGAGAGGCCCAGCGCGTGTGCCAGGTCGATCTGCTCGGTGAAGGTGAAGCGAGGGTCGGTGCCGTCATCGTAGAAGATGAGGCCCACGTGTTCGCGGATCCAGCGCCGCTCGGCGGCGGTCCAGGGCGCGACATCGAGGCGCTCGCGGCGGACCACGCGCAGCGTGTCCGGCGCCGCCGCGGCCGCCACGCCGCAGATAGCCAGCAACAGGGCAATCGAGCGACCCAACGTTCCCTCTCCTCTCCGGCGATCAGGTGTCAGGTGATAGGTGATAGGTGATAGGTGATAGGTGTCAGGTGTCAGGTGTCAGGCACCCGGGTTCGTAGGGGCGAAGCAACCGGCATATCTGACGTGGGAGTACGCACATTCGTATCACCGCCGGTTGCTTCGCCCTACCGTTGGCCCGCCTCGGCCGCCGGGCCTGCGCCCGAAAGGTGCGTGCGGATCTTGATGAAATAGACCGGGCATCGGGCCAGGATGTCGTCGGTGGAGGCTCCCCGGTCGGTGAAGGCGCCGATCAGGTAGCCGTCCGCGGTGATCTCCCGGCAGCCGCTGATGGCGTAGGGCCCAAAACGCTGCCGCGAGAGGGCGTGGTCACGCCAGGTAACCCCGTGGTCGTGGCTGACCAGGCAGGCGATCCGCCCGTTCTGGTTGTGGACCACGTAGAGCGGCGCGTTTGGCGCGGCGGCCGATGAGGCCAGGAAGCCATCGAGGCCGGCCACGCGGATCGTCTCGCCACCCCACTCCGGCGAGTGCTCCACCTCGCGCTGCCCTGTCGCCAGGTCGTAGCGCAGGTAGTACTGGCGCGCGGGCTGCGTCCACGCCTGGTAGACGAAGTGGAGCTTGCCCGCCCGCACCAGGAAGCTGGAGAGCCACGTGTGGACTGGGTACTCATCCTCGCGGATGATCCCCTCGGCCGGCCCGGTGTTGTCCGCCACCACCGGCAGCGAAAGTGACGTGCCGTCCAGCTTCTGCCACGACTGCCCGCCGTCGCGCGAGCGCATGTAGTGGATGTCCCAATAGAGGTAGACGCCGTGCTTCTGGGTGGTCCACGCCGCATACAGCGTGCCATCGCGGTCGAGGCTCAGGTGCGGGTACTGCAGGATCGCGTGGGTGCCGGGCTGGAGGATGCGGTAAGAGCGGCGCACCGAGCCGTCCAGGCCAACGACGTGGAAGGTGTCGTTGTGCGCGAAGTAGTAGAGCTGCCGGCGGATGGGATCGAGGCAGAGGGCGAACTTGCCGGCGGCGCCGTTGGCGATGCGGGAGACGAGCGGCTCACGGTAGCCGCTGGCGGCATGGAAGCGGTAGAGGTAGGCGTGCCCGTCGAGGAAGTCAGGCCGCACCAGGTAGAGGTTCCCCTGCGCGTCCGTCTCCAGCGCCGGCGGATTGGTGGCGTGGGTCGCCTCGTAGAGGGTAGTCCAGTGCTTGCCGCCGTCGGTGCTGCGCACCAGCCGCCACTGTTGGGCCGTGTAGGCCTCGTTGCGCGAGCGGAGGTAGGCCATGAAGAGGCCGTTGCGGTTGCTCACCACCTTCTGGTTGTGGCTCTGGAAGGTGGCATAGCCGGTGGCCTCCCGGTCTACGCACACCGTCTCCACGGTCGTCAAACCCGGCATCGGCATCTCCTCCGCGCCACGGGCGGCCGGCAACCAGAGCAGCGCCAGGGCGGTGGCCCAACCGCCAACAGCGCGCGCGGCCCATGGCAAACCGCGGCGGGGGCACCCCCGGGGGCGCCCCCGCCGCCAACTTACGGATTGGTCAGGCCTTCTTGCCATCCTGGATGCCCGCAGGCTCCTTGGCGGCTGCCACGGGAGCCAGCTCCGCCGGCTCCTGGGCGGCTGGCTCCGCCGCCGCGGGCGAGGCCGGGGGCTCCGCCGGGTCGGCCTGGCCGTTGCCTTCCACCGGCTTGACCTGCAATGCCCGCTGCAGCACGGTGTTCAGGTTGAGGCCGGTCACCTCGCTGAGCTGCTCCATGAAGTTGAAGGCAATCGTCGGCACGCTGCTGGCGAACTTCTGCAGGTTGCCGCTGCCCGCGCCGTTGCTGCCGCCGGAGTCGATCATCACCACCTTGTCGATCCCGGCCAGCGGCGCGCCCACGGCCTGCAGCGGCCCGGCCATCGCCGAAATGATCGCCGGCATCTTGTCGACCACGAGCTGCAGCATGGCCGCCTCGCCGTACTCCTTCCACGCCTCCGCCTTCTGACGCAGACCCTCGGCCTCCGCCAGCAGCTTCAGGCGCTCGGCCTCGGCCTCGGCCTTACCCTTGGCCATGATGACCGCGGCCTCGGCCTCACCCGTCTGGCGGATGCGCTCGGCCTCGGCAGAGCCCTTGGTCTGGATGACCGTAGCTTCGGCCTGACCCACCTGGGCCACTTGCGCCGCCTGGCCGGCCGCGTTGGCCTCCAGCTCCTTCTGCTGGGCGAGGGCGCGTGCGATGCGCGCCTGCCGCTCGCCTTCCGCCAGGGCGATCTGCGCCTTCTGGTCGCCTTCCGCCTTGATCACCACCGCCTGCTGGGTACCTTCCGCGGTGATGATCTGCGCCTTGCGGTCGGCCTCCGCCTTGATGATCGCCGCCTCCCGCTGGGCTTCCGCCGGCCGGATCACGCTGGCGACCAGCTCTTTCTCCTTGCGGATGGCCTCCTGCTCCTGGACAGCGATCTGCGCCTGGGTACGCACCTGCTCGATCCGCGTCTCCTCAGCCACGACCGCCTGTTTCGCCTGCGCTTGCGCCAGGGGCCCCTGCTGGCCCGCCCTGGCCCGCTCGGCTTCCACCTCGGCCATGAACTGGGCGCGCTGCACCTCCAGATCGCGTTGCGCCTGGGCCACCTTCGCCTCGGCCTCTGCCTTGGCGCTCTCCCCCAACTGCCGGGCCTTGGACGCCTGGATCAGGGCGTCGCGCTGGGCGTTCGCCTCGCCGATCTCGGCGTCGCGCTCCGCCTCGGCGCGGCCGATGGCGGCATCGCGCTTCACCTCCGCGGTGCGCTTCTGGCCCAGCGAGTCGAGGTAGCCCTGGTCGTCCGAGATCTGCTGGATCGTCAGCACGTCGATCCCGACGCCCATCTTCTTCAGGTCGATGGCCGCCTCTTCCATCATCCGGTTGGCGAAAGCCTGGCGGTTGGCGTTGATGTCTTCCACCGTCAGGGTGCCGAGGATGGCACGCAAGTGGCCTTCCAGCGTCTGGAAGATGACGTTCTGCACCTCTTGCAGCGAACGCCCCATGAAGCGCTCGGCCGCGGCGCGCAGCGAGAGGTCGTCGCTTTCGATCTTCACGTTGGCGATCGCGTCCACCGAGACCGGCACGCCCTCCTTGGTGTAGGCGCGGCCGATCTTCAGCGGGATCGTCATCACGTTCAGCTCGAGGTAAGAGACCTGCTCGACCACCGGCAGTTTGATGCCGCCGCCGCCCAGCAGCATGCGCGAGCCACGCCGCGATCCATCCGGCCGCTTACCCTGCCCACGGCCGTAGATCACCGCCACCTTGTTGGGCGGCACGCGGATGTACCAACTGGCGGCCATCCAGATCATCAGCACCACCAGGATGACCAGGACCACGGGGACCGCGATCCAAATAGGAACTCCAGCAACGTTAGCCATCGTGCGACCTCCTTCGAAGCGCGTCGACCGTCGCCGCGGCATCGGGCGTCACCGGCTCCACCAGGACGCCGTCGGCGGACACCGCGGTGACGCGGACCTGGGAGCCGAGGGGGATCTCCGTGCCGGTGGCGGAGCGAGCGACCTGGTAGGTGCGCGCGTCATCGACGACGCAGGCCACCTGGCCCGGGCCCGACGCCGGGATGGCGACGGTCACCTCCCCCAGGCTTCCAGCCAGCTCGGCGGCCCGCAGATGGCTGCTGCCACCCTGGGCCCATAGCAGGCGCATGAACCGCCACACTACCCACCCGAGCAGGATGCCGACGCCGACGCCCAGCGCCGCGCTGGTGCGCGTCTGCAGGCCGCTCAGCCGGCAAGCGGCGCCGACCAGCCCGAACGAACTGAGGAAGATGGAGATGACGCGCAGGCTCAGCGGCCCCGGAGCATCATCGGCAGCATCGGCGTGCAGCTCATGGCCCGCGTCCCCCTCGCCGAGGTGAATCTCGTGGCCGGCGTCGCCGACGTCCCCGAGGTGGCCCAGCTCCCCCATCACGAACGAGAGGATGATGAAGAGAACCCCGAACAGGCCGATACCCGCAAAGATGTAGACATCCATGCTGGTCACTCCCCCCGGCAGGCCCGGGAATGGCAACCGGATGGATAAGGCTACTCGGTGTGCCCCATCCACCCGCGAATACGGCAAGGCGTTACAGTGGGCGTTACGGTCAAAGAGAGGCCGAGAGGAAGCCGGCTGCGCCGATTAGGAAGGAGTCGGGTGCAGCCGGTGCCACGGGGCAGGCCCCCGACCGGCTCGCTACCGCCGCCATTATAACAATCGGCAGGTACGCCGTCAACCAAAATCGCGGCGGGCCAACGCGCCCCTACGAACCCGGGGGATGCCTACCTGTCACCGGGCACCGATGGGCCGCACGGGCGAAGCAACCAGCGGCCATATGGACGCGTATGCACCAACGTCAGAGACGCCGGTTGTTTCGCCCCTACAAACCCTGACACCTAACACCTATCACCTGTTACCTATCACCTGTCACCTATCACCTGTCACCTATCACCTGTCACCTATCACCTATCACCGCCGCGCGCAGTTGCTCCAGGTACAGCGCCGCCTCCGGGGTGCCCTCCGCCGGCGCCCAGGAGGCAAACTCCTTGTCGGTGGCCGGGTCGTAAGGGCCTTCTTTCACCTCGAAGATCGCCGAGCCTGGTTCCAGCGCCACCAGGGCGTGCCAGGTGCGTGGCGGCACCTCCGCGCCATGCGCCGGCCCGCCAGGCGATAAGACGCACGTCTCGGCCAGGCGGCCTTCCTCATCGAAGGTGAGGACCGCCACCCGCCCGCGCAGGCAGAGGAACACCTCCACCTTATCCGGGTTCTGGTGGCGGTGGGGGCGGATGTAGGTGTCCGGCTCCAGGGCGTTCAGGAGACGCTGGACCGGCTCTTCCCAACGGTGGAAGTCGTGGTTGCGCCGGCGGCGCGGGGAGGCCTTCGCCGCGGCGACCAGGCGATCCAGCAGGTGATCCTCGATCCGTTTCAGCATACCGCGGCTCCCTCACCCTTCCGCCCGCGCCGAGGGGAACTCAGGGAAAGGGGATCCCCAGGCGGTGGCCGAGGAGTCGCTCGCGCTCGGCCTCGGCCATGCGGGCAACGTCGCTCAGCGGGTCGGTGTTGATGCACCGCTCCCAGGCGGCGGTGGCTTCCTCGTAGCGGCCCCGGCTGAGCGCCTGCATCCCCAGGTTGAAGTAGACCACCGCCACGCTGTGGCGTGCCTCGGCCGCCACCGGGTCGTCCGGGGCGTTCTGAATCACCCACTCCCAGGCGCTGATCGCCTCACGGAAGCGGTTCAGGTTGTGGTAAGCCATCCCCAGGCCGTAGTAGGCGATCACCGAGCGCGGCTCGTACTGCAGCGCGGCCTGGTACAACTCCACCGCCTGGGTGGGCCGGCGCTTGAGCAGGGCATTTCCCTGCTCGATCAGGGCGGCCGCCGCGTTGCTGGAGGCGATGCGCGCGGTTTCGCTCCCTGGCGCAAGCTCGATTGCCCGGCGGAACTCGCGCACCGCCTCGGCGTACCGCTTGTCGTGGAACAGCTCCACGCCCTGCCGCACGATCAGCGCCGCCTGCGCCTCCCGGGCGCGCGTCTGGTAGCTCTGATAGGCCTTGCTTGCCGCCCAGATGAAGAGGACGCTGGCCAGGGCCAGCACCACCGCGACCATCAGCACCGACAGGAAGTGCCCGTGGCGCCGCAACACCTTGGCTGCGGTCGAGGGGCGCCGCGGCAGGTAGAGAGGTGGCGGCTCCGGCTGCGTTGGCTCCGGGCCGGCGGGCGGCGTGTGGGGGGTGGCGAGTGGGGGCGGAGCGCTCCCGGGCAGGATCGTGGCCGCGGCGGCAGCGCCAGCGCCGACCGTCGTCCGGGCACCTTGCAGCGCCTGGCGCATCGCGGCGGCGGACTGGTAGCGATCCTCCGGCGCCTTGGCCATGGCCCGGAACACCACCTGCTGCAGGTCGGGCGGCACGCCGGGCATCGGCGGCGGCTCCTGGTTCATAATGTTGTAGGTGATCGTCACCACGCTGTCGCCGGTGAACGGCTTGCGGCCGGTGAGCATCTCGTAGAGCGTCACCCCGAGCGAGTAGATGTCGGTGCGCGCGTCCACCGCCTTGCCGGCAATCTGCTCCGGCGACATGTAGCTGGGCGTGCCGAACACCTGCCCGTCGCTGGTGATCGACGGGTCGGCGCTGATGCGGGCGATGCCGAAGTCGGTCAGCTTCACCACGTCGCCGGGCAGGATGTGGATATTATCCGGCTTGATGTCGCGGTGAATGACGCCGCGAGCGTGGGCGTGCTCCAGGGCGTCACACACCTGTAGCGCCGTCTGCCGCGCGCGCTCCACCGGGAGGGCGCCGTTCATCTGCAGCAGGTCGCGCAGGGGCTTCCCCTCCAGGTACTCCATGGCGATGAAGTAGCGGTCGCCCTCGTGGTCCACGTCGAAGATGGTGACGATGTGGGGGTGCGGCGAGAGGGTGCCGGCGGCGCGGCCCTCGCGCCGGAAGCGCTCGATGCGCTCGTGCCGCGCCTGCCCGGTGAGCGTCGGCGGGATGGAAAGCTCCTTGATGGCGATGCGGCGGCCTGTTTGCGGATCGTGCGCCTCATAGACGATGTCGTTGCTGCGCGCGATCTCACGGATGATTTGATAGCGCTTCAGCCGGTTGGCCGCCATGATGACCGCCTACCGCCACCACCGCAGCGGCGAGCGGCGCCTGGCCGGCGCTGGCTCGCGGGCGGGTGGATCCGGGTCTGGGTCTGGGCCCGGCGGCGCGGCGGCAGTGGCCGGCTCCGGGCGGGAAGCAAACGGCACGATCGCGTCGATGCGCAGCAGCAGCACCGTGATGTTGTCGCGCCCGCCGTTCTCGTTCGCGGCGTCGATCAGCTCCAGGCAGGCTACCGAGGGAGGGGCCTCCGCGGCGATGGCGGCGATCGTCGGGTCGTCCAGCAAGCCGGAAAGCCCATCGGTGCAGAGGAGCACCACGTCGCCCGGCTGCAGCGCCTCGCGGTAGAGATCCACCTCCACCTCCGGCTCGGCGCCAAGGGAGCGGGTGATCACGTTGCGGAAGGGTGAGCGCGCGGCGGCGGCCGGGTCCAGCGCGCCCAGGCGAACCTGCTCGGCCACCCACGAGTGGTCCTGGGTCACCTGCCGGATCGCGCCGTCGCGGATCAGGTAGAGGCGCGAGTCGCCCACCTGGGCCACGATCAGGTCGCCTTCGTGAACAACGGCGGCGGTGAGGGTGGTGCCCATGCCGGCGCGCCCGGGGATCGTCGCCGCCGTGTCGCGCACCAGCGCGTTGGCATACTGAATGGCCGCCACCAGCGCCGTCTCCAGGTCGTCACTGGTGTTGGCGTAGTACTTGCGGATGACGCTCTTCAGCGCCAGTTCGGCGGCGATCTGACCGGCGGCGTGTCCGCCCATGCCATCGGCCACGGCGTAGAAGCGGCCGCGCGTGCTGAGGACGGCGGGCTGCTCCGGCTCAAGATAGTCGAATTTATCCTCGTTGTTCTCGCGCACCCGGCCCAGATCGGTCTTGGCGCCCACCGTCAGGTAGACGTGCGTCTCCGGCGGGCGCGCCTCGATGCGGTCCCAGGCATCCTGCAGCGACTGCACATCGAGCGGCGCGGTAATCTCGCGCTCGTCGCTGGTTCCCTCTTTGCTGGTGGCCGACGCGTTCTCCACGAGGCATCTCCCCAAGGGTGACCGAGGAGCGCTGACCCTGGTCGCCCCCATCCGTGCTGCACCTATCATACCTGATCCCGCCGCGAGATGTAAAGACGATGCGCGGCGGCCCTTCCTTTACATCGCCCGCGGGATCGTGCTACAATACCCGTGTCATGAGGCATCCAGCGCGGCAGAATCGAGGGTTCGGGCGCCCGGGCGCGACGCCGGCACAGGCAAGCGGAGGGCCCTTATGCGCGCGGTAGTCCAACGCGCGGCGCGAGCGCGCGTCACCGTCGGCGGCGAGACGACCGGGCAGATTGGGCAGGGCCTGGTGGTCCTCATCGGCGTGGAAACCGACGACACCCTGGAGGATGCCGGCTACATCGCCGACAAGCTGGCTGGCCTGCGCATCTTCGAGGACGCCGACGGGAAGATGAACCGCTCCGTTCGCGAGGTCGGGGGCGGAGTGCTCGCCGTGTCGCAGTTCACCCTCCTTGGCGACTGCCGCAAGGGCCGCCGCCCCAGCTTCACCCAGGCGGCGCCCCCCGACCGGGCCGAGGCCCTCTACTGGCGCGTGGTGGAACGGCTCGAAGCGCAGGGAATCCCGGTGGCACTCGGCCGGTTTGGTGCCCACATGCAGGTGGAGATCACCAACGATGGCCCGGTGACAATCTTGCTGGATAGCCGCCGGCTGTTCTGAGAACCTATCCGAGAAGCACGAATAGGAGCCGGAGTGCCCGAGCAATCGGGCCTCCGCAGTTGGGATGCCGCATCGCTGCGGCACTCCACTACTTTCCCGGGGGGTTGCCGGAGTGCCCGAGCAATCGGGCTTCGCACTGTGGGATGCCGCATTGCTGCGGCACTCCGTGACTCACCTGGGCGATTATCGGAGTGCCCGAGCTATCGGGCTTCGCACTGTGGGATGCCGCATTGCTGTGGCACTCCGCTACACTCTCGGGCGATCATTGAAGTGCCCGAGCAATCGGGCATCCTGGCCGCATGGCAGCGGCACCCCGCTACTTTCGGGGCTCTCACGCGGCACGGAGATTGCCCCAGAAGCGCCTGATCACCGGGAGACCCGGACGAAGAGGAGAGCTGGACGTTCGATGAGATCGGAGAGAGACACGGTCGAGGCTCTGCAGCGCTTCTTCCAGACGAGCTTCTTCCCGGATGTGCAGCCGGAGACCGTTCGGAAGGTTGAGGCGTTGTCGGCGCCGCCCGCCGAGGAGACCCCCGAGACGTGCCTGCGCCGGGGTGACGAGCGGGCTGCCGAAGGCGACATCGCCGGCGCCATCGAGGCGTACCGGCAGGCGGTTCGTCTGGGCGGGCAGGAGGCCCGGCCGCACACGCGCCTGGCGGATGCTTACGTCTACACCGAAAACAGCGCCCGCGCCATCGCCCAGTACAAGAAGGCGATCAACGTGGCGCCCAAAGACGCCGAGCCGCACTTTGGGCTGGCGGAGCTTTACCGCCGCTATGGCCGGGTCAAGGCCGCCATCCGCGAGTACCGGGTGGCCGCCTACCTGGATCAGACGAACGCCTACTACCGCTACCGGCTGGCGGATGCCCTGATCCACACCGGCTTCCTGCACGACGCCCTCGTCGAACTGACGCGCGCCGTGGAGATCGAGCCGGCCGATGCCTTCTACCGCTACTGGCTGGCGGAGCTGCACCTGCGGCGCGGCGAACAACATCAGGCGCTGGCCCAACTGGAGATCGCCGCCGAACTGGCCGACCAGGACGACTATTACCACCTGCGCTTGGGCGCGCTCTATCTGCAGTTAGGCCAGGCGGAGAAGGCCGTCCGCTCCATCCGCAACGCGATCCGCATTCGGCCGGACAACGGCTCGTACAAGCACATCCTGGGCGAGATCTACCTGCGCTTGGGCCGCAACGATGCCGCCAACGTCTGCTACGAGTTCGCCGGCCCGCTCGACGCCTACGACCAGGACTTCGTGCGCCGCTTCGGCGCCGAGGCCGGCTGGTAGCCCCGGCAGCGCCGCAGCCGCGAGCCCTCACGCGGCACGCGGCAGACAGGCTCGGGTTGCTACCGGCGTGGCTCGTTGGCTGCCGGGTGGCGGCCGCTCTCCGGCGGCTCAATCAGCGGCAGCACCACCGTGAACCGGCTCCCCTTGCCCGGCCCCTCGCTCTCCGCCCACACCTGCCCCCCGTGCATCTCGGTGATCGACTTCACCAGCGCCAGGCCGATTCCCAGGCCGGCCGCCCTCTGCCCGCCAATCTGTCCCTGCCGGAACATGGCGAATAGCTTCGGCAGCAGCTCCGGGCTAATGCCGATGCCGCTGTCCTCCACCACCAGACAGGCCCTCCTGCCGGTGGCCGGCGCGCGCTTCGCTTGATCCGGGCCCGGCAACCCATCCCCGGGAGGCAGGCAGCGGCCGTCCTTGCCGCACGCCCAGGCGCCCACCCGAATCCTGCCCCCCACCGGCGTGAACTTGATGGCATTGGCCAGCAGGTTCATCACCACCTGCTGGAGGCGATCCGCGTCTCCGTTCACCCATAGGCCCGGCTCCGTCGACACGTTCAGGGTCAGGCCCGCTTCCCGGGCGTCTGGCTGCAGCGTTTGCACGGCCGCCTCCACCACGACATCGAGGGCAACCGGCGCCCGCTGCAGGGTGATCTTGCCGCTGCGCACTCGCGACAGATCCAGCAGGTCGCTCACCAGGCGGGCCTGTAGCTTCACATTGCGGTCGATCACAGTGACGGTACGCTGCACGCGCGGGTCGTCGGGGGCGGCACGCCGCAGGATCTCCACCCCCGCCAGGATCGGCGCCAGCGGGTTGCGCAGCTCGTGGGAGAGCACCGCCAGGAACTGGTCTTTCGCCGCGTTGGCCGCGCACGCCTCCGCGTAGAGGCGCGCGTTGTCCAGGCCCACGGCGGCGCGGCGCGCCAACTCCTCCACCAGGCCGATCCGTTGCCGGTCGTAGTGCCAGCCGGGCTGCGTGCTGGCGAGCAGCAGGAGACCGAGCAGCCTCCCGCGCGCGCGAAACGGCGCGGCGATGCCCTCCCTCACCCCGGTCTGGCGCAGGGCTTCCAGGTGCTCTTCCCCGCTCGCCAACACCCGCAGCAACTCATCGGTGATCGGCCGGTGAACTACCCGCCGCACCTTGCCGGAAGTCCCGAGCTCTCGGAGCACTTGCGGCAGGTTGACCAACGGAAACCGCTCGAGGCGCTGTGCCAGCTCCGCCTGCGCGGCATCGGCCGCGTGCACGGCGATGCGCTGCATCTGCTGCTCCGTTTCGGCGAGGAAAACCCAGCACCAGTCGCCCAGCGTTGGCACCACCAGGCGGGCTAGCCCGGCGAGCATCTGCGCCACATCGAGGCCATTGCCCAGCACCTTGCCGGCCTCCGAGAGCAGGCGCAGCGCCTCCTCCAGCCGCTTGCGCTCGGTGATGTTGCGCGCTACGACCACCACCTGGTCGGCCGTCAGCGGCGAGATGCGACCCTCAAACAGGCGCTCCTCCCCCTCGATCTGCAGCGGGTACTCCACCGTCAGGACCGTCTGCGTCTGCAACGCCTGGCGGATTGCCGCCTCGACGCGCTCGCCCGCGGCCCCGGGCAGGGCGTCGGTGACACGCCGACCGATGAGCTGCTCCGAGGGGGCGTAGAGGTCGGAGGGCCGGCCGGCACGCACGTCCAGGTAGGTGCCATCGGCGGCCAAACGGAAGTAGAGGTCCGGCAAGGCGTGGAAGATGGCGTCCAACTCGGCGTTGCGCTGGCGCAGGGCGTCCTCCATGCGCCGCCGCTCGGTGACCTCCGAAACCACCACTCCCACGCCGCGCAGCGTGCCCTCGCGGGAGCGCACCGGGTAGCCATCCACGATCCAGTAGTGCATCTCGCCGGAGCCAGGCGGCCACTCCGCGCTGTTCTCGGTGCCCAGCAGTGGCTCGCCGCTGGCCAGCACCTGGTGCAGGATCGGCTCCACCTGGTCCGCCACCGTTGGCGAGACGTCGCGGAGCGTGCGGCCAACGTGCGCTTCCACCGGCACCCCGTTGTGCCGCGAGAGGTACTCGTTGACGCGCACAAACCGCAGGTCGCAATCGAAGAACGCAAAGCCGACCGGCGCCGAGTCCAGCGCCAGGTCCAACTGGGCCAGCGACTCTTCATAGCGCCGCATGGCGGCGTGCGTCTCCTGGTAGAGGCGGACGTTGTCAACGGCCAGGCTGGCCTGCTGGGCCAGCTCTGTGGCGTGCGCCCGGTCGTCGGCGTCGAAGCGGCGCCCGGACCGAGCCACCGCCAGGGCGAGCGCCCCCAGCAGTTGCCCCCGAGCGCACAGCGGCACGACCACCACCGACCGCACTTCCGCGCGCCGCAGCAGTTCCAGGTGCTCGTCGCTAGTCGCCAGCGCCTGGCGGAGCTCGTCGGTCACCTCTTCCAGCAGCACCGACTCCCCGGCGCGCAGGCGCGACACGATGCCGGTCAGTCGCTCCAGGCGGGGCGCCTCAGCGGGCAGCCTGGCGACGATGCCGTGCTCCAGCGCCCCTTCGCGGTGGGCGATGGCTGCCCGCCGGATCCGAGCGTCCTCTTGATCCAGCAGATAGGCGACGGCCCAGTCGGCCAGGCGGGGCACGGCCAGTTCGGCCAGCCGGGCCAGCGCGTCCTCCAGGTTTGGCGCCGCGGCCAGGGCGGCCGAGACACGACCAAGGCAGCCCTGCCATTCGAGGGCTTTGCGGTGCCGGGTGCAGTCAACGCCGGTGCTAAGCAGCCAGGTGACGGCGCCGGAGGCATCGAGGAGCGGACTGTCGGTCCAGACCACCCACAGCCAGCGCCCATCGCTGGCGATGCAGTGCCCCTCCCGGTTGGCGGCAGCGCGCGTCTCGCGCAACCGCGCGTAGTGCTGCTGCAGCGCGTCCGCCTCGTCCGGGGGTGCCAGGGCTTCCCAGGCGTGGCGGCCCCGCAGCGCCGCGCCGGCGTGGCCGGTCGCCGTCTCGAACGCCTGGTTGACCCGGACGATTCGCCCCTGGGGGTCGGTCACCACCACCAGCGTGCCCAGGGCATCGAGGAGCACCGCGTTCGGCGGGGGCATGTCACCACCGCCCGGCGGGGATTCCTGGTCCGGGGCGCGCGCCGTCGCCCTCGTTTCCGCCGGGTCGCTGCCTGCCTCACCACCGCCACGCAGATCCATGCTCGGCCCTCAGGGCCACTTACCCCGCCAGGCCAGCGCCGATGCACCCGATTGGGCCGTCCGGGACGCGCGACAAGGGGTGAGGAGGACGAGGCGGGGCGGCGTGCGAGGCCGCAGGCAGGCTCAAGGCGCACGCCGCGGGGGATCACGGCGCGTTCGCGAGGGCCTGCCGGAAAGGCGATGAGAGCGCGGGAGCCGCTAGTGCGGCTCAGATGGCGGCGGCGAGGCCCTCGACGGCGAAGTTGCGGAAGCCGGCCGCGGCATCGCGGTGCTTGGGCTGCTCCTTCAGCCGCAGGCGGCCCAGCGGCGCCAGGCCGGTGCGGTCGGCGGCGAGGAGGCGCATGGTCAGCTCGCGCTCGGAGATGGAGCCGAGGCTAGCCACGCAGCGCGCGCAGTAGTGCGCCTCGGCCACCCGGAGGCCGGCGGCATCGAGAAAACTGATCGTGGTGGGGAATGGATCGGGCGCCTCGCAGATGCCGCAGGTGGGAAGCAGCCGCAGCACGCTGTCGCTCGCCTCGCACAGGTCGCAAACGACGGCGTGGATCGTCTTTTGGAAGGCGCGCTCGCTGATGGAGAAGCGGTAGTTCTCCTTCAGGGCCAGCTCGATCTCGTCGAGGATGCTGAGGTCCTGACCAGGAACCTGGACGGCGTAGGCGGTGACGGTGCCCTCGGCGAGTTGGCGGACCCCAAGCTCCCCCTCCAGGCTGCCGAACAGCTCCTTCACCTCCCGGATCTCCTGGCGGTTGCGCACCTCGACGATGTAGACGGCGCAGGTCCCCTTCGGCGGCGTCTCCAGCAGGACTTCGACAGCGACACTGGCAATCTCTTTGGCTTGGGGCATGAAAGAGCCTCCGTCTCGTGTGGCGCAGCGGGTACGGGACCTGGAGGAAAAGGCAACCATGGGAAGTTGCTCCACCCGGCAGCGCGGAAGAACGCCCTGTCGGGGCCCGCTTACCACCAGATACCACCCGCTCCCACTTCGTAGGCCGATTATAGCAGTGAGGCAGGGGTTTGTCAAGCGCGGAATCCAGGGGCCTGGGGCGCCGGCAGCCGCAGGGAAGGCGGCAGCCGGAGCGGGGCGCGGCTGGCAGCGGCGGGCACAGCGCGGGATCCGGAAGGATCTCCGACGGTGGAGATGGAATGAGGAGGCGGGGGTAGGAGTCGACCACCGGCGAGAGAGCCGCCTGGGCCGACGGGCAGCGGACAATCACCGGCTCCGACGGCCCACGAATTGGGGAATGACCATTGCGCTTTGATATCTGGGTGGATGGCGCGAGCAGTGGCAACCACGTGCAGGGAAAGCCGCGGCGGGCGGGCGCTGGCATCGTGGCCTGCGCCGGCCAGCACTGCAAGGAGTGGGCGGTGCCGCTTGGCGACGCGACGAACCAACAGGCGGAGCTGATCGCCGTGCGCGAGGCGCTGCGCCACATCAAGGATCGCGGCAGCGCCGACGTGGTCGTCTACTCGGACAGCGCCTACGCCATCGGCTGCCTCACCAAGCCGTGGAAGCCGAAGGCAAACCTGGAGCTGATTCAGGAGACGCAGGCGCTGATCGCCGAGTGCCATAGCTTCCGCATGGTGAAGGTGGCCGGCCATACCGGCGACCCGAAGAACGAGCGCGCCAACGAGTTGGCCGTTAGCGCCACGCGCCAGGCGCCTTGAGGAGAGGGGCGATGGACAAGGAGACCATCCGCTTCATCCACGACCACCTCGACTCCCGCACCAAGCTCGACGTGGCGCTCTTTTTCCAGCAGAACCGCTACGCCCTGGAGACGGCGGCCGGGCTGGCCCGGCGCATCGGCCGGACCGAGGCGGCAGTGCGACCGGAGCTGGAGGAGCTGGTGGCCGCGAGCGTGATAAGCACCCGCGGCACGGCGGAGGGGGGCAGCCTCTACGCGTACACGGAGGATGGCCTGGTCGCCAAGTACCTGCGGTGCGTGGAGGCGGCCGCGGAGGGCCCCGAGCGCGACCAACTCCTCGCCTGGGTGAGCGAGGGCGAGGGGCGCCGCGGCAACCTGCGCCTACAGGAGATCCGGCGGGTGGAGTCACTGCAGACGCAGTTCCTCGCGCTCATCTCGCACGAGCTGAGGACCCCCCTCACGGCGATCAAAGGCTATGTTGACCTCCTGCGGAGCAGCCCCGCGGTAGACGCCGCGCAGCGCGACCTCTTCCTGAGCGCCGCCGCCGATGAGTGTGACCGCCTGACGACCACGGTGAACAACCTGCTGCTGGCCGCGGAGCTGGAGCAGGAGGCGGGATGGCAGTGCCTGCCGCGGGCGATGGCGCTGTCGCCGGTGGTGGAGTGCCTGGTGGCGGAGATGGGGCGCCGGGTGCCCTCGCGCTCGTTCCGGCTGAGCCTGCCGGTGGGCGAGCCCTGGGTACTGGCGGACGAAGTGGGCGTGGCGCTGGTGATCCGCAACCTCCTGGACAACGCGGTGAAGTTCTCACAGGAGGGCAGCACCGTCTCAGTGTGGACTGAAGTGGCCGGCAGTGAAGTGCTGCTGCACGTCGGCGACGAGGGGATCGGGATCAGCGCCGAGCGGCAGCGGGCCATCTTCGAGCGGTTCTATCAGGCGGAGCACTACCGCACTCGGCGCGCTCCCGGGGCTGGCCTGGGCCTTTACCTGGCGCGGCGGGTGATGGAGCAGATGAACGGGCGGATCGCCGTCCGCAGCGATCTGGGCAAAGGCTCGGTGTTCACCTGTGCCTTTGTGCGGGCGGCCGCTGAGCCGCGGGAGGCAGAGCCGCCGCTGGCGGTGGCCGCCGGGGGCGTACGGGCCAGAGGGGCGGGGTGATGAGCGGTGACGTCAGGGTAGCGATCATCGGGGCAGGGCGCATCGGCAAACAGCACGCCAAGTGGTTTCGTGCCGTGGGCTGCCAAGTGGTCGGGTTCCTGGGCTCCAGCCCGGAGAGCGTGGCGCGGCGGGAGGCGGAACTAGCGCAGATGCTGGGCATCCACGTGCCCGGCTACACCGATTTCGCCCGCCTGGTGGCCGAGACGCGGCCCGACGCCGTCAGCGTTTGCTCGCCGCACGCCCAGCACTGCGCGCACGTGCTGCAGGCGGTAGACGCCGGACTGGCGACCCTCTGCGAGAAGCCGCTGGCCTGGGACGAGCGCAAGACGCACGCCGAGATCCTGGCAGACGGGCAGCGCATGGTGGCCGCCGCGCGGGAGCGCGGGGTGCTGCTGGCGATGAACGCCCAGTACGTGGCCGGAATGCAAGCCTACCGGGAATGGTATGAGGCGGAGCGCGGCCCGCTGGAGCGCGCCACCTGCTACGAAGCGGTGATGCAGTCGCGCGGGCGGGGCGGTGGGGCGGAGTTCGAGGAGGTGTGGATCGACCTCGGCCCGCACCCGCTGAGCCTGGTCGTCAAGTGGAACCCGGGCGTGCAGTTGGTGCCGGGGAGCGTGCGCTGCACGCTCCGGCGCAAGGAGCTGGTTGCCGAGTTCCAGTGTCGGGCCGACACGGGGAGCGTATGCGACTGCCGCATCCGCCTGGGCAACGTGCCGGAGGGGGTGCTGCAGCGCTGCTTCGGCGTCAACGGCTTCATGGTGGACTATCAAGGACGCAACGACGCCCAGGGCGTCTTCCGCACCTACCTGAGCCACAACGGCGAGGAGCGCGAGTATCCCGACCTGCTGCACACCAGCATCGAGCACTTCGTCCGCGCGGTGCGCGGGGAGGGCCCGCCGCTGATCAGCGCCGAGGAAGGATACCGGAACCTGGCCCTCCAGGTGGAGATCCTGGAACAGGCCGTCCGCGAGGCCTAGCCCCGCCGGCGGCCGGCCCGCTGGGCCCCATCGCAGTTCGCAAATCGGAACCAAACTATGGCAGACATCGCCCCATTTCGCGGGATTCGCTATAACCTGCAGCAGGTAGGCCGCCTTCAGGACGTGGTTGCCCCGCCCTACGACGTGATCAGTCCGGCAGAGCAAGCGGCCTTGCACGCGCGTCACCCCGCGAATGTGATCCGCCTGATCCTCGGTGCCGAGGAGCCAGGCGACACGGGCGACCGCTACGCGCGCGCCGCGGCCTGCCTGGAGGCGTGGCTGTCACAGGGCATCCTGATCCGGGAGAAGGAGCCGGCGCTTTACCTCTGCCGCATCGAGTATGACGATCCCTGGGGCGAGTTCCACCGCCTCACCACCCTCTTTTGCCGCGTGCGCCTGCAGCCGTTCGACGCCGGCACCATCCTCCCCCACGAGGCCACCCTCACCGGGCCCAAGGAGGACCGCCTGCGGTTGATGCGCGCCGTTCACGCCAACCTCAGCCCGGTCTTCTCGCTGCTCTCCGACCCGGCCGGGGAGTTCGAGCGCCTCTGTGCCGAGCCCAGCGCGCAGCCACCCCTGGACACGGTGACTGACAGCGGCGGCGCCCGCCACCACTTCTGGGTCGTGCGCGATCCCGCCTTCGCCGCCGCCGCGCGCGCCCACCTTCTCAACCAGAAGCTGTTCATCGCCGACGGCCACCACCGCTACGAGACGGCACTGCGCTACCGCGACGAGGTGCGTGCCGCCAACGGTAACCAGCCCGGCCCGTGGGACTGGGTGCTGATGGCGATCGCCAACCTGGATAGCCCCGGCATCACCGTGCTGCCGACGCATCGGGCCGTCCGCGGCGTGGCGCCAGAGCGGCTCGCGG
>JAAZEB010000165.1 GCA_012512505.1 Armatimonadota bacterium | reverse complement strand
GGTGCTGATGCTCCCCTTCGTACTGAAGATCCTGATCGGGATCCTCAGCGACAAGGTGAACCTGCTGCGGCTGGGCCATCGCAAGCCCTACATGATCCTCGGGCTGCTGATGCAAAGCGCGGGGTTCTTCCTGGTGCCGTTTGTGTCGCCGGTCGTCAACCCCGGCCTATTCGCGCTGGTGAGCCTGCTGGCGGTCACCGGCATGGCCACCTACGACACGGCCACCGACGGCTATGCCCTTGACACCACGCCCGCCGCGGAACAAGGCCGCGTTCAGGGCCTGATGGTCACCGGGCGCGCCCTGGGCCTCTTCGTGCTGACGCCGCTGATCGGCACGACGGTCAAGGCGTTTGGCTGGACGGTGATCTTCACCGGGGGCGCACTGATCCTGCTGCTGCCGCTGGGGCTGGTGCTCTGCGTCCGAGAGGATCCGGCGGCTTGCTCTCGCGCCCCGTTCCAGTGGCGCGCGTTTCGCGGCCTCGCCAGCCCGCACCGGCTGTTTTTCTCGCTCTTCGGGGCACTCTCGGCGCTGGTGATCATGTCGCTGCCCCCCTTCCTGAACCTCTACTTTACCGGGAAGGATGCCCCTTACCTGGGGATCGGGATGGGCGCGGCCGGCTGGATCTTCCTGGTGATGGGCCTTGGGCGCGTTGCCGGCGCGCTGGTGGCGGGCCGCATCACCGACCGAATCGGCCTCTACCGCAGCACCTGGCTCTGCCTGGGCCTCACCGGGATCGCCTGCTTCGGGGTGGCGGCGCTCACCGGCCTGGCGCTTCCCATGGTGGCCCGCCCCGCCGCCCTGGCCCACCCCGCGGTGATCGCCCTGGTGCTGGCAGGCTTTCTCCTGAGCGTGGGCTACTCTTACTACGATACGGTCTACTTCTGCGGGGCGATGCGTCTGGCCGAGCCTGCCGTCTACGCCTCAATGTACGCCCTCTTCATGGCCGCTGGCAACATCGGGGCGGCGCTGGGGCAGCCGCTGACCGGGGCCATCGCCGGCCACCCCGCCCTCGGCTTCCCCGTCGCCGCGCTGGTGGTCGGCCTCATCAACCTGCTGAACATCCCGCTGGTCGTGCGCGTGTTCGGCACGCACCTGTCGGCAGCACAGCCGATCAAGGAGTAGCTTCGGTGTCTGACGCTGCCCACGGGCCGTTGGGCGCCCTGCCCCACGAGGCTAGCACAGCGCGGCTCGGCAGCGCGGATCGACGGATGCCGTGACCTACGCGCCGAGCGTCTCTCGTGCGAGAGTAATCTGGTCGCGGACGCGCTCCGGGGCGGTGCCGCCTTCGCTGGTGCGGCGGGCGGCGCTGCGCTCGGGCGAGACTTCCGCCAGCGCGTCCTCGCCAAAGAGGGGGCTGTAGGACTGCAGCTCCGCGAGTGAGAGGTCTTCCAGCGCCCGGCCCTGTCCCAGGCAGTCCATGACGATGCGCCGGGCTACGTCGTGGGCGTCGCGGAAGGGAAGGCCCTGGCGAACCAGGTAGTCGGCCAGGTCGGTGGCGGTGGAGAAATCGCCGCGGGTGGCGGCCTGCAGGCGATCGAGCTGGAAGCGCGCGCCGCGCAGCATGGCAGCCATCACGGTGAGGCAGCCGCGCACGGTATCGGCCGTGTCGAAGAGCGCCTCCTTGTCCTCCTGCATATCCTTGTTGTAGGTGAGGGGCAACCCCTTCATCAGCGTCAGGAGGGCAACCAGGTCGCCGTAGACGCGGCCGCTCTTGCCGCGGATCAGCTCCGCCAGGTCGGGGTTGCGCTTCTGGGGCATCATGCTGGAGCCGGTGGTGAAGGCATCCTCCAGGCAAACGAAGCCGAACTCGCGGCTAGTCCACAAGATCAGCTCCTCGCACAGGCGGGAGAGATGCATCATCGTCAGGGCACCGGCCGAGACGAACTCGATCACGAAGTCGCGATCCGAGACGGCGTCGAGGCTGTTGGGCGCCACCCGGGCGAAGCCGAGTTCCCGGGCGACCCTCTGCCGGTCGATGGGGAAGGTGGTGCCGGCCAGGGCACCGGCGCCGAGTGGCATCCAGTCGGCGCGCTCGCGGGCGCCACTGAAACGCTGGAAGTCGCGCTCCAGCATCCAGAAGTAGGCCAGCATGTGGTGGCCCAGGGAGATCGGCTGGGCGTGCTGCAGGTGGGTGTAGCCGGGCAGGATGACGTCGGCCAACTCCTCGGCACGCTCCACCAGCACGCGCTGGCACTGGCGCAGGGCAGCCTGGATACCGGCCACCGCGTCCTTCACGAACAGGCGGGCATCGAGGGCAACCTGGTCGTTGCGCGAGCGGGCGGTGTGCAGCTTGCGCGCCGTCTCGCCAATCTTCTCGGTGAGGCGCGCCTCCACGTAGGTGTGGACGTCCTCGTACTCGGTGATCGGCGCGCTTGGGTTTGCCTCCCACTCGCGCAGGATCTCCTCGAGGCCGGCGATGATGCGGTCGGCCTCGGTCGGCTGGATGATACCGGTGGCACCCAGCATGCGGGCGTGCGCAATCGAGCCGCGCACGTCGTAAGGCAGGAGGCGCACGTCAAACGCGAAGGAAGCGCCCCATTCCTCCGCCAGCACTTCGGCGGGGCGCTGCTCCCCATGGCTCCAGAGGGTTCTCATGTCGGTAGACACACACGCCGGGTGCGGCGCGCTTCGCGCGCCGCACCCGGCTCATACTTACTTAGTTCACCCCAGCTTCGCTTTGAGCTGCAGGTACATCCGCGACTGGAAGCCGTGGTTTTTCACCATCCCCAGCGCCTCGCGCTGGTCGAACGTCTTGCTGTCAAACGTAGCCAGGTCCTCCGAGTAGAGCGCCCAGGGGCTGCGGCGGCCCACTACCTTCGCCTGCCCCTTGAACAGGTCGAGCAGGACGGTGCCGGAGACGCGCTTTTGCGTGGCAGCAATGAACGCCTCCAGGTCTTCCTTCAGCGGGTCGAACCACAGGCCCTGGTAGGCCAGCTCCGACCACTTGCGGTCGATGATCGCCTTCAGGTCCAGCTCCGGCCGGGTGAGCACCAGGGCTTCCAGGGCGCGGTGCGCGGTCAGGAGGGTTACCGCCGCCGGGCACTCGTAGTTCTCACGCACCTTCAGGCCGAGCATGCGGTCTTCCATGATGTCGATGCGGCCAACGCCATTCTCGCCGGCAATGGTGTTCAGGGCCTGGATCAGCGCCAGCCCATTCATCCGCTCGCCGTCCAGCGCCACCGGCACGCCCTCCTCGAAATCGATGGTGAGGCGGCGCGGTGTGTCGGGCGCGGCATCGATCCCCTTCGTCCACAGGAAGATCTCCTCCGGCGGCACGAAGTCTGGCTCTTCCAGGCGCCCGCCCTCGATGGAGCGGCCCCACAGGTTCTCATCGATGGACCAGATCTTGGCGACCGTCTGGGAGATCGGCACGCCTTTCACCTTGGCGTACTCGATCTCCTCGGAGCGGGTGAGGTTCTTCTCGCGCATCGGCGCCACAATCGCCATCTCGGGGCAGAGCGCGCGCATCACGAACTCGATGCGGAACTGGTCGTTCCCCTTCCCGGTGCAGCCGTGGCAGAAGGCATCGCCCCCCACTTTCTTGGCCACCTCCACCGCCTTCAGGCCGATCAGTGGGCGGGCGATGGATGTGCTGATCGGGTAGCCCATGTAATCGCCGTTGGCCCGGATCGCCGGGAAGATGTAGTCGCGAACGAACTCTTCCTTGGCATCGACGGTGTAGTGCTCGGTGCCCAGGGCGCGCGCCTTCTCCTCCGCCTGCCGGATGTCGGCCGCCGGTTGGCCCACATCCACCGTCACGGTGATGACGTGGTCGAAGCCATACTCCTCGCGCATCATCGGAATGCAGACCGAGGTATCCAGGCCGCCGCTATAGACAAGAATGACCTTCTTCATTGAAAGTGTCTCCATGGGGCGCCGCGCGCCCGCTCTCTGTGGGTTGTCACATCAACAGCGCGAGCACTGCCTTCTGCGCGTGCAGGCGGTTCTCCGCCTCGTCGAAGACCACCGAGCGCGGCCCGTCGATCACTTCATCGGTGATCTCCTCGCCGCGGTGCGCCGGCAGGCAGTGCAGCACGATGCAGTCCGGCTTGGCCTGCTCCACCAGCGCCTGGTTCACCTGGAACGGCGCGAAGGTGCGCGCGCGCTCCGCTTGCTCGGCCTCCTGGCCCATGCTGGCCCACACGTCGGTGAAGATCACATCGGCATCTTGGACCGCCGCCCGGGGGTCGTGGGTGGTCTCCAGCCGCGAACCGCTCCGCTTCGCTTCCGCCTGGGCGAGAGCGGCGATCTCCGGCTCTGGCTCGTAGCCCTCCGGGCAGGCGATGGTGAAGTGCGCCCCCACCTTGGCCGCCAGCAGCAGGTTGGAGTGGCAGACGTTGTTGCCGTCGCCCACCCAGGCGATCTTGAGGCCCTGGAGCTGGCCCTTCTTCTCCTGGATGGTGAGGAAATCCGCCAGCGCCTGGCAGGGGTGCTCACGGTCGCTGAGACCGTTGATGACGGGCACGTGGGCACCCTCGGCCAGGTCGACGACCGTCTGGTGGCTGAAGGTGCGCGCCATGATGCCGTCCACCATCCGCGCCAGGGTGCGAGCCGCGTCGCCAATACTTTCGCGCTTGCCGAGCTGCACTTCGTTCGCCTGCAGGTTGATGGCGTGCCCGCTAAGCTGTGTCATCCCCACCTCGAAGCTGACGCGCGTGCGCAGCGACGGCTTCTCGAAGATCATCGCCAGCGTCTTGTTCGCCAGGATCGCCGGCAGGTCCGGGGTGCCCTGCTTCATCCGCGCCTTCAGCACCGCCGCCGTGGTCAGGATCACCTCCAGATCGTCACACGACAGGTCGGCAATCGAAAGGAGGTCCCGGCCGCGGAGGGAGTTGACCAGCGAGACCATCTCCGCCGCGGATCGACCGGAAGCCAGCTCCGGGAAGGTGGCGCGCATGTAGGCAGCCAGGCCTTCACCCAACTGCTGCAAAGCACTCTCTATCTCCACTTTGGTTGTTTCCTTTGCTTCGTCTGCTGCCGGCGTGTACGGTGCCGGTGGCTCCGGCCGGGGTTAGCTCTCCGCCGCGGCGCTCCCGCGGTCGGCCTCAGAGCGCCGGTTGAGCGAGGCCTCCAGCTTCTTCCTGATGGCGCTGCGCAGCGAGGGCGAGCCGCTGAATGCTGCCTGCACCGCCTGCCGCGGGCCCTCCAGGGCGACGCCCATCGCGGCGAGTACCGCGGCGGCAGGACCGTCTCCCTGCCGCAGGATGCCCAGCAGCAGGTGCTCCGTGCCCAGGTCCGCTTCTGGCTGCTGGCGCGCCTCTTCCAGCGCCCACTCGAAGACGGCGCGCGCCCGTGGATCGAGGGAGACCTCTCCCGCCGCCAGACGCGCCGCCGCCGGGCTCGCGGCCAACTCCTGGCGCAGCCGGTCCAGGTCCACGCCCTGGCGCACCAGCACGCGGGCGGCCAGGCTCTGCTCTTCCTGGGCAATGGCAGAGAGCAGGTGCTCCGGCATAACGCGCTCCTGGCCCTGGCGTGCCGCCTCTTCCTGGGCGAGCCACACCACGCGCCGCGCCCGGGAGCGAAGCCGCTCGCCGCCGGGAACCTCCAGGAGGCTGGCCGGCCCGCCGCTCACGAAGCGGATCAGGGCCTGGCGCACCGCCTCGGCGTCGACCCCCGCCGCGGCGAACACCTCGGCCGCCGGACCGTCGCCCTGGCGCAGAACTCCAAGGAGGAGGTGCTCCGGCCCCACCCGGCGGTAGCCCAACGCGCGGCTCTCCTCGCGGGCCAGGCTAAGCGCCCGTTGGAAGCTGGCGTGCGGCACCAGGTCTTCCACCGGGCGGCGCTCCCCGGCGACGAGGATGCTTTTCAGCGCCCGGCGCACCCGCCGTGGCGGGAAGCCCACGCGCTCCAGCACCCGGCCAGCCACGCTCCCCGCGTCACGGGTCAGGCCAACCAGCAGGTGTTCGGGGCCGACGTACTCGGCGCCCAGGCGCGCGGCCTCCGCGTGAGCGAAGAAAAGCGCCCGCTGCGCGCGATCCGTGTACTCCTCCCACATGAGGCTGCTCCCTCAGCGACCCACAAGGGTCACCCTCGTTGCCCGCGCGCAGCACGCCCGCCTGGCGCCACGAGCGCTTCCCATCCCGGGCGCTGCCAACACCGAGGGCGGCAACGCTTCAGGGGAAGTCCGCCGGGTCTCGCGCCATTCAGCAACCGCGCCTGCTAGGCATCGCCGAGCGCGGCATCGAGGATGGCGACCGCCTGGTCCACCTCGGCGCGCGTCACAATGAGCGGCGGCAGGAAGCGCAGGATCTTATCGCCGACGGCGTTAAACACCAGGCCGTTCTCCAGGCAGCGATGCATGATGCTCTTGGCCTCTGGAACGCTCAGTTCGACGCCGATCATCAAGCCAAGGCCGCGCACTTCGGCGATTTGCGGGTGCTTCTCCCGCAGCGCAAGCAGGCGGTCGCGGAAGTAGCGGCCCATCTCCTCGGCGCGCTCCGGCAGGCGCTCGTCGCGCATCGTCTCCAGCGTCGCCAGGGCGGCGGCGCACACCAGGTGGGTGCCGCCAAAGGTACTGCCGTGGTCTCCCAGTTGGAACGCCGCAGCCACCTCCGGGCGCGCCAGCACCACCCCCATCGGCAGGCCGCTAGCGATCGGCTTGGCGAGGGTGAAGATGTCTGGCTGCACGCCGTAGCGCTGCCAGGCGAACCAGGCGCCGGTGCGGCCGAGCCCGCACTGCACCTCGTCGAGGATCAACAGCAGTTGGTGCCGGTCGCACAGGGCGCGCACCCCCTGCACGTACTCCGGGTCGGCGGGGTGAACGCCGCTCTCGCCCTGCACCAACTCGAACATCACCCCAAAAGTCTTATCGGTGATCGCTGCCTCCAGCGCCGCCAGATCGTTGAACGGCGCGTGCCGGAACCCGACCGGCAGCGGCGCGAACCCGTGCTTCACCTTCTCCTGGCCGGTGGCGGTAAGGGTGGCCAGGGTGCGCCCGTGGAACGAGCCCAGCACGGTGATCAGCTCGTCACACTCGGGCCCGCGGTGCTGCTTGGCCCACTTGCGGCCCAGCTTGATGGCGCCCTCGTTCGCCTCGGCGCCGGAGTTGCCAAAGAAGGAGCGGTAGCCGCCAGACAGCTCCCCGAGGAGCGCGCCCAGGCGGGCCTGCGTCTGGTTATAGTACAGGTTGGAGGTGTGGACCAGCGTGCCGGCCTGCTCGCGGATCGCCGCCGTCACACGCGGGTGGCAGTGCCCCAGGTTGCAAACGGCAATACCGGCCAGGAAATCAAGGTACTCCCGGCCCTCAGTATCCCACAGGCGGGTGCCCTCACCGCGGACAAAGCAGATGGGCAGTCGCCCGTAGGTCTGCATGACGTTGGCCTGGTCGAGTTCCTGGATCTCCTGCAGCGTAGCCAATGCTCGTGTCTCCTTCGCGTAGACCGCCGGCGCGGTCGGCACGTCAACCAATATACGGCCAGGCGTCACACCGGGGGAAACGTTCGGGCCGGGGCCGTCCGGGGGGGCGAGGGATGCTGCCGGCGCCACCCACGCAAGCCGGAAGCGATGCTCCCGCCGGCTCCAATCGTCACACGGCGATTGTACACCAAAGCGCAAGGGGTGTCAAGGCTGGGAGGAACGCCCGCTCAGTTGTTCAGGCTCACCAACGGGGCGGGGATTCGCCCGCCCAGAGCGACGAAGGCATCGGAGGCGCCGTTGGGCACGGCCAGGATCGGGCTTTCGCCGAAGAGGCCGCCGAAGACGGCCCGCTCGCCGGCGCGCTTCCCCGGAACGGGCACCAGACGCACCGCCGTCGTCTTCCGGTTCACCACGCCGATTGCCAGCTCATCGGCGGCCAGCGCCGCCAGCGTCTCGGCGGAGGTGTCACCAGGCAGGGCGATCATATCCAGGCCGACCGAGCAGACGGCGGTCATCGCCTCCAGCTTCTCCAAGCGCAGGTGGCCCGCCTCCACCGCCGCAGCCAGCGCGGCATCCTCCGCCACCGGGATGAAGGCGCCGGAAAGCCCTCCCACCGAGGATGAGGCGAAGGCGCCGCCCTTCTTCACCGCGTCGTTGAGCAGCGCCAGCGCCGCCGTCGAGCCAGGGCCGCCCACGTGCCGCACCCCCATCACTTCCAGGATCTCGCCCACGCTGTCGCCAATCTCTGGCGTCGGCGCCAGGGAGAGGTCCACAATGCCAAACTCCGCGCCCAACAGCGCCGCTACCTCGCGGCCGATCAGCTCGCCAACGCGGGTCACCCGGAAAGCAGTCAGCTTGATCTCCTCGGCGATGTCGCCCAGGGAAAGTCGCTCTCCTGACTGGCGGGCGCGCTCGATGGCGCGCTTCACCACCCCCGGGCCGCTGACGCCGATGTTCACCACGCACTCCGGCTCGCCGATGCCGCGGTAGGCGCCCGCCATGAACGGGTTGTCCTCCGGCTGGTTGGCGAACAGGCACAGCTTGGCGCAGGCGAAGCCGTCGCGCTCCGCCGTGCGCTCGGCCATCTCGCGGATCACCCGCCCGAGCAGCAAGAGGGCATCCATGTTGATGCCGGCGTGCGATGACGCGGCGTTCACCGAGGCGCAGACGTGCGTGGTGTCGGAGAGCACCGCCGGCAGCGACTCGATCAGCGCCCGGTCGGAGGAGGTCATCCCTTTCTGCACTTGAGCGGAGTAGCCGCCGATGAAGTCGACCCCGGTCTCCTCGGCGACGGCATCGAGCATTTGCGCGAAGTGCAGCAGCGCCTCAGGGGAGTGGCCGGCGAGCAGGTCGGCGGCCGGGCTGATGGCGATGCGGCGGTTGACAATTGGGATCCCATAGCGCTGCGCGGTGCGCTGGCAGGCTTCCTGAATGCCCCCGGCACAGCGGAGGATCCGCTCGCGCGCCAGCCGGCACAGCGTGTCCGGGTCGCGGTCGGCGCAGGGAAACAGGTCGATGCCCAGGGTGACGGCGCGCACGTCGAGGTGCTCGTCTTGGAGCATGCGCACGGTGGTCAGGATGTTCTCGGCAGGCAGCATGGTGGTTCTCGTCGGTCTGGGAACGGGGCCAGGGGTCGCGCGGCACTCACGCCAGGGTGCGGACTGCGCGCACCTCACTGGTCGCCCGGAAGATGTTCTCGTGTTGCAGCGTGGCGGTGATGCCAAACTCGCGCCCCACCGTCTCGATGGAGCGCTGGACGTGGGTGATCTCCAGGCTGGCCGGCACGCGCACCCCGAAGATTAGCACCAGATCGCCCGCCACCACCGTCGCGGTAAAATCCTCGATGTTGATCCCCTGCTCCGCCAGGTAGGCAGTAACCCGGGCGATAATGCCGGGGCGGTCGCGTCCGAGGATCGCCAGCACGAAGCGGTCGGCCGGGCTGGGCACGGGAGGCGCTCCCTCACGGAACGGCATCACCCCGACGCGCAGTTCCCCTTCCGGGGCGCTGGCGGCCACGCGCGCGGTGATCGCCTCGGCGTCCACCCCCTCCGGCAGATCGACGGAGAGCATGATGGTGAAGTAGCCGCGCACCACGGTCTGGTTCAGGTGGGTGATGTTGCCGCCCAGGTCGCGCAGGGCGGCGGTGACGCCGGCCACGATGCCGGTGCGGTCGGGTGCAGTAACCGATACGATGAACGCTGGCATGAGACTCCCGGGGCTATACAACGAGTGCTACGTATGCTATATTAGTTGACGGCGGGCGCTTTCCCTCCCGGCTCTCACGCGGCAACCGTGGTGGGCCGGCCCCAGCGCGCCGATGGCCCGCCCCGTCAGGAGTGACCGACGAGGATGCAGCACTGAAATGGGAAAGATACTGGTCATCGACGAGCACACGCTCTCGGATCAGGTGGCGACCTACATCGAGCGGCGCATGGGCCGCGCCGACCTGGAGCACATCTACGCCGGCAGCGTGCACGGCCTGGTGGATGAGTTCCGGCGCCGCCCGGAGGAGTACGAGTTCTGCGTGCTGCCCAGCATGTACACCGCCGGCGCGGAGTACGCCCTCCGCCTCTACTTCGACCTACACGAGGCCCGCCACGACATCGAGATCGTCGGCTGCGTGCCGGTGGTGCCGTCACTTTACGTGTGGGGCGTGCCGGGCACGCTGCTCAACGACATCCGCGTGGTGCGCTCGCACCTGGAGGCCCTCAGCGCCTGCCGGGTGCCGCTGAAGCAACTCGGGATCCTCCACGCGGAGTACTCCGTGTCGCACACCGCGGCCGCGGCCCGGGGCGTGGCCGCCGAGGGCCGCCACGAGATCGCTGCCCTGGCCTCCGAGCACGCCGGCCGCCACTACGGTCTCGTCCGCCTGTTCGACCGCCCGCTGAACGCCCTGGTGCCGGTGCCCTACTTCGTGCTCGGGCGCGAGCCGGTCTCCTTTGCCAGCGCTTACAACCGCACCCTGATCGGCATCCGCAACCGCCCGGAGCTGGTGCGCGACGTGCTGTGCGCCGACGTGGTGCAGCTCGACCGCGTCTACACCATCCAGACGGAAGATGGCGACTGGCTGCTGCTGCAGTTGCGCGGCGACCTGCGCACCGGCACGGTCCGCCAGCGCGTCGACGCGATCCGGGAGGTGGCCGGCCGCGACTTCGAGTTCCTCGGCTCCTACTGGCTGTGGGAGCAGATCCGCCTGTAGCGCGCTTGTTTATAGAACGCGGGTCGGGACGGAGAGCGGCCCCGACGCAGTCGGGTGCAGCAAGCGTGGCCCACTCCCCGCGGGGGCGCCCTCCGTCCGCCCTCGTCCGCTCAAAGGAGCGGCAGCACCGCCTGCTCGATGCTCGCTTCGTCGGTGATCGCCACCCCGCGATGAAGCGACCACTGCTCCAGGTGCTCCAGGGTGCCGCCCTCCGGCGCGAGGAGGCGCAGCGGCCCGAGCGTCTCCAGTTCCAGGAACTCCTGGTTGGTGTAGATCTCCACGCTGCAGCCGGAATCGGGATAGCAGAGGCCTTCAACGTAGTTGAAGCGTTTGAGGAAGAGGTGGTCGCGGCGCGCGTAGGCGCACCAGCCGTCATCCACGCTCATGCCGATCTTGATCGGGCCACGCTCGGGATCCTGGTGCAGGCGGGCATAGCGGCTGCCCAGGCAGAGGCGGGGGTCCGCCGTGTCGGTGTAGGGCCACAGGACCACGACGCGGTTGGGCAGCAGGTTGCCGGGCGTGGCCTGCTGCGAGTGGGGGGCGATGCCGACCCCGCCGGGGGCCATCACCGAGAGCGCCCAGGCCGCCGCCTCCACCGGCCAGACACCGGTATTGCGCAGGCGATGGAGCACCTGCACCCGGGGCTCGTCGGGCAACAGCCGGATCTCCAACTCCTTCTGGATCCCGGTCAGCGCCTCCACCGGCTGGATGAGGTGGAGGGTGTCGCCCTCCATCCGCGCTTCCACCGGGGAGTTGTCGGGGGCATACGAGCGCGGCTTTGCCTCCGGCGAGTGCCACAGCCGGTGCCCCCCGTAGATGCGCCACTCGTCGCCCCCGGTGCGCCCGCGGTGCTCGGGCGCCTCGTAGAACTCGTTCTCCTCGCCAAGGAAGCCGAAGCGGATGATCCGCGGCCCCACGTCGGTCGTCACGATCAGCTCGATCTGGTCATTGGCCAGCCGGCAGCAGTTCGGCCAGCCACCATAGCTCACTCTCTCCACAGGCGTGCCTCCATGTCGGTCCCGTGCGGTCCGGGCGCGTGGTCACCCCGCCAGAAAGGGCGGCCGGGCGAGGATAACGAGCCCCAACCGCACCGCGCGCCCACGCGCCGATCCGCTGCCCAGGTCACTCTGCCTTTCGACGCCAGGCGCGCACCCCCTCCCCACCCAGCCCAGGCGCCTGGTCAGCAGGCGGTGCCTAGCCGGCCTCACAGGTCCTCCGCACGAGCGGCGCCCCCTTCGGTCAGAGTGGCCACGCTGGCGTTCTCCAGGATCGGCCGGTGCGTCTGCAAGTCCAGCACATCCACGCGCAGGCGGCGCTGGTCATCCACGCGGTAGGTCACGCGCAGGCGGGCCTGGTCACCGCGCGAGGGGGGGCGGATCGGCAGGTCGGGGGCGGCCTCGTTGCGGCAGCGCACGCGGCTCCGCTCCACTTCGCTGGCCGGCCGCCAATAGAGGGCGCCGTTCGCGCGCCGCTCCCACGGAAGCTCCGACCAGCCGAAGCGGCCCAGCTCGCAGATCGGTAGCGCGAAGCGGTCGAGGCCCGGGCGGATGCGGTAGTAGCGCACCACTTCCTGGCCGGGGGGCGTGGGATAGCGCGAGCCGGCGGGGATCAGGCGCTCGTACTCAAACGCGGGCGGATGGGTGTTGGCCACCTGCAAGCGCACGGCGTAATCGTGGTAGAAGACAGGATCGATCGGGCGCCCGGTGCCGAAGAGGGCGGCGCCGCGCGCCACTGCCTCGAAGGGGCGCCAGTGCCGCGGCCGGATCCCAAGCACGCGCTCGACACACTCCGGCACGTTCGGCAGGAGGGTGCTTCCCCCCACCAACAGCACCTCATCAACGCGCAAGTCGCCGCCGGCCCGCGCCCGCGCGGCGCGCAGCACCTCCTCCACCCCACCGCGGATCTCGCGGTAGAGACCCCGCTTCTCCAGCAGCGCGATGAACTCCTCGCGTGTGAGCAGCGCGCGCCCCACTTTCACCTCGGTGGCGTCGCGGCGGCTGAGCTGCTTCTTGGCCCACTCCACCTCCCAGGCCAGGTCCTGATGCACCCAGTCGACATCCATCGCCGTGCGCGCCGCGATCTCCTCGCGCAGCCACTGGTCCACGACCTCCCCGCCGACCTCCTTCCCGGCGGTGCCGAGCACCTGGGCGCGATCGGCCCCCTGGCGTGGCACCCCCAGGCGCATCACCGCTAGGTCCAGGGTGCCGCCGCCGAAGTCGATCACCAGCAGCGTCTGCTCGCGGCGCAGGTCAACGCCGTAGCCCAAGGCGGCAGCCACCGGCTCGTCGAGGGAGCGGACGCGCCGGACGCCGCAGCGGCGGACCAACCGGCGCACCTCGCGGCCGTAGGTCTCGTAGCTATCCACCGGCGCGGGGATCACGATCTCGCTGGGCCAGCGCCCCAGGTGGGCGAGCAGGCGGCCCCAGAGATCGGTGGGCGCGTGGGGGCTGGCGCGCAGCGCGCAGAGGATGGCGCGCAGGAACGCCTCGCACGCCAGCGCCGCCGAGCAATCGCCCCATTTGGCGCGGGCCACCGGCGCGTTGGCGTCGCGCCCAAGCGACCGCTTGAAGGAGCGCGCCAACTCAGGAGGCAGCGGCACGTACTGGTCGTGGTGACGGTTGACGGCGGCGGCGCCGGCCCACGCCTTGCGGCCCCGTGGGTCGGCCACCTCCACCGCGGAGGGGATAAGTGGCGTCGGCTCCTCGCCGGCGCCGAGCCAGTGTTCTGGCTCCAGAGTGAGGCCCGGCAGGGGGATCGCTCGCGGGCTGGCATCACGGTCCACGCACACGGCGAGAACGCTGTTGGTGGTACCCAGATCCAGGCCCCAGAAGGCAGGCATGATGGCTCCTTGGGTCTCGCGGCGACAGCGAGCCGACAGCCGGCAGCCTCGCCGCTTCCAGTCAGACGGGCAGCTACTAGCCGACCAGCGACGAGCGAACCAGGTGCTTGTCGCGGTCAGGGATCGCGAACGCCTGGGCGTACTGCTTGCCGCAGAGGCAGCCGCGCAGGCGCAGCAGCGACCGGTAGTAGTCGAGATAGGGCCAGGCCACCACCTCGCCGCGGAAGAGGGCGTATTGCGTCACGCTCTGCTCCCAGGTTGCCACGTCCTCGCTCACATCGATAGAGAGGTACGGATCAAAGCCGAAGCGGTCTTCCCAGTTCTCGGCGTAGTAAAGGGCGCGCACCGGATGGTTTGGGTGCGGCCGTGGCAGGTGCGGCACCGAGGCATAGAAGGTGGCCTCCGTGACGATGCGGTGGCACTCGCTGTGGTCCGGGTGAATACTCTCGCGCCAGTGGGTGATCACGGCATCGGCCTGCAGCGCGCGGAGGGTATCCGCCACGGTCAGGATGCTTGCCTCGCTGCAGAAGATCTCGGCATCGCGGAAGTCGAGGAAGCAGACCTCAGCGCCGAGGGCGGCGGCGGCCCGCTCCGCCTCGGTGCGCTTCTGTGGGCCGTACTCGGCCGGGGTCAGGCGGGGATGGCCCTTGTCGCCAAGGGACAGGTGGACCAGCGTGGCACGGCCCCCCTGGCGGACGTGGCCGGCGATGACGGCGCCCGCGGTGATCTCCATATCGCCAGCGTGGGCGCCGACAGCAACGAGATGCTTCACGGCAGCTCCTTTCGCAGCAGCACGAAGCAGCGCGACGGCTGGAAGCCGAAACGCTGGTAGAGGCGGCCGGCGCGCTCCTCGGTCCACAACAGCCAGGCGCAGTGGCTGCCGCGCTGCCGCATCTGCTCGAGGGTGCGCCCCAGCAGCGCCGCGCCGATCCCGGCGCCCCGGTGCGTCTCGCGCACGCCGAACGGCCCGAAGTGGTCGCCATCAAACTGGCTGTAGCCGACGATCCTCTCACCCTCGCGGGCGATCAGGATCTGGTCCCAACCGCTGCGGCCAGTAGTCGTGCCCAGGAGGATCTCGCGAGCGTGGCGGAGCCAATCCGGCGGCATCGCCTCGGCCAGGAAGGCAAGGAACTCGGGGAGGCGCTCTGGCGCCAGCGTCTCAATCACCACGCCGCGCTCGGCCAGCGTCGCGGCGCGCTCGCGCTCTCCCTCGGGCCAGTTCCAGACGGCCAGGGGGGCATCCATGCTCATGGCGCGGGCATAGCGCTGGTAGCCGCGTGCTTCCAGAAAGGCGAGCGCGCCGGGATAGGCAGCCTCATCGACGCCGGGAACGAAATAGTTCGGTACGTAGGGCGCGATGGCGAGGGTGCGCGCGCCGGCGGCGGCCTGCTCCGCGGCCGCGAACAGCGCCGTGCCGAGGCCGTGACGCTGGGCCTCCGGCCTGACGGCGAACGCGGTGATCCAGGCGCGCTCCGGCTCCAGATCGACGCCCTCGAACGGCACCTTGCGCCGCAGCAGCAACACGAAGCCGGTGACCTGGCCCTCCTGCTCCGCCACCAGCAGGTGTGCCGGGTCGAAGTTGGCATCCAGGAGGACCTTGGCGCGGAACGTTTCCGGGGAGATCGGGTCCTGTACCAGCGTGTCGTTCCAAACACGCAGGAGAGCGCTCTCGTCCGCGCCGCGGTAGGGGCGGATGACCGCAGGCATACGCGTGTCCTTTCGTCGCCGGGAGGACCGGCCGTTTGGGCGCAGTTCGGCACGCCGCCGGGCGCGTCCTGCCGGCCGCACTGGCCGCGGGAAGGCGGTTCAACCCGGCGTTGACACTGATCCGGCCGTGTGATAAGATGACACCACTGAGGAGTCGGCCGTCGTAATGTTTGGCTGCCCTTGTGACGACTCCTCGCGCACACCAGGTACCGGGCGCAGGCGGCTGGGCGAGGGTTTGTGCGGCTGCGCTTCGGGGATAGTGGGCCTTACTTTGAACTTGCGAAGCCACCAGGCCCCGGAGGGATTGCCCTCCCGGGCCGCGATGACGCAGACGACCCCGGCCCCGATGCCGGAGGATCCGGCACGCAGCGTGCTGCAGTGGCGTGTGCATCTGGCACGCCGCCGGCCGGCTGCGCTGGTGCCGCTGCTGCTGGTGCTCACCGCCGCGCTGGTATTGGCCCACGCTGTTTTCCGCCACCCGCTCCCCGTTGCCCTCACCGCCCTCGTGCTCCTGTCGGCGGTGGCGGAGTACCTCCTGCCGGTCGTGTATCGCCTGACCCCCAGTGGGGTCACGCGCCGCAACGGCCTGAGCTACACCGTGCTGGAGTGGGAGCGAGTGCGGCGGGTTCAAATGGATGACGACGGGGTGAAGCTCAGCCCGCTCGGAACCGCCTCTCCGCTGGAGGCGTTCCGGGGAGTGTACCTGCGCTTTCCCGAGGAAGAATCGCTGCGGGCCCGCCTGGAGGAGGCCCTGCGGGTATACTGCCCGGCAGCGGACCTGGGGAAAGCGGAGGAGACCGATGCTGCGCGATGAGCTGACGCCCGAGGAGCGCGACCAGATCGCCGACCAGTTGGCGCACCGCGTGGTAGAGCGCCGCCTGGAGACGGTGGCGGCCCTCTTCCTGGAGATGCACAAGCCGATCGCGTTTCTCGGGGGGCAGGCGCTGCTGGTGGGGGCGCCGATCTTCGGCACCCTGTTTGGCTACGAGAACCTGCAGCGGCTGGCACTCTTCTTTCAGTCGGCCGAGAACGTGGATTGCTTGCTGGCGCGCATTGAGGCGCTGAGCCGGGAGCGAGAGACCCAGGCAGCCGGCGGGGAGAACCCCGCCCCGGAAGGGAGCCCGTAGCGTGGATCTACGTCTGGAGCACGCCAGCCTCTTCGTGCTGGTGCTGGAGCTGTTGCTGTGCGGGCTGATCCTGGCCCGGATCTTCGCCGCGCGCGGCGGCCGGATCCCGTTCATCCGGCGAATCCCGGGGCTTTCGGCCATCGACGAAGGGGTTGGGCGCGCCACGGAGATGGGCCGGCCGGTGCTCTTCTCCCTCGGCCTGGGCGGCCTGGACATCGTCACTCTGCAGGCGCTGGCCGTCCTCGGCCACGTCGCCCGACTGGCGGCGCGCTATGCCAGCCGGGTGATCGTGCCGGTGGTGGATGCCGTGATCTTCCCCGTCACTGAGGAGGTGCTGCGCGATGCCTACGCCGCCGAGGGGAAGCCGGAGCTGTTCCAGCCCGAGGATGTTCGCTTCCTCTCCGACCAGCAGTTCGCCTACGCCTCCGGCGTGATGGGCATTATCAACCGGGAGTCGGTGGCCTCCTCCTTCCTGTTCGGCAGCTTCTTCGCCGAGTCGCTAATCCTTGCCGAGGCCGGCCACCAAGTCGGCGCGGTGCAGGTGGCCGGCACCCCCTCGACGACACAGATCCCGTTTTTCATCGCCGCCTGTGACTATACAATCATCGGCGAGGAGTATTACGCGGCCAGCGCCTACCTGACGCAGGAGCCGACCTTCCTCGGCAGCTTGATCGGCCAGGACTGGGGCAAGATCGCCTTGCTGGCCACCATCGTGATCATGGTGGGCGTGGCGTCTCTGTGGTCATTGACGCACGGGGGCGCGATGACCGGCTTCGAGGAGAAGCTGACCGGCTTCCTGCAGTACATGCCCGGTGCGGCAGCCGGCCGGTAGGGAATCCCAAGGGGCACCGGCCCCGAGGCGCGGCCACTTTGGCGTGTACCTGCCAAGACAGGGGGCACTTCGACGAGCATGTTGGCATTGAAGATCTTGCTTGGATTTGCGGCGGGCATTGCGTTCCTGGGCCTGCTGGACCGCTTCACCAACACGCGGTCGCGGCGGTTGCTCATGGTGAGCTTCACCTTTCTCGGGGGGTTGTTCTACCTGCTCGAGTTTGTCATCCCGCCAGGCACCGGGTTCCTGGGGTGGCAAGCGCCGAACCCAGCGCGCGACAACTTCCTGAGCCCACTCATTGAGCAGATAGGCCAGGTGGTCCTGGTGATCGGCGGCTTTGCCTTCGGGCTGGGGCTGCTGAACCTGGCGGCGCTGCACGGGCGCACGCTACTGCGAGGGCGACCCGGCTGGGTGAACTCGCTGGCGTTCTTCGTGGCGATGGTGGGCATGACGGTGGCAGGCTTGTTCCAGGCCAACTCGCCCACCCTGCGCACCGTTCACCGCCTGCTGTTCGAGGGGCTCTACCAGCCGCTGGGCGCCAGCGTCTTCAGCATCCTGGCCTTCTTCATCACGACGGCGGCCTACCGGGCGTTTCGCATTCGCTCCGGCGAGGCGACGCTGATGATGGCCGCCGCGTTCATCGTGATGATGGCCCAGGTGCCGATGGGGATGATGCTGACCGACTGGCTTCCCACCCAGGGATGGCTGGCTTACTTCCGCATCGAGCAGGTGAGCGATTGGTTGATGACGGTGCTGAACATGGCGGCGCTGCGCGCGGTTGGCTTCGGCATCGGCATCGGCGGGCTGGCGATGTCGCTGCGCGTCTGGCTCAGCCTGGAGAAGGGCACTTACTTCGGAAAGGAGATGTAGGCGATGTCGGACGCCATTACGGAGCGCCCGGAAGTCACCGCACAGCGCCGGCAGAGCCGCATCATCTACGCCATCCTCGCCGGCCTGATGGCGATCTTCCTGCTGTTTGAGCTGAAGCTGCCGTTCCTCGTGGGGCCGCAGGCCCGCGGGCTGTACGAGGCGGTGGAGAAGGTGCCGGCGCAAAAGCCGATCCTGCTGGTGCTCAACTGGGCGCCCGGCACCTATGGCGAGAACTACCCGCAAACCGAGGCGCTGATCCAGCACTTCTTCCTCGCCCGCAAGCCGTTCGCCATCTTTGGGATCGACCCGGTGGGGCCGAGCCTCGGCCAGGAGATCGCCGCGCGCCAGGCGGAGCGCCTCGGGCGCACCTACGGGGTGGATTGGGTGAACATCGGCTACCGGCCGCTGCAGTTGCCGATGATCCTCGGCATGACGCGCGACCTGCCAGGCACGCTGAAGCGCGACGCGCAAGGCACGGAGCTGGCGACGCTGCCGCTGATGCGCGGCGTGCACTCGGCGCGCGACCTGGGGATGATCATCGACGTCACCCCCTCGGCTACGCTCGATATCTGGATACAGTACTTCCATGGCGCGGTTGGCACCCCGGTGGGCTACGCGCCGACGGCGGTGATGGCGCCGGAGGCTTACCCCTACCTGCAGTCAAAGCAGATCGTCGGGATGCTGGCCGGTATCAAGGGCGCGGCGGAGTACGCGGCGCTGCTGCAGCAGCGGCCGGACGCCTCGCTGGCCTGGAAGTACCCGCCCATGCGGGCGATGAACGCCGTCTCCATTGCCCACGTGCTGATCGTGGTGCTGATTGTTCTCGGTAACTACCAGTACTTCACGCGCCACCGGCGACGGGAGGAGCAGGCATGAACCTCGATCTAGCGATTTGGGCGCTGGCCGCCCTCTCGACGCTGGCGATCTTCTCCATCCTCTATCGGGAGAACCCGGTCTACCGCCTGTTCGAGCACATCTTCATCGGCCTGGCGACCGGCTACGGCATCTCGATCCTCTGGACGCAGGTGCTGCTGCCGAACTGGTGGACTCCCATGGCGGGTGACGGCAAGTGGCCGTGGATCTTCGCGCTGGTGGTGGGGTTGATGTTCTACACCATCTACACCCCCCGGTACGCCTGGATGAGCCGCCTGCTGATGGCCACGCTGATGGGCATGTCGGCCGGCATCTTCTTCCAGGGGTTCGCGCGCCTCTACATCCCACAGTTGGCCGCGTCGTTCCTGCCGTTGGTGCAGCCTGAGCCGCCGTACGTGCTGTTCCGCAACCTGGTGATCGTGGTCACCATCGTCACGGTGATGACCTACTTCTTCTTCTCGTTCGAGCACCGCAGCAAGGTGGTGCGCGGGTCGGCATCGCTGGGGCGCTGGCTGCTGATGATCGCCTTTGGGGCAATCTTCGGCTCGACGGTGATGGCGCGCATGGCCCTACTCACCTACCGCATCTGGTATCTGCTGCAGGGCCGGCCGGAGATTGGCACGTAGCGATGGCGGAATGGCTGCAGGTGATCGTCCGGGTGACCCCGGAGGCGGTGGAGGCAGCCGGCGAACTGCTGCGGCAGGCGGGCGCCAGCGGTTGGGAAAGCCGCGGCGCGGAGACGCTCGTCGGCTACATCCCGGCCGGCAGCGGGGCCGACGCGCGCGTTGCCGCCCTGCAAGCACGGGTGCGCGCGCTGAAGGAGGCGGGCCTCGACCCAGGCCCCGCGGAAGTGCGCACGGTGGTGGTCACCGAGCAGCCGTGGGCCGAGGTGTGGAAGGCCTATTTCCGGCCGACGCGAGTGGGGCGCGTGCTCCTGTCGCCCACCTGGGAGCAGGCGCGCCCCACTCCAGGCGAGGTGCTCGTCCGCCTCGATCCCGGGATGGCGTTCGGGAGCGGCGCGCACGCCACCACCCGGCTCTGCCTGCTCGCCTTGCAGGAAGAGCTGCGGCCCGGCGGCCGCGTGCTGGACGTGGGCACCGGCTCCGGCATCCTGGCGATTGCCGCCGCTTGCCTGGGCGCCTCGCGGGCGCTGGCGGTAGATAACGACCCCGAGGTGCTTCCCATCGCCCGGGCCAACGCCGCGCAAAACGGGGTAGCGGACGCGATCACCTTCATCGAGGGGGAGATCGCCGCGGTGACCGAGGGGGGCTGGGACGTGATCGTGGCGAACATCGCGCCTGGCCCGGTGATGCAGGCAGCGGCGCCGGCCCGTCGCCTGCTCGCGTCGTCCGGCGCCTTCATCGGCGCTGGCATCCCCGCCGCCCGCGCCGACGAGGTGCGCGCCTCGTTGACCGAATCCGGCCTCGGCGTGGAGCGCACCCTCCAAGAGGCGGAGTGGGTGGCGATCGTGGCGCGGAAACACCGCGATTGACCGGCGGCCGGGCTCCCCGGCCCTGACCTTCACGTACCGATGCACCGTTTCTTCGTCAGTCCCGATCAAATCGAGGGTGCCCGCGTGGTGCTGTCTGCCCCGCAGGCGCACCAGGTGGCACGGGTGCTGCGCCTGCGCCCGGGGGATCCGATCGGTATCCTCGATGGCTCCGGCGCAGAGTGCGCCGCCGTCCTGGAGGCGGTGAGCCCGGCGCGGGCGGTGGCGCGTCTCCAGGAGTGGCACCTCTGCCCGGCCGAGCCGCGCACGCACCTTGCTTTGGGCCTGGGCCTGCTCAAGGGCGAGAAGATGGAGTGGGCCATCCAGAAGGTCACCGAGGTGGGCGCCTCCCGCATTCTGCCGGTGGCCTGCGCTCGCAGCGTGGTCCGACTGGAAGAGGAGCGCGCCGCCGGAAAGGTGAGGCGCTGGCAGCAGATTGCCCAGGAGGCCGCTGAGCAGTGCCGCCGGGGGCGCGTTCCCCAGGTGGCTGCCCCTCTCTCCTGGCCCGCCCTCCTTGACCACGCTGCCGGCGCCGACGTCACCCTCCTCGCGGACGAGCAGGAGGCCACCCCGCTGGCGGAGGCGCTGCGCACGGCGCTGCCCCCGCGCCCGCGCGACCCCACCCAGCCGGCGCGAGTGCTGCTGCTGATAGGCCCCGAGGGAGGGTTCACGCCCGAAGAGACCACCGCCGCGCGCGCCGTGGGGGCCATTCCGGTCAGCCTCGGACCGCGCATCCTCCGCGCCGAGACCGCCGCGGTCGTCGGTGCCGCCCTGCTGCTGCACCTCCTGGAGGAGTAGAGCGGCCGGGGGCTTGCCCGCCGCCTGCTCTCTGTGGTATTCTGGAACCGCGCCCGCACGCCCCCGCGAACTGCGGCTGCCGCGCGGGACCGTGGTGCTGACCAGCAAGCCCGGTCGGGAGCCGGCGCCGCTGCGGGCGACGTTCCGGAACGGACCCAGCGAGTGGGATCGGAGGGGATTCGCCGCGCGCGTGCCGTTCCGGGACCCCGACGGCTGTGGAGTGGCTGAGGCAGGAAGTACCGCCACCGGTGCGGCCGGTGACCGGCGCGCCTGGCCTGATGACGAAGGAGAGGCATCGGTGAAACTGGCAACCTTCGAGCGCGATGGGAAGAAGCGCCTGGGCATGGTCTTGGATGGCGAGCGCGTTCTGGACCTCAGCGCCGCCGCGGCGGGCACCCTCGCCAATGTAGCCGAGCACGGCAGCATGCTCTCGCTGCTGGAGGAGGGCGAGGATGCACTGAACGCGGTGCGGCAGATCGCCGCGCGGGCGCCAGAGACGGCGATCTATCCTCTCTCTGAGGTACAACTACAAGCGCCAATCCTCTACCCGCGCAAGCTCTTCTGCCTGGCGGGCAACTATGCCGAGCACATCCGTGAGGGTGGGCGCGACGTAGCCGAGAAGGACAAGGTCACCCCGCGCGTCTTCATGAAACCGCCCACCACCACCGTCGTGGGCCCCTACGACGCCATCCGCATCCCGCCCGTCGGCCAGAAGATCGACTGGGAGGCGGAGCTGGCGGTCGTCATCGGCCGGCAGGGCAAGGCGATCCCGGTGGAGGCGGCGCTCGACTACGTGGTCGGCTACACGGTGATCAACGATGTCTCCGAGCGCGGCCTGAAGATCCGCGAGCGGGAGCAGTCGGCCGAGTGGGACAAGTTCTTCGACTGGCTGAACGGTAAGTGGCTGGACACCTTTGCCCCGATGGGCCCCTGGATCGTGACGGCCGACGAGATCCCCGATCCGCAGAACCTGGCGGTTTCGCTTTGGGTGAACGGCCAGCAGATGCAGCAGGGGAACACCGGCCAGATGATCTTCTCCGTCGCCGACCTGATCCACTACATCTCACAGATCATCACCCTCGAGCCGGGCGACGTGATCGCCACCGGCACGCCAGCCGGCGTCGGCAGCAGCCGCGGCATCTTCCTCAAGCCAGGCGACCGCGTCCGCGTGGAGATCGAGCGCATCGGCGCCATCGAGAACCCGGTGGAGGCGGAATAACGCCTGCCAGGTGTCAGGTGTTGGGTGTCAGGTGTTGGGTGTCAGGTGTCAGGTGTTAGGTGCCAGGTGTCAGGGTGCTTGTCCCCAGGGTCAGGGGCGCCGTAAACGACGCCCATGACCCTGGGGACAAGCGCCCTGAAGGACGATCCGGAGCCGGCTTTAGTCGGCTTGTCCCTTGACTAGGGTAGTCCTTTAGGGCACCCGTCCTGGGGCACCTGGGGCTACCCGCATCCCCCGCCCGAGGCTGCACGGCCTCTGCGGGGCGTCCCCGTCACAGGATGTAGCGGCTCAGGTCCTCGTCTTTGACGATGTTGGCGAGGCGCTCCTGGACGTACTGCTCGGTGATGCGGATCGTGGTCGGGCTGATGTCCGGCGCCAGGAAGGAGACCTCCTCGAAGAGGTGCTCCATCACCGTGTGCAGGCGGCGGGCGCCAATGTTCTCCGTGCGCGCGTTCACTTGCACGGCGATCGAGGCGATGGCGCGGATGCCGTCGTCCGTGAACTCCACATCCACGCCCTCGGTCTGAAGCATGGCGGCGTACTGCTTCGTCAGCGCGTTCTCCGGCTCGGTGAGGATGCGCACGAAGTCCTCTTCGGTGAGGGTGTCTAGCTCCACCCGGATCGGCAGGCGGCCCTGCAGCTCCGGGATCAGGTCCGACGGCTTCGACATGTGGAAGGCGCCTGCCGCTACGAAGAGGATGTGGTCGGTGCGCACCGCGCCGTACTTGGTGACGACCGTGGAACCTTCGATGATCGGGAGGATGTCGCGCTGCACGCCCTCGCGGGAGACATCCGGGCCGGCGCCCTTCTCTCGCCCGGCGATCTTGTCCAACTCATCCACAAAGATGATGCCGTCCTGCTCACACCGCTCAATCGACTCCTGGATGACGGCGTCGTTGTCCACCAGCTTCGCGGCTTCCTCCCGGGCGAGGATCTCGCGCGCCTCGGCGATGGTGACGTTGCGGCGCTTGGTGCGGCGGGGCATCATGCTTCCCAGCATCCCCTGGAGGTCCATCCCCATCTCCTCCATGCCTTGCTGGGAGAAGACCTGGAGGAAGGGCGCCTGCGTCTCCTCACCCTCCAGCTCGATGCGGTCCTTATCCATCTCGCCGGCGCGGAGGCGTTGGCGGAGGCGCTGGCGGCGCGCTTCCAGGTCACGCTCGTCGGTCGGGGTGGGCGCGGGCGGCTGCGGTGGGGGCGCGGCACCGGGCATACGGCCGCCCATAAACTTGCGCGCTGCCTCCATCAGGAAGTCCGAGGGGGCCGATTCCTTGCGCGGTCTCGGCTCCAGGATGTCCACAATCCGCTCGATTGCCAGCTCCTGGGCCTCCTCGCGCACCTCCTCCATCTTCTCCTGCTGCACCATCCGGTAGGCCACCTGCACCAGGTCGCGCACCATCGAGTCGACATCGCGGCCGACGTAGCCGACCTCGGTGAACTTGGTGGCTTCCACCTTGACGAAGGGGGCGCCGGCCAGACGGGCGAGGCGGCGGGCAATCTCCGTTTTGCCAACGCCGGTAGGCCCGATCATGAGGATGTTCTTGGGGATGACCTCCTCGCGCAGCTTCTCGGGCAGCAGGCGTCGGCGGTAGCGGTTTCGCAGCGCAATCGCTACGGCACGCTTCGCCTTGTCCTGGCCCACAATGAACTTGTCCAGCTCCTCCACGATCTGCCGTGGGGTGAGGTAATCCATGCAACCCTCCAACGCCACTACGCCCCTACCCTACCCTGCCGCCCTTTCGGCGTCGAAAACGCCTCCTGCCACCGGAAGGCTACCCCAACGTCTCAACGCTAATGTTGTCGTTGGTGAAGACGCAGATCCCGGAGGCGATCCGCAGCGCCTCGCGGGCAATCTCCTCGGCCCCCAGTTGGGTGTGCTGCATCAGCGCGACGGCCGCCGCCCGCGCGTAGCCGCCCCCGGAGCCCACGGCGATCAGGTCCTCATCCGGTCGGATCATATCACCAGCGCCCGAGATCAGAAACATCTGCCGCGCATCGGCCACCACCAGCAGCGCCTCCAGGCGGCGCAGCACCCGGTCGGTGCGCCATTCCTTCACCAGTTCCAGGCCGGCGCGCTCCAGGTTGCTGCCGTACTGGTCCAGCTTGGCTTCCAGGCGCTCCATCAGGGTGAGGGCATCCGCGGCGGCGCCGGCATAGCCGGCCAGGATCTTCCCCCCGGCCAGCTTCTGCACCTTGCGGCTGCCCTGCTTCATGATCGTGTTCTCGAAGCTGACCTGGCCGTCACCGGCGATCGCCGTCTTCCCCTCGCGGCGAACACAAACCACGGTAGTGTGGTGAATCTTCATCTTGCTCCCAAGCCCACGCGCCACCTACGCCCGCGGGTGTGTCCGGCGGAACGTCTCCCGCAGGCGCTGGTTGCTGACGTGGGTATAAATCTGCGTCGTAGCCAGGCTGGCGTGCCCAAGCAGTTCCTGCACGGCGCGCAGATCCGCGCCGCCATCCAGGAGGTGGGTAGCAAAGCTGTGGCGGAGGGCGTGCGGGCTCAGGTGCAGGTCACCGCTCACCTGGGCCACGTATTTGTTGAGGATGTCGCGCAGCGAGCGCACGCCCAGGCGCGTGCCCAGCCGGTTGAGAAACAGCGCCCGCTGCGGTCGGGTCGGACCCGCCAGGTGCGGCCGTCCGTCGCGCAGGTAATCGGCCAGTGCCTCCTGCGCGGCACGCCCGAAAATCACCACGCGCTCCTTGTCTCCCTTGCCCACCACGCGGATCTCACGCGCCTGGTAGTCAACCGCGTCCAGATCAAGGGCCACCAACTCGCTGCCGCGCAGCCCGGTGGCGTAGAGCAACTCCAAGATTGCCCGGTCGCGCAGCCCCAGAGGCGTCGTCGGATCAGGCGCCTGCAGCAGCGCCGCCATCAGCTCCTGCCCGGCCACCTTGGGGAGGCGCTGCCCCAGCCGCGGGGCTCGCACCCCCACCGTCGGATCCGCGGCAATGGCACCCCGGCCGACCAGGTAGCGGAAGAAGGTGCGCAGGCACGACAGCCGGCGCGCCAGCGTGCTCTTCTCGTAACCGCGCGCCTGCAGTACGCCCAGGTACTGCCGGATGGTGCGAACCTCGATCGTGCCCGCGGATGCCGGCAGCCCCCCGGATTCCTCCAGGAACCGGGAGAAGTCGGTGAGGTCCTCCACATACGACTTCACCGTCATTGGCGAGAGGCGTCGCACCTGCTCAAGGTGTTCCCGGAACGCCTCGATCTGGTCGTCCATTCCGTTGCTTCTTCCGCAGTGCTTCCAGGCGCTCCTCACTGAAGAAGGCGAGGGGGTCGCCCGTGTAATGCCAGTCGCGGCTGATCGTCTCCGGGCTGCGCATGCCGTCATGCACATCCTCAATCGTCACCAGGTCCTGATCCACCCGGCCAGCGCGGAACGCCTGGACGATAGCCGGCATCGCCTCGCGGTCGCGCAGTTCGGTCAGGCTGAGGATCACGCCGGTGACGGCCTCGGGGTCGCGCTTCGGGGCCTCTTCAACAAAGCGGCGCAAAAAGCCAAGGACGGCGGGGCGGGTCTGTGGGTGCAGCACGGCGATGGCGGCCAGACCATCGGCGGCCACCGCGCGCATCAGGCCGTAGGCCCGCTCGTCGAGGAGGAAGCGGGCAAACTCCGGGATCGCCTCCGGGCCAAGGTGCGCGATCACCGTGGGGGTGTTCTCGACGATCTCATCCGGGTCGGGGTCCAGGCGCAGCGCCTCCACGATGTAGGGAGCCGCCGCCGGGTCGCCAATCGCGCCGAGGAGGTGCAGGGCGAAGATCGGTGCCCAGCGGTCGTCATCCTCGCTCTCCCACCGCCTGGCATCGGTGACCAGGCGGCCCAGGTACGGCAGCGCTTCGGCACCGCGCCGCACGATCTCGTCGATCAGGCCGGGCGGCAGTTGCAGCCCGGTGTACTCCAGCTCCGCCACCAGCTCCTCGGTGGGGAGCTTCTCCCACTCCAACCGCTCGTCGTTCGCCATCACCCCTCCGGCCCCAAGGCGCGGGATGCGCGCCAGGGTAGTGGCGGTAGTGACCGCCACGGCGGCAACAGCCCCAAGGCGCGGGGGCGCCAGGGCAACGGGGACATTGTACCCCGCCGATCAGATCCCCGTCAAGCCGCGGGCGCATAGACGCACTCCCGGGCGGTCTCGAACAGGGCCACGATGTTCTCCGGCGGCACCTCCGCCTGGATGTGATGCACCGCGGCGCACACCCAGCCGCCGCCAGGCCCCAACTCACGAAAGCGGCGGCGCACCTCGGCCGCCACCTCGGCCGGGCTTCCTTGGGGCAGCACGCGCTGGGTATCGACCGCACCCCAGAAGACCAGTTCCCGCCCGTACTCCCGCTTCAGGCGCTCCGGCGCCATCTCCGCGGCCGAGACCTGGATCGGGTTGAGCGCCTGCACCCCCATCTCGATCAGGTCGGGGATCACCGCGGTAACCGAGCCACAGGTGTGGTAGAAGAGGGTGGCGTCGGTGTGGCGCCGGGCGGCCTCCAGCAGGCGGCGCTGCCGCGGCTTGATCAGGCGCCGGTAGGTTTCCGGGCGGAGGAGGAGGCCTTTCTGGGTGCCCAGGTCGTCGCCGACGCAGAGGACATCGATGGAGCGGCCCACCAGCGCCAGGACACGCTCCATCACCCGCACGTTGAAGTCGGTGATGCGCTCCATCAGCGCCTCGATCACCGCCTGGTTGGCGACCAGATCGATCAGCGCCTCGGCATAGCCGCGCAGGTACTGGATCGTATGCACCAGGCGGCTGGGCAGGCTCAGGCAAACGGCGTAGTCGGTCTGGTCGCGCAGGTAGCGCACGCGCTCGCACAGGCCCTCAACAATGCGCGGGTCCTCCGGGTCGGGGAACGGCAGCCGCTCCACGTCGGCCACCGACGGCTCGCCGGCCAGAGGCGAGCGCACCACGTAGTAGTGCCCTTGCGCCGGCCGGGCCCAGGTGACGCCCCACCCATCGGTGCGCAAACCATCCTCTTGCGACAGCGTCCACAGCTCGGGGGTGTTCACGGCGACGCCGCGGGTGTCGCTGCCCAGCCGCACCAGCACCTCTTCCGCCACGGGGGCCGTCGAGTGGTAGCCGCCGGCGACGGCGGAAGCGGCAGGCAGCCCGAGGTAGGCACACAGTTTCTCGTAGGCGCTCACGACGATCCCACTAACGAAGGTACCGCCCAGATCCACCGGCACCCGATCCGGCTCCTCATGGCCCAGGGCGGCGCGCACGCGCGCGCGAGGGGTATGGCTGCTCATCGCCGGCTCCTTTCCCAGGCATCGGCTCGGGACACACGCGGAGGGAGTTCGACGGCCAGGGGGCGATCCCTGGCCCCTCTTGCCCTGCCGCGGCGACGCGGGCCGGCGCGGTTGTGGTATAATGCGGAGTGCCCGCGCGGCACGTTGGGAGGCAGCCTTGGAGAGCATTTCGGGAGAATGGCAGTTCCTTTTCGCGCAAGATGGCGGCTTCATCCGCCTGCCGGTGTGGGGGCACATCCCCCTGTCGGCGGGCGCCCGCCGGGTGATCGAGCACCCGGATTTCGTGCGCCTGCAGCAGGTGAAGCAGCTTCTCTTCGTTCACTACGCCTTCCCGGGAGCGACCCACACCCGCCTGGAGCACTCCATCGGCACCTACCACATCGCGCTGCAGATGCTGAGCAGCCTGCTGGGCAACCCTCACAACGTTGACCCGGACACCGGCCAGCCGCGGATCACGCCGCAGGAGGGGCGCGTCTTCCTCGCTGCGGCGCTATTGCACGACATCGGACACCATCCCTGCGCCCACCTGCTCGACAACCTGCCGCTGCGCGACGCGGCCGGCCGCCGGCTTTTCATCAGCCATGAGGAACGCGCCCGCCACTACCTCGATCCAGACCGGCCGGGTGGCCTGGCCGGCATCCTGCGCGAATCGTGGCAGATCGAAGACCCCCGCCTGGTGGCGCATGCCATCGCGCCGGCCACGCCCGGCCCCGGGCCGAACGACGACAACCTGCCGGCACGCCTCCTCAGCGGCATCGTCGACCCCGACAAGATGGATTACCTGGTGCGCGACGCCAACGCCTGCGGTGTTCCTTACGGCCATATCGACACGGAACGCCTCCTCGAGTCGCTGGTGCTCGACGCGGGGCCGACCGGCCGACGAATCGCGATCACCGAGAAGGGGGTCGCCCCCCTGGAGAGCCTTATCTTCTCCAAGTACATGATGTTCCGGCACATCTACTGGCACCACACCGCGCGCATCGCCAGTGCCATGTTCGGCCGCTTCCTCCAAGACGGCGTCGCCGCCAGGGTGGTCGCCCCGGAGTGGTTCTACCGGCTCTCCGACGACGCTTTGCTGCTGCGGCTGTCGGCCCCGGAGGTGGCGGGGGCGTTCCCGGCCGGCGAACTGGTGGTCCGCCTCAGCCGCCGCGACCTCTACAAGCGCGCGGTCACCCTCTACCCGGCGCCGGGGGTGGGTGAGCCGGAGTTTCGGCTCGGGGCGGAGGAGGTGGCGCACCTAGTGCAGTTGCACCGCGACCCCGAGCGGCGGCGCGCGGCGGAGGCGGCGATGTGCGCCGTGCTTTCCGACCGCCTGGGAACGCCGCTGGCCGGCCACGAAGTGCTACTCGATATTCCCGAGCCGGGCAGCGTCTTCGATGTGGAGGACTTCAACGAGCTGCGGGTGGTCGTCTCCTCCCAGCGTGACCGGCGCCGCCACTCGCTGGTGCCGTTCAACGAGTATGGCTTCTCGCAGATGAAGTCGGAGTTCGCCCAGTCGTTCGAGCGCTACAGCCGCAAGGTGCGCGTACTTTGCCGTCCCGACCTGCGCGAGGCGGTGCTGGACGCCTGGGAAGCGGTGTGGGCCGCCGTGCGCGCCGTGGCATAGGCGTCCCCGCCTCCGGGTAAAGCAGCGTGAAGCGCCGGAGCCGGACGGTGCCGGCCGCGCTGGAAAGGAGGCGGGGGTGTCCCGGGCACGGTGCCTGGTGCCAGAAGATTACCTGCCGATCTACTACGAGGCGACGCGGTTGCTGCAGCGCAACGAGGTGCCTCACCTGTTGGGAGGCGGCCTGATGGTCAGCCTCTATGGGCGCGGGCGCGAGACGAAGGACATCGACTTCTTCTTGCACCCGCGCGATGGCTACCGGGCGCTGAACGTGCTGAACGCCGGTGGCTACTTCACCCAGGAGACGGAGAAACGGTGGCTGCTGAAGGCGGAGAAGGCCGGCGCGCCGATTGACCTGATCATCCACTCCACCGGGGCGCCCGACCTGAGTGAGGAGGACCTGGCGCACGCGCGCACGATCCTGCTGTGCGGCTACCCCTTCCGTGGCTTCGGCCCGGAAGACATGCTGCTGCGCAAGATCTACGCCTGGCACGAGGGTCGCCCCGACTGGTGGGACGCCATCTCGATCATCCACGGCGTCGGCCGGGAGATGGACTGGGCCTATTTCCTGCGCCGGGTGCCGGCCCACAACCCGGGCCGCGCCCGCAGCCTGCTCCTGTTCGCCCACTCGCTGCTGCCCGACGGGCAGGTGCCCTGGTCGGTCATCCGCCGCTTCGGTAGCGACCTCCTCTGCTCCGCCGAGCCCCTCCCTCCCGCTCCGGCTTAACCCGACCGGCACCGGTCGCGGCTGGGGACTAGGCAGTCCACCCCGAGAGCCGAGGGATCCTCACTCGGAAAGTTGCAGAATTCACTCCTGAGCTACTCTCCCGTCTGATGGTCAGCGTTGCCAATATTGTGCGGTCGTGTTCCCCCGCTCGCGGCCCAGGGCAGCGTGGCGTGCTGATCTTCCCCGTGTACAATGCGACACGGGGAAGGCGAAGGGAGGTGGTAGAGGCCTCGACAGCAACAGGCTGCCAGGATGCATCTCCCCTGACGGCCAAACGTGAGTTCCCGAAAGTCGGATGGGGCTTGGGCGCCAGCATCCCCCGCACTCCATAGCCCCAGCCGATGCGCCGGGAGTAGCGCAGCTACCGTGCAAGAAGGAGGACGCCGATGAGAAAGCGCCTCAATCTAGTGCTCGTGGTCGCGCTGGCGCTTACTTGCGCCGCCGGCACGGCCAACGCAAGCCCCTGGGTCAACATCGGCTTCGAGGATGGCACCACCCCCGGGTGGACCATGACAGCGACACCAGACTCTGGCGCGACCTACGGTGTTGGGAGGTATGGCACAGACTATACGGATGTCACACTCGCGACCAATCAGTCGGCCTATGCGGGCAGCTACTTCCTCTGGATGAAGGCTGGTGGCGAGCATACTGACAT
>JAAZEB010000026.1 GCA_012512505.1 Armatimonadota bacterium | reverse complement strand
GTCCAGGCAGTAGGAAGTGTGCGTCTCCCAGGCGTGCTGGCGGGCCATCAGCCAGACCACGCGCTTGCCGCCCTCCGGGGCTTCCGGGTCGGTGACGCTCCACAGGGGGATGTCTCGCCCCGCGACCGACCGCCCGGCCGACTCGCGTCGGAGGTAGGGGCTTCCGGCGTGGTCGGCTGCCAGCCGGTCCAGGTGCTCCCCGGTGTAGGGCTCCAGGTGGGCCACCCAGAGGGTGTCCGTCTCCGGAGTGAGCCGGAGGGTGAGAACGGCCCGCTCACGGTCGAACTGCGCTGACAGCAGGCGCTCCCAGCGGACGCCGTCGGAGCTAACGCACGGCTTGTCGCGCTCCGCGATGGAGTGCGAGGGCCGGCCCTCGTAGCGGTCCGCCAGGCCCGTCAGTTCGAGGGTGAGGGGCAGGCCGCGGACCCCCTCCAGGCGGAAGTAGTACCAGGTGGCCTGGGTGTTGATCCGGTTCTCATCCCACTCGCGGTAGAGAGTAGCGCGCAGATGCCCGGGCCCAACCCACCGGGCCGGCCCCAACTGCCCGCCTGGGAAGTCTGTGTGTACGGTAGGGGTACGCATGCGAGGGAGTTCGGCCTCCCGCGCCACCGGCCCTGCAGGTGCTTCCTCACCCATGGGGCGGCCGCCGGGCTGCGGCGCGGGAGAGGGGGCGCTAGCCCCATTGGCTCTCCTGCTGCCGTGGGAGTAGCCTCTGGGAGCCCTGGCTTCTTGCCGGCGCTGGCGCGGCATACGCCGGGTCGGGAACGTCACGGCCCAGCGCCAGCCGCAGGTAACGGGGCACGCCGGGAGAGTGATGGATGTAGTAGGGGGTCCGCTTGTGCTGCCGGGCGGCATCCGGGATAATGGCCCGGTGTGCCTCGCGAATCCGGGGGAACAGCTCGCGGTAGCGCTCAGGGGGAACGCACACCCACCGGGCGTTGAACAGCGAGCCGGATTCGCACTGGAGGAGCCCGTCCTGTTCGAGCAACCGTTGCGTTTCCCCGTCCAGCAGGCGCTGGTCGATCAGGATGGGGAAGTTCCACTTCCGCCACCGGGCCGGGCTGAACATCCACACCCGCCCCACGTTGAGGGTGAAGCCGGAGCTCACCAGCGTGGTTTCCCAACTGGCGGGGTTGATCTGGTGGGCGGCGACAATATCCTCCACCATCTGGTTGAGGATGGCCTCGCGGAGCTCCTGGTCGGGCAACCGTGCCTCAATGGTCCGGCGGGCGGCTTCGGGATCCTCTCGCCGGGCGAGTGCTTCGGCCAAAGCAGCGAGTGAACGGCGCATCAGGGCCTCCCGGTACGGGTGCCGGTGGTCGCGTGCCCGGCGGCACGCGCGGTACCCAGGTCGCTGGCTCAGTATAGCAGATCGGTGGTCACGGCGCAACGGGCGCTGGCATCCCGCGCGCTGCCTGGCTTGCTCGTTGAGGGGACAGGGGCGCTACAGGAAGGAGTGTTGGTGCCCACGAAAGCTCCCCCGAGGTTGTGAACGGCGTTCGATACTGCCAGCGAAAGGAGGCACCGGTGAAAGACCGACTCTCCGAGGCGCTCAAGAAGAGCACTGCCGACTACACCGAGATCCGCTACGAGATCGAGGACTCCACCTCCTTCGGCTACCGCGGCAGGGAGGTCGACCGCGTCTCCTCCAGCAAGCTTGCCGGGGGCATTGTGCGCGCCTGTACCCGGGGCGGCTGGGGAATGGCGGTCTTCGACACGCTGGAGGATCTGGACCGCCAGGTGCAAGAAGCCTGCCAGGCCGCGGCCCTGGTTGGCAAGGAGAAGACCGAGTTGGCCGATGCCGCGGCGCCTACAGACGCGCACGTGGTCGCCCGGATGGAGCGCGACTTCCGCGGCGTTCCCCTGGATGAGAAGCTAAGGCTCGTGGCGCACTACAATGACCTCCTGCTTGGCGCCGACCCGGCGATTGAGACGACGAACTGCGGCTACAGCGAGACCTTCCGGACGGTATACTTCGCGTCGTCACGAGGCGCCTATTTCATGGAGGAGCGCCCCTATGTGGTTCTCCACTTTGGGGCGGTGGCCCGTGACGGCGCCCTGGTGCAAATGAGCCACGACAGCGTCTCGTCGGCCACCGACTACGGCGTGGTGCAGGGCCGGGAGGCCCTGGTCGAGGAGACGGCGCGGCGCGCGGCGGCGCTGCTGAAGGCGCCCAAGGTCGAGGGGGGCACCTACTCGGTGATCCTGGATCAGCGCCTGGGGGGCGTCTTCGCCCACGAGGCGTTCGGTCACCTCAGCGAGGCGGACTTCCTCTACGAGAACGACCAGATGCGTGAGTTGATGCATCTGGGCCGTTCCATGGGCGTGAAGGAGCTGAACATCGTCGATGACGGCTCGCTGGACCGCTATGTCGGCACGCACCCTTACGACGACGAGGGCACACCGACGCAGAAGACCTACCTGATCCGCGAGGGCGTGCTCGTAGGGCACCTGCACTCGCTGGAGACGGCGGCGAAGATGGGCGAAAAACCGACGGGCAACGCGCGGGCCATTCGCCGGGGCGTGCCCCCCATCGTCCGCATGACCAACACTTACATCGAGGGAGGCAACTTGTCGCCCGAGGAGCTTTTCGCCGGGGTGGACCGCGGCATCTACGCCTGCAGCATGCTCGGCGGCCAGACGATGATGGAGCAGTTCACTTTCTCGGCCGCCTACGGCTACCGCATCGAGAACGGGCAAAAAGGCGAGTTGATCCGCGACATCGTGCTGACGGGCAACGTCTTTGAGACGCTGAACGCCATCGACGGCTTCGCCAACGACTTCAAGATCATCCAGGCGGGCGGCGGGTGCGGCAAGGGCGGGCAGGCGCCGCTCCCGGTCACCTTCGGGGCGCCCCATATCCGGCTTCGCGCCGTTGTCGTCGGGGGAAAGTGAGGGTCTCACATGCGCAGCTCAACGCTCGACCAGATGGCCGATGCCCTGCAGCGGGGGGTGGAGCAGGCGCAGCAGCGGGGCGCGTCCGCCGCCAAGATCCGCTTTCGCCAGTGGGAGTCGAACGGCTGCTCCTTCGAGAACGGCCGGCTCAAGGAAGCCTCCGCGTCCGAGGGCCTCGCCTTCGACATTGAGGTAGTGGTCGACGGCAGGAAGGTCTCCGTCACCGGGAACAACGTGGACGACCTGCGTGAGATGGTGGAACGCGCGGTCACCCTCGCGAGCATGGGGAGCGTCGCCCACTTCGACGCCTACCCCGCGCCTGCCCCGGTGCCCGAGGTGAAGACGTTTTCGGAGCGCGCCGCGTCCCTGCCGCGCGAGCAGATGATCGAGGGGTGCCAGGGGATCGTGGACGCCCTGAAGCGCTACGCCCCCGACCTCTTCATCGGCGCCGGATCGGGGCGCCATCGGGCTGAGTCGCTCCTGGTCACCAGCGGCGGCGTGTGCCATCGCGCGTGTGAAACCGGCTGGGGCCTGGGGGCGCACGTCCAGCGCACCCGCGGCACCGACATGCTGATGACCGGATACTGGCGCGGCTGGAAGGACCTGAACGAGCTCTGGGACCCGGCCTGGATCACCAACCGGATCCTGGAGGACCTCCGGAACGGCGAGCCGATCGTCGAGGCGCCGACGGGCAAGACGACCGTGCTCCTGCCGCCGGAGGCGGTCTCGATGTTCCTGATGCCGATCACAATGGGGGTCAACGGCCGCAACGTGGCCAAGGGAGAGTCACCGCTGCGCGGCCGCCTCGGCGAGCAGATCCTCGATCCGTCGATCACCCTGGTGGATAACCCCCACGTGGACTTCGCGAACGGCGCGACGGAGATGGACGCCGACGGCGTGCCGACGCGCGTGAACACGCTCTTCCGCGCCGGGGTGCTGGAGCGCTTCCTCTACGACCTGGACACGGCGGCGATGGTGGGGGCTGAGCCGACCGGCAACAACGGCTGCAGCCCCTACTTCCTGGAGCTGGCGCCCGGGCCGCAGACGAGCGACGCGCTGCTGGCAGGCATCGAGGACGGGCTGTACGTGAAGAGCCTGATCGGGTTCGGGCAGAGCAACATGATGAACGGCGACGTGGCGGGCAACGTGGCACTCGGCTTCCGCATCCGCGGCGGCAAGCTCACCGGCCGCGTGAAGAACACCATGATCGCCGGCAACGTCTACGACCTCCTCCGGGCCAACGTCCGCCTCAGCGCCGACCGGGATCCGGTCTTACACATGCCCTACGCCGTCATCGAGGGCGTCAGCGTCAGCGCGACGTAGAGCAGAAAGGGGACCTGGCGTACTTCGCGCGCCCGGCCCCTCCAGGCTCAGCCGAGCAGGCGACCTCCCCGCCGGCTGCGATGTGTCAAGCGCGGGTGCCCGGAATCAGAAGGGCCCGCAGCGCCCAGCGCTGCGGGCCCCAAGAGCCGACTGCCTACAGGCGGCGGCCGGTGGGATCGGGCCGCCACGACTGGAGGACCTTCATGTAGTTGGCGCGCTCGAAGGCGGCCGGCTCGGCCGCGTTCTTCTGGCTCATGCTGCCGCGCATCTGCGCCACCGACTCGTATTCATGCGCCTCCATCCAGCGCACCATCGCGGCGGTGATCGCGTTGATGCGCCCCAGGCCGTTCTGGATCAACTCGGCCGCCATCTGCACCACGTTGGCGCCGGCCATCATCGCCTTCAGCACATCCTCGCAGGTATGCACCCCGTTGGTGATGGCGAGATCGATGGGCACGCGCCCGTGCAGGATCGCCACCCACCGCAGCGGCAGGCGCATCGCCGCCGAGGTGCTGTAGGTGAGCGCGGGAGTGACCTCCAGGCTCTCCAGGTCGATGTCTGGTTGGTAGAAGCGGTTGAAGAGGACCAGGGCGTTGGCCCCCGCCTCGGCAAAGCGGCGTGCCATGTAGGCGGTGGCGCTGAAGTAGGAGCCCACCTTGACCGCCACCGGGATCCGCACGCTGCGGCGCACGTCGTGGAGCACGTCGAGGTGCATCTGCTCCACCTGCGCGCCCGACAGCAGCGGGTCGGTGGGGATGTAGTAGATGTTCAGCTCCAGGCCATCGGCGCCGGCCTGCTCCATCAAGCGCGCGTAGCGCGTCCACCCGCCGCTGGAGACGCCGTTCAGGCTCGCGATCACCGGAATGGCGACCGCCTCCTTCGCCTTGCGGATCGTCTCCAGGTAGTCATCCGGCCCCACGTGGTAGCTGGCCGCCTCGGGGAAGTAGGTGAGCGCCTCGGCGTAGCTCTCGGTGCCGTAGGTCAGGAAATGGTCAAGCTGCTGGCTTTCCAGATCGATCTGTTCCTCGAAGAGGGAGGCCATCACCACGGCGCCGGCGCCGGCATCTTCCAGCCTGCGGATGCCATCCACATCGCGTGTCAGCGGCGAAGCTGACGGCACGATCGGGTTCCGCAGTGTCAGACCCATGTAGTGTGTGCTGAGATCCATCGTGTGCTCCCTATCGCCCCGGTGCTCGTAGTATCAACATGCCTCCTCTGCCCCGGTGCGGAAACACGGCGGCAGCTCTGCCGCCGCACCGTTTCCGCGGACGCCGGTACGCCCGCCGGGATCGGGTGAGGGCAGCGAATGCCGTGACTTCACGCGCGGCGCTTGCCGTTGCCGCGCGGGTCACTCTGGCACCGGCCGGCATCCGTTACTCCTAAAACAACCGGTTGCCGCGGAACGTTCCGCGGGGGTGGTAATGGGTCGTTGGCCCGCAGGGACCAGCCCCCCCACCGCCAGTGGCGGCAAACGGAAGGGAAAGGGAGCCCGGGGGTGGGGGGTACCCCCAGGCTCCCAGGCTCCCCTCCCGAGTGGATGAAGAGGCGGCTACTCCGCAGCGACCGTGGCTGCCGCCATCTGCTGGTAGGTCTGCCACCGGCGCTTCACGTCCTCCTGGGCCGCCTCGAGCAGCCGGGCGGCTGCGTCCGGGTCGGCCTGCTGGAGCATGCGGTAGCGCGTCTCGGTGTAGATGTAGTCCTGCAGCGGGATGCTGGGCGCCTTCGAGTCGATCTGCAGCGGGTTCTTGCCCTCGGCAGCCAGATCCGGGTTGAAGCGGTAGAGGATCCAGTAGCCGGAGTCAACCGCCATCTTCTGCTGGTTCAGCCCCTTGGCCATGTCGATGCCGTGGGCGATGCAGTGGCTGTAGGCGATGATCAGCGACGGGCCGTCGTAAGCCTCCGCCTCGGTGAAAGCGCGCACCGTCTGCGCGTCATTGGCGCCCATCGCCACCTGCGCCACGTAGACGTTGCCGTAGCTCATCGCCATGCGGCCGAGGTCCTTCTTCGGGCCCGGCTTGCCGCCGGCGGCGAACTTCGCCACCGCGCCGCGCGAGGTCGCCTTCGAGGCCTGCCCACCGGTGTTGGAGTAGACCTCGGTGTCGAGCACGAGCACGTTGACGTTGTGGCCAGACGCCAGCACGTGGTCGAGACCACCGTAGCCGATGTCGTAGGCCCAGCCGTCACCGCCGAGGATCCAGACGTTCTTCTTCACCAGCAGGTCGGCCAGCGACAGCAGGTCGCGGCCGGCGGGATCGTCGGCGCTTGCCAGCCGCTGCTTCAGCGCGGCGACGCGCTCGCGCTGGGCGGCAATCCCGGCGTCGTCGCGCTGGTCCGCGGCGAGGAGGGCGTCGGCCAGTTCCACGCCGATGCGCTCGCGCAGTTGCGAGACGAGCTTGCAAGCATAGCGCGCCTGCGCATCGAGCGAGAGGCGCATCCCGAGGCCGAACTCAGCGTTATCCTCGAAGAGCGAGTTCGACCAGGCCGGGCCGCGGCCGTCGCGGTTCTTCGCCCACGGCGTGGTCGGCAAGTTGCCGCCGTAGATGCTGGAGCAGCCGGTGGCGTTGGCGATGATGCTGCGGTCGCCGAAGAGCTGGCTCACCAGCTTCACGTAAGGCGTTTCGCCGCAGCCGGCGCAGGCGCCGGAGAACTCGAACAGCGGCTGCAGCAACTGCACGTTCTTGACGGTGTTGAAGCGCATCTTGCCGTTGTCGCGCGGCATATCGGGGAGCTGCAGGAAGAACTCCCACGCCTGGGCTCCCGCCTCGCGCAGCGGCCGCTGCGGCGCCATGTTCAGCGCCTTGCGCCCCACTTGCGTCTTGTCCTTCGCCGGGCAGGCGTCAATGCAAAGCCCGCAGCCGGTGCAATCTTCCACCGCCACCTGCAGCACGAAGCGCTGATCATTGAACTCGCGCCACTTGGCCGGGGCCGACTGCACCGCCTCCGGCGCCTCCGCCAGCGCCGCCTCGGGGACGATCTTCGAGCGTACGGCGGCGTGGGGGCAGACCATCACGCACTTGCCGCACTGGATGCACAGCTCCGGATCCCACACCGGCACGTCCAGGGCGATGTTACGCTTCTCCCACATCGTGGTGGCGGTGGGGAAGGTGCCGTCCACCGGGAACTTGCTCACCGGCACCTGGTCGCCGCGGCCGGCGATGATCTCCGCGGTCACCTGCTGCACGAACTCCGGCGCCGCGGCGGGCACGAAGTCCACCATCTCCCGCGAGCTGGTCACCTGGCCGGGCACCTTCGCCTCGTGGAGGTTGGCGAGCGTGGCGTCGACGGCGGCGAAGTTGCGCTGCACCACCGCCTCCCCGCGCTTGCCGTAGGTCTTCTGGATCGCCTTCTTGATCTGGGCGATGGCCTCGTCGCGCGGCAGCACGCCGCTGAGCGCGAAGAAGCAGGTCTGCATGATCGTGTTGATGCGCACGCCCATCTTCGTTTGGCGGGCAACCTCATAGGCATCAATCACGTAGAGCTTCAGGCCCTTGGCCAGGATCTGCTCCTGTATCGGGCGGGGGAGCTGATCCCAGGTTTCCTCGGCGCTGAACGGGCTGTTGAGCAGCAGCGTGGCCCCGGGGGCCGCCGCATCCAGCACCGGATAGCGGTCCACGAAGTCGAACTGATGCACGCCGATGAAGTTGGCGCGCTGCACCAGGTAGGTGCTGTGGATCGGGCGCGGGCCGAAGCGCAGGTGCGAAGTGGTGACCGAGCCAGACTTCTTCGAGTCGTAGACGAAGTAGCCCTGCGCGTAGTTGGGCGTTTCCTCGCCGATGATCTTAATCGAGTTCTTGTTGGCGCCCACCGTGCCGTCGGAGCCCAGGCCCCAGAACACGGCGCGCACCACGTCCTCGGCCTCGGTGTCGAAGTCGGGATCCACGGCCAGGCTGCTGTTCGTCACGTCGTCGGTGATGCCGACGGTGAAGTGGTTCTTCGGCTCTGGCTTGGCCAGCTCGTCGAGGGTGGCCTTGACCATGGCGGGCGTGAACTCCTTGGAGGAGAGCCCGTAGCGGCCGCCGATCACCTTCGGGAACGCCGGCAGCGGGGTGGTGCCATCGGCCATCCCCTCGGCCAGGGCGGTGAGCACGTCCTGGTAAAGCGGTTCGCCGGCGGCGCCCGGTTCCTTGGTGCGGTCGAGCACGGCAATCGCCTTGGTGGTGGCCGGCAGCGCCTTCAGGAAGTGCTGCACCGAGAAGGGGCGGAAGAGGCGCACCTTCACCAGGCCAACCTTCTCGCCGCGCTCCACCAGGTACGACACGGCCTCCTCGGCTGCCTCGCAGCCGGAGCCCATCAGGATGACGACCCGCTCGGCGTCCGGGGCGCCCAGGTAATCAAACAGGTGGTACTGGCGGCCGACGACCTGGGCGAATTGGTCCATCACCTCCTGGACGATGGCGGGCGTGGCGAGGTAGAACGGGTTGCAAGCCTCGCGCGCCTGGAAGAAAACGTCCGGGTTCTGGGCGGTGCCGCGCACCACCGGATGCTCCGGCGAGAGGGCGCGCGCGCGGTGGGCCCGCACCAACTCGTCATCAATCAGCGCGCGGATGTCGTCGTCGGAAAGCTGCTCGACTTTCTGCACCTCGCTGGAGGTGCGGAAGCCGTCGAAGGCGTGCAGGAACGGCACCCGCGCCTTGAGGGTGGCCGCCTGGGTGATCAAGGCGAAATCCATCACCTCCTGCACCGAGTTGGAGAACATGATGCCCCAACCGGTGGCACGGGCAGCCATCACGTCACTGTGGTCACCAAAGATCGAAAGCGCGTGCGTGGCCAAGGTGCGCGCGCTGATGTGGAAAACGGTGGAGGTAAGTTCCCCAGCAATCTTGTACATGTTGGGGATCATCAGGAGCAAGCCCTGGCTGGCGGTGAAGGTCGTCGTCAGCGCGCCGGCCTGCAGCGAGCCGTGAACGGCGCCGGCAGCGCCGCCTTCCGACTGCATCTCCTGCACCAACGGAATGGCGCCCCACAGGTTCGTCCGCCCGGCGGCAGCCCAGGCATCACTCAACTCCCCCATCGTCGACGAGGGAGTGATCGGGTAGATCGTCATCACCTCGTTCGTTTTGTAGGCGACGTAGGCGGCAGCTTCGTTGCCGTCTATCGTTACCTGCTTGCGTCCCATAGCGGTACGTCCTTTCTCAGCGAAGAGCGGCGACGGATCCTCGGAGGCCGACACGGGCCTCCACGTCACCCTCCTCGATCTCGGCTAGTGCCGGCAGAGGACTGGATGCAGGGATGGGAGACCGGGTCCTAACCTTTGCCTCCGGTTCGGCCGGTGGGGCTTCCCAAATGCAGCACTCCCGGGTCCTCACAGGTTCTTATGCAGGCGAACTGCGGCGGATCGCGGGCAGGATGCCTGCCGGTGGCACAGCAATCACGCACGGCGACGAGCCGCCCGAAGGAGGATACCACGTTGTCTGCTGGAGAGGTATCGGGAAAACGCCTCATTCCAGTCAGGCGGTTTGCCGACCGACGCCGTGATTATCCCGAGCGGTGATCGCCTTGGAGCGCGGGGATTGCCTGCCGGGTTGCTCCCCTGATCGCTCCAGGAGTAGTGTACACTATCTTGCAACCGAGGTCAACCCAGAGTCCGGGCGTGGAGGCGGCGCCCGGCAAGCGCCCGCGCGCGGCTCCAGCGCCAGAAAGAGACCCCGGCCGCAAGCTCTTGCCGGCCCCGTGGCAGTCTGGTATACTATGGCTGGCAAGCATTGAGCGTGTGCCGCCGTCGGTGTGAACCCCGCCTCGCGCCCTCGCACGCGTACGGGAGGACTGAGGTGCTCTACTCCGGTTTCCTGATGGGTCTGCTGGGCGGGTTGGCTGCCACCGCGCACTGCCTCGGCATGTGCGGCGGCTTCCCCCTGCACCTATCGCGCGCCGCCGCCGGCCCGGTGCTGGCGCGGCAACTCCTCTATGTTCTGGGCAAGACGTTCACCTACACCTTCCTCGGCGCCCTCTTCGGCGCCTTGGGGAACACGCTGGCCGAAAGCGGGCTGCTTCCCGGCTCGCAGAACGGCCTCGCTATCGTGGCGGGCGTTGCCATCATCCTCTTTGGGCTTGGCATGCTCGGCGTGCGGCTTCCCTCCCCACTGGCTGGCAAGTGGAACGCCTACGAGTGGGGCTTCATCAAGTCGATCTACCGCCAGTTCTTCGCCCACCCCAGCCTTGGCGCCAGCTTCACGTTGGGGCTGGCAACCGGCCTCCTCCCCTGCCCGATCACCCTGGCGATGCTGGCCGTGGCCGCTGGCTCGCACTCGGTGGTGCAGGGGATGCTCCTCCTTGCCGGCCTGGGGGTGGGCACCGCGCCTGGCCTCCTGGGCGTGGGCCTCTGCGGCAACCTGGTGAGCGCCCGCTGGCGGCGCTTCGGCCTGCGGCCCGCCGGGATCATCGTTATCCTCCTCGGACTGGTGACCGTGGCGCGCACCCAGGAGTTCATGCACCGTGGCTGTCACGGGCACGCCACCCCGGCGGGAACCCCTTCCCTCTCCACGCCGGCAACGGCCCGGGAGGGGGAGTGCCCGCACTGCCGGGAGTTGGGCCGCCCCTGCCCCTGCTGCGCGACGAAGTCGGCGCCGTGAGCACCCTGCCCAAAGCAGAGCACGGCCAGCGCACGTGCGTCTACTGCGGCCTGCCGATGGGGGCCGGCGGCTTCGAGCCACAGCCGGGGCGCTACTACTGCTGCTACGGCTGCTACCTGGTGGAGGGGATCGTCACCGGCACCGACGAGGCGGTAGTGGCGACGCGGGTGCTGCTGCGCCTGGGCGCGGGCGGCTTCCTCGCCATGACGGTGATGATGGTGAGCTTGGTCCTCTACACCGATGCGCCCGCCGCGATGAGCGCGGCCACGACCCGGGCGCTGCACTGGATCCTGCTGCTCTTCTCGGCGCCAGCGGTGGCGATCATGGGCGTGCCATTCCTGCGCAGCGCCGGGCACGAGCTCCGCCGCGGCCGCCTGAACACCGACGCCCTCATCGCCATGGGGGCGTTCAGCGCCTTTGGCGTTAGTGCCTACCACACCTTCCGCGGCGCCGGCCATCTCTACTACGACACGGCGGCAATGCTGCTCGTGCTGGTCACCGCCGGCAAGCTCCTGGAAGCCTCCGCCAAGAGCAACACGGCCCGGTTGGTGCGCGGTTTGCTGGCGCTCGGGCCGCGCACCGCCCGACGGCTGGCCGGCGACGGCGAGGAAGAAGAGGTGTTCGTCGAGCAGCTTCGGGTGGGCGACCGGGTGGTGGTGCGCCCCGGCGAGCAGGTGCCGGCCGACGGCGTCATCCGCTCTGGAAGCAGTGCTGTGCAGGAAGCGACGTTCACCGGTGAGGCGCTGCCGCGCGATTGTGGGCCGGACGACCGCGTCTTCGGCGGCAGCATCAACACCGACGGCCGGCTGGTGGTGGAGACGACGGCGGTGGGGGAGGAAGCTCTCCTGGGGCAGATGGCCCGGCTGGTGCGCGAGGCCCAGGCGCAGCGCGCCCCCGTCGAGCGATTGGCCGACCGGCTGGCGGCGCTGTTCGTGCCGCTGGTCTGGGCCACGGCGCTTGGTGCCGTCGTCTACTGGGCCGGGCTGCATGGCGACCTGGCGCGCGGGGCGCTGGCGGCGCTGGCGGTGCTGGTGGTGGCCTGCCCTTGCGCCCTGGGGCTGGCCACGCCGCTGGCGGTTTCCGTGGCGGTGGGTCGGGCGGCGCGGGCCGGCGTGCTGATCCGTTCCGGCGAGGCGCTGGAGATGCTCCCGCGCCTGCGGCACCTCTTCATCGACAAGACAGGCACCCTCACCCGCAACCGGATGCGCCTGGTGGCGGTGGCCGGTGCCGGGGAGCCGGACGAGGTGGTGCTGGCCTGGGCGGCCACGCTGGAGTCGGCCAGCGAGCACCCGGTGGGGCGCGCCCTTGTCGCGGCGGCGAAGGAGCGCGGCCTGGCCTTGGGCACGGTGCGTGAGTTTCGCGCGGTGCCGGGTCGCGGGGTGGAGGGCCTGGTGGTGCTAGGCGGGCAGGAGCGCGCCGTGCTGGCCGGCAGCGCGGCGTTCCTGGCCGAGCGCGGCGTGGAGCCGGCACCGGGGCCGGCGCTGCCGGAGTGGAGCACCGCCGTGGTGGTCGCCTGGGAAGGCCGGGTTCGGGGCTGGCTGGCGCTGGCGGACGAAGTGCGCCCGGAGGGACGCGGGCTGGCGGCAGCTCTGGCGGCGCTGGGGCTGCGCGTGACGCTGCTTTCGGGAGACCGAGAGGCGGCCGCGCGCCCGCTGGCGGCCGAAGTGGGGATCGCCACGGTGCATGCCGGCTGCACCCCGGCGGACAAGGCTGCCCTCATTCAGGCCGCGCGCCGGGAGGGGGGTGCCGTCGGCATGGTAGGCGACGGCATCAACGATGCCCCCGCCCTGGCCGCCGCGGACGTGGGGATCGCCCTGGCCGGCGGCACCAACCTGGCGCGCGAGGCCGGCGACGTGGTCTTGCTGGGCGACGAGCTACACCGAATTCCCTGGAGCATCGAGCTGGCGCGAGCGGCCTACCGGATCATCCGCCAGAACCTGCTGTGGGCGTTCGGCTACAACACCATCGCCCTCGCGGTGGCGTTCTCGGGGCGCCTGCATCCGCTGCTGGCGGCAGTGTTGATGCTCCTCAGCAGCCTGTTCGTGCTGGGCAACTCCCTGCGTCTGCTGCGCGAAGGCGATTCCCAGCGCCCGGCGGAGCCTGCCCTGCCAGCCGGGTGAGCGTCCCTTCGGCCGCGCCCTAACGCTTCAGGGTGCGGAGGTAGTGGACGATGTACCAGCGCCGCTCGGGGGGCACCGTGCTCTGCATCACCGGCTCGTGCCCGGCTCCGACCACCATCTGGCGGTACAGCTCGCCATCGCTGGCGGCCTGTACCGCCGGCGTGTTGAGGGGTGTTGGCTTGGGCACGTAGCTGTCGCCCACCGGGGTGCGCGAGTCGCCGGTGACGCCGTGGCAGTGCTGGCAGTAATGACCGTAGTAAACGCGGCCGGCCTCTACCGCCGCTTCCGAGGCAGGCACTGGGTTGGCGAGGGTGCGCGCGGCCGCCGCGGTGGGCAGCCGGTCGCGCCCGTCGAACGGCACCAGGTTGGCCGGCATCTTAGGCAGGTCGCGCTCGTACGGCTTCACCGACGCCTGGTTGGCCATATGCGGGAAAAGATGGCAGCCGCCGGACGCCAGCGCGACGCTCAGGGCAACCATCAGGAGGGAACGGCGCGTCATTGTTTGCCTCCCGGAAGCAGTGGCGCGATCTCCATCTGCCGCGGCGGGTTGCCCTTGCGGGGCCGCTGCGTGGCGTAGAACGACTCCCCGGGCACATACGGCAGCACGCCGTAGGCCCAGGTGCGCGGCTTGTCGCCCACGGCCGCGTAGATCAGCAGGCCCCAGGCCACAATTGCCATCGAGATCCCGAGCGGCAGCAGCCACCCGGTCCAACCTCGTTGCCTTTGTTGCGTCTGTCGAGTCACCGAGCACCTCACTTGGTGGCGCATCCGCCTATCCGAAAAGCCGCGGAGTGCCGCAGCAATGCGGCATCCCAGCCAGCCATAGCCCGATTGCTCGGGCACTCCGGCAAAGCCCCGGGAGAGAGCCGCGGAGTGCCGCAGCAATGCGGCATTCCAGCCCACGGAAGCCCGATTGCTCGGGCACTCCGGCAAAGCCCCCTGGGAGAGCCGCGGAGTGCCGCAGCAATGCGGCATCCCAACACGCCCCGGTTAGTAGCTGCCGATGGCATAGCGGATCCAGGCCACGTAGCCAACGGCAAACAGGAACATCATCAGAAAGAACAGCTTTAGCACCGGGGGCACGGGTAGGTCGGTTTCCCGCAGCCCCTCCGCGAACTCGTGCATGTCCACCGGGGTGCCGCCGTCGGGCTGTCGGTCGGCCTCTGCCCGGGCGCTCTCCGGCGCGCCGTAGTGCGCCAGGTAGACCATCCAGGAGAGGAGCACCCCCCCGGCAAGCATCGCCCACAGCCAATGCTGCTGCAGTATCTCAAGCGCGATGACCATCGAACTACTCCCTTGCCTGCCCGGCCTCACACGGCTCGCCGGGCGTTAGCGCTGCTGCCACGGCTCCGGGTGGGCTTCGTGCTCGTCGCGCCCTTCGGGGCCGCCGCCACTGGCGCTCAGGGCGAGGTAGCGGGCGCGGTCCTGATCGGCGAACTGGCCGGTGCGCACGGCCCAGGCGAACAGCGCCACCAGGAAGCCGGTGGCGATCAAGGCATACAGCGTCCAGGTCAGGAGCAAGCTCACGGCGCGTCTCCCTTTCCATGGTCACGCCAGCGGCCGGAGGCTGGCTTCTGCGTGCGCAGCGGCTCGTAGGAAGCATCGATGCCGGCCGGCTCGGTGTTCGAGTCGTCGAAGCCGATGAAGTTCGCCGCTATGAAGTTGGAGACATCCCAGATCTTGGCCGATTCCAGCTCGTGCTTGAAGTAGGGCATCGCCGTGCCGGTGATGCCGTTCATGATCTGGTAGTAGAGGATGCCGCCGATGTACTTGCCGTCTACCAGGTTCCGCCTCAGGGTGGTGAAGTTGAGTGGCGGCGGGTTCAGGTAGGGCGCGGCCGGGCCCTGGCCGTCGCCCACCGGCCCGTGGCAGCCGATACAGAAGTCCTGATAAACCTTGGCCCCGCGCTGCAGCGAGGGCTCGGTGGCCGGGTAGGGGGTTGGCAGCGGCCGCCACCCCTCGGGGACGTTGTCGTGCAGCCACTTCACGTTCTCGTCGGCACCGGCGTTGTAGGCGGCGACCGCCCGCGCTTTCCACTCCTGCTGGCGCTGCACCCGCTGATCGGCATCGCGGCCACCCATCCCCTGCAGGTAGGCGATTAGCAGGCGGATGTTCTCTTGCCCCAGGAACTCGAAGCGCGGCATCAGCGACTGCGGGCGGGTGAAGCGTGGGCTGACGAGGTGTGCCACGTGCCAATCATCCGGGTGCTCGCCTCCCTGCTGCGCCAGGTCCGGGCCGGTGCGGGTGGTGCCCAGCAGGTGCGGGCTGAGGCCGAGGTAGTCGCCCGGCTGGGAGATCCGCTCCATGCCCAGGTCCCAGTCCTGGGTGCGCACGAACTGCGAGTGGCAGTAAGTGCAGCCGTTGGCGATGTACAGCTTGCGGCCGGCCAGCTCGTCGGCGGAGAGCTCTCGCCAGGCCGCCGAAGGCTGGTGCGCCATGGTCTGCCACGGCACCACGATCACGGCGAAGACCGAGGCCGTAAAGATGACCACGCTGCCGACCAGCACCAGTGCAGGCGTCATTCTCATCGTGTCAACCCATGCTCCCTCACAACGCACCCACCCCGTTGGTAGCGCGGCGGTTCCCTACGCGGTTGCCGGCTTGCGCACGCTGCCTTCAGCGGCCTCAACGGCTACCGGCTTGCCCCGGTAGATCGTCATCAGCACGTTGTAGAGGCCCAGGTAGGCGGCGAGCACCAGCATCACCCCGAACAGGGCGCGCACCATCATGTAAGGGCTGAGCATCGGCACCGTCCGGTAAACCGTCTCGCCGTTGATCCAGGCGTGTCCCTGCGCCAGGCCCGCGCCAGTCAGCACCAGCATGAACGCCGTCACCGAGAGGAAGACAAACCAGAACTGGGTGTTGGCCAGGCGCTCGCTCCACACCAGCTTGCCGGTAACGCGCGGCAAGGCGTAGTAGAGGGCGCCGAGGGCGATCATCCCGGTGAAGCCGAGCACCGCCAGATGAGCGTGTGCTATCGTCCACTGGGTGAAGTGCGTCACCCGCTGGACTGCCGGCAGCGACTGCAGCGGCCCCTGCACCCCCACGATCAGGTAGTTGATCGTGCCCAGGAGGACGAACTTGCCGGGCACGCTGGCGAATAGGTCGCCAAAGCGGCCGCGCGCCGTCAGCCACAGGTTCACCAGCACTACCAGCACCGGGATCATCATCATCACGCTGTCGATGACCGAGATCACCTTCAGCCACACCGGGATCGGCGCCTGCAGCAGGTGATGCCCGCCGATGTGGGTGTAGAAGCCGAGCAGCGACCAGAACCCGATCATCGACAGGGTGTGGCTATAAAGCGGGGCGCGGGTGATTGCCGGCACCAGGTAGTAGGCAGCGCACAGCGCCAGCGGTGTCAGCAGCAGCCCGACCACGTTGTGCCCGTAGAACCAGAGGAGAATCGCGTCGAGCACGCCGGTGACGGCGCCGGTGCTTGGGTTCCACATGGCGTTGCCCAGCGGATAGAGCGCTGCTGTCACCGCCAGCGCGGCCCCGAAGTACCACACCGAAACGTAGAGCAGCGGCTCCTGCCGGCGGGCCAGCGTGCCACCGAAGCTGATGATCAGCGCCACGAAGGCGCCGACGATCAACACATCCGGGATCCAGGTCAGTTCGGCGTACTCCCGGGCCTGGGTGTGTCCGCGCGCCAGCTCAATTGCGCCGATGGCAAGCGCCGCGTTGTAGAGCCATATTCCCACGTGGGCCAGGCGCTCGCCATAGAGGCGGGTGCGCAGCAGCGTCGGCACCAGGTAGAGCCCGGCGCCGATCAGCACCATCGGCACGAAGCCGACGGCGACCAGGTTCACGTGCACCGGGCGCACGCGGCCGAACACCAGCCACGGCACGTTCCGGATGGCGTCCGGCGCCGCCAGGGCGATCCCGCCGATCAGGCCGAAGGTGGTGCCGATCGCCATCCACACCATGCCCGACACCAGGAAGGCACGGGCGGCGCTATGCTCCTCGTCGCTCACCAATCGCATGGGTACCATACCGATCTTTGTTCACGATGGGGTTTGTTGCCCCCACGGCCGGCAAACACGGCGGCCCGCCGCCGCACCGGCCGGCCCTTTAGCGATGGCACGCCTGGCAGTTCGTCGGGCCCTGGTTCGCCTTGTGGCAATCCACGCAGAAGCCCATGGTGAAGCGGTGCTCCTGCTTCACCCGGTCCATGTTCCGGATGTCGCCATGGCACTGGCCGCAATCGAAGCCGCGCGCCACATGGATCTGGTGGTTGAAGAAGACAAAGTCCGGCACCACGTTCACGCGGTTCCAGGGCACGCCTTTGCCCTCGCGCTTGGCCTGGTGCAGAACCTGGATCGGCTCGAACTCTGGGATGATCACGTTGTGGCACAGCAGGCACTTCTCCACCGGCGGCATCCCGGGGTGCGCCGAGCGGTCCACCTCGGAGTGGCAGAACAGGCAGCTAATCCCCTTGAGTTCGGCGTGGAGGCGGTGGCTGAAGGGAATCGGCTGCGTCGGCCCCGGGTGCAGGCGCATCCCGACAAGCACCGCCACCCCGGCGACCCCGAGGAGGGCGCCCGAGGTGCCGAGAATCCGTCTCAGCCACGGCAGCCAGCGTGCAATGAACTCTGGATCCACGTTACTTCCTATCCATCCGAAGCAACTGGAAGGCCGGCGGCAAGGCCGCGCCCCGCGTCTTTTGTCTGGCGCGGGTGGCGGCGGCGCGCTGCTACAGCTTGGTCCCTTCCGAGAGCTTCAGCGCCGTGTCCAGCGGCGAGACGCCCGGATGGCGCCGCAGGGCGCTCATCACCACCAGCGCGAGCAGCCCGGCCATGCCGACCGGGATCGTCCAGTAGATCAGGCCCAGCCCGGCCAGCCGGTCGGGGGCCAGGCTGGGCACCACCAGCAGCCAGCGCTCGGTCCACAGTGCCGCGAGGGCGATGATGGCGACGGTGCCGATGGCGCGCGGGCTCTCCTTCACGACGGGGAAGCAGCGCGCCAGGAATGGCCCCAGGTAGCCGAGCGCGAGGACGGCCGCGCCCACCGGCCACCAGGGGGCAGTGTATGCCCGGCGGATGATGAATGAGGTTTCCTCCGGCAGGTTGCCGTACCAGATGGTCAGGTACTGCGCGAAGAAGAAGCCGGTGGTCAGCAGGGCGAAGCCGAGCATCAGGTTGCCCATATCGCGCAGCCGGCGCGGGCCGAGCCAGGGCGTCAGCCCCAGCGGGCCGCGGAAGGCAAGCGCCATCAGGATGAGCGCCGCCATCGCCAGGTAAAGGGTGCTCACGAAGTAGTAGCCGCCCAGCAGGCTGCTGTACCAGTGCGGCTCCAGCGACATGATCAGGTCGAAGGCGAGGATGCTGTAGCCGAAGGCGTAGAGGATCACGGTGGCGATGGCGATGCGGTTGAGGCGGAACTGCGCCCGCCGGATCGCCTCGGCGTCGGTCTGCTTCTCACCCCGGGCGTAGGTGCCCACCAGCCACGCGCTGAGCACCATCAAGGCGACGAGGATCGCCAGGTCGCGGCCGAGGAAGAACGGCTCATTCAGCCACCAGGCCTTGTGGGGCACGGCGTGCTCCGGGTGCAGCCAGGTGAGCCAGTGGTGCCGCCCGCTCCACAGCAGGGCGTAGGTGATCAGCGAGACCGGCAGGAAGAGGAGCGTGGCCTGCCCCAGGCGGTTGAGCGCCGGCGTCCAGGTGGCCTGGGCGGTGCGGAAGATGGCGCTCCACACCAGCGTTCCTTGGGCGATGCCGCCCCAGAAAAGGAAGTTCACCAGCAGCATCCACCAGGCTTCGTCGCCGCCGGTGGCGAGCGCGTAGAGGGTGCCCGCGACCCCCGCGGCCGCGGCCGTGGCCGCCAGGGGGCTAGCCCAGGAGGGCCACTCGGCGGCGGGCTTGGCGCGATCTTCACCTTCAGGCAGCGTCACAGTCGATTACCTCCGTGGCCCCCGCGGCGCGCAGCAGCTCAGCGACTGCCGGCTTGCGCGCGGGCTCGCACTGCACGTAGAGACCATAGCGGTCGTTGCTAAAGCCGGGCCGGTAGTCGGGCGGCGGCGCCAGCGGCTTCAGGCGGGCGAAGTAGACCAGCCCGGCCACGGTGAACAGCGCCGCGAAGAGAATCGTACACTCGAACCCGACGACGACGAACGGCACCAGGTTGACCGGCGGCTTGCCGCCCGTCCACAGCCCGTAGAGGAGCGACGAGAGCACGCACATCGCCAGGCCGACGCTGACGCCGGTGATGCCGCCGAACGCCGAGATGTAGTGCAGGCGGCTGCCGGCGCGCGGCATGTGCGCCTCCAGGCTTTCGTGGGTCAGCACTGGCGAGCAGACCTCATACTCGCGCGCGCCCGCGTCGCGCACCTGCAGCACGGCGTGGTGCAGCGCCTCCGCGCTGTCGAACTCGGCGCAAAGCTGCCAATGGCCCGTTCGTGGGGGCGCCGGGCACTCGCCGGCCGGGCCTGGCGCCGCTTCGTTGTCAGGCCTGGTTGGTGTCACTCGGCCACCTGCTCTTTCATCTCACTGATTGCCACGGCGGGCAGATGCTTGGCGAACAGCAGGAACAGGAACGCAAACCACGCGAACGACGCGATGGTGATGATGATCTCCACCGGGCTGGGCGTGTAGGTGCCCCAGGAGCTGGGCAGGAAGTCGTGCGCCGTGGAGGTGACGATCAACACGAAGCGCTCCAGCCACATCCCGATGTTGATCGCGATGGAGATGGCGAGCAGCCAGGGGATGCTGGTACGCACGCGCTTCCAGAAGAGGAGCATCGGCGCCAGGCAGTTGCAGACGACCATGCCCCAGAAAAGCGGCGCGTAGGTGCCGGTGGCGCGCCAGGTGGAGAACGAAGTCTCGAAGTGGTTGCCGCTGTAGTAGCTGGTGAACGCCTCGGTGGCGTAGGAGTAGGTCATGATCAACCCGGTGAAGATGAGCATCTTCGCCATGTTCTCGAAGTGCTCGAGGGTCACCAGGCGCTGCAGCCGCAGCCAGACGCGGATCGGCACCAGGAGGGTGATCACCATCGCCAATCCGGAATGGATGGCGCCGGCCACGAAGTAGGGCGGGAAGATGGTGGTGTGCCAGCCGGGCAGGATCGACATCGCGAAGTCCCAGGAGACAACGCTGTGGACCGAGATCACCAGCGGCGTGGCGAGGCAGGCGAGGGCGACGTAGGCGCGCGCGTAGTGGCGCCACTGCTCGTAGCGGTTCTGCCAGCCCAGGGCCAATGCGCCGTAGATCTGGCGGCGCAGGCCGGTGGAGCGGTCGCGCACGGCGGCAATGTCCGGGATGAGGCCGAGGTAGAAGAAGAGGAAGCTGACGGTGAAGTAGGTGGTGACGGCGACCACATCCCACACCAGCGGCGACTTGAAGTTGGGCCACAGGTGGCGGGTGTTCGGGTAGGGCAGCAGCCAGTACATCACCCACACCCGGCCCAGGTGGATCAGCGGGAAGAGGCCGGCCGTCATCACGGCGAAAACGGTCATCGCCTCCGCAGCGCGGTAGATCGCCGTGCGCCAGCGCACCCGGAACAGGTAGAGGATGGCGGAGATGAGCGTGCCGGAGTGCGCGATACCCACCCAGAAGACGAAATTGACGATGTAGACGCCCCAGCCGACCGGGTGGTTGATGTTCGCCACGCCCATGCCTACCATCACCTGGTAGAAGTACGCGAGCGCCCCCAACCCGATCACCCCCAGGAGGCTCCCGATCAGCAGCCAGTAGCGCCAGGTGGGGCGCTCCAGGCTCTGGATCACCTCCTCGTTGATCTTGGCGTAGATTACCGTTTCTTTTTCGGCGGTCGCCATGTCACCTCTCTGCTCGCCGGTCGAACCGGTTCCCTGGCCCCCTCGCGGGGGAAGGCCGACGCCCTATGCCTGGCGCACGATCTTCTTCTGGTAGAACACCGCTGGCTTGGTGTTCAGCTCGCGCAGCACCTGGTAGCGGCGCGGGTCCTCGGCCACCAGGCGCGCGATTCGCGACTGCGGATCCTGCAGGTCGCCAAACACAAACGCCTCTGACGGACAGGTTTGCACGCAGGCGGGGGTGATCTCACCATCCCGCACGGCGCGGCCCTCTGCCTTCGCCTTGATGGTGACCTCCTTGATCCGCTGCACGCAGAAGGTGCATTTCTCCATCACGCCGCGCTCGCGCACGCTCACGTCTGGGTTGAGCTGGCAATCGAGTGGGGCCGGCCACTCGTGGTTGAACCAGTTGAAGCGGCGCGCCTTGTAGGGGCAGTTGTTGGAGCAGTAGCGCGTGCCCACGCAGCGGTTGTACACCTGCTCGTTCAGGCCCTCCGGGCCGTGGACGGTGGCATACGCCGGGCACACCGGCTCGCACGGCGCGGCATCGCACTGCTGGCAGAACATCGGCTGGAAGAAGGTGCGCGTCTGGTCGCCGTGCGGCTC
>JAAZEB010000025.1 GCA_012512505.1 Armatimonadota bacterium | reverse complement strand
GGCACCTCCTGGGCTTTGGCCCAAGGCCTGCTCTATGCCGCGGGGCCGGAACCCGAACTTCTTGGGGAGGTCGGCATGCCCGATCACGTCGAACAGGCCGCTGCGCGCCGCTTCGCCCAGCAGCGCGAAATACTGCTCCCACACCGTGTCCACGTCGCTGCGCTCCCAGCGGGGGATCTCCTCATCGCTGTCGATCCCGAAGTCACCGACGAAGTGCACGCTGCCGCGCCGCAGATCCCATGGGTACTGCGCCTGCAGCGAGCGCACGTACGGCTCCACCCCCGGCCAGTAGTCAAACTCCAGGGCGAGGAGCACTTCCGTCTGCGGGTAGACCTGCTTCAGGCGCTGGACCTCGGCAACGTAGGCGGGCAGGTCGTCCGCGGCCATCGCCCACTCCGTCTGCCGGCCGGGCAGGGCGTCGGCCGGGCGCGTCCGGCCGGGGGGTGGCGCCTGCAGCGGCATGTGATCGCTGCAGGCAATCGCCGGGATGCCGAGGGCGACGGCCCGGCGCACGTTCTCTTCCAGTTCGCCATGGCCGTCGCTGTAGCGGGTATGGGTGTGGGTGTCTGGTAACAGGTTCATACCGACTGGTTCGTCGGGCACCGCCCAACCCCTTTACCTCGCCGGCCGCGGGGGGCCCTGGCGCTTCTGGAGGAAGCCGGCGAGACGCCGGCGCTCCGACCTGTCGGCGTTGGGAGACACCTCCTACGGCGGGGGGACGGTCAGGGGCCCCTACTGCTCGCGCACTCCGGCTTCCGCCGCGCGCACGCGCCGTGCTGCCTCGGTGGCGCTCAATCCCGAGTGGCGGCGCTCGCAATCGACCACCAGCACGTACTCCACCGTCAGCGGCCGGGGCGAGGCGCGCTGGCTGCTCACCCGGTAGCGCTTGTACGGCTGTACCAGCACCTGCAGTGGGCCGCGCTCGCCCAGTACCTGGGCCACCTCCTCCACCGGGATGAACCCCTCGGTGCTGTAGCTCATCACGATGCAGCGCGCCCGCAGGGCCGCCACCAGGTTGGCCAGCGCCGCCACCGCCTGGCCCCGGTAGTTGTAGGGCGAGCGGCGCTGCGTACGCCAATCGGTGCGAATGGCCGACTTCGCCCCGCCGGTGATGGTGGGGCTGACGGCCGGCTTGTCCCACAGCACGAGGGTGTTCAGCAGGTGGTAGTTGCTCCCGTAGGGATGCTGGTTGTAGGGCGGGTCTAGATAGGCGAGGTCGCAGGGGGTGGTGGCCAGGACGGCCGCGTCCTCGCACAGGACCTCGTTTTGCTGGCGGTTGTCGAGGGTCAGCGGTGGCGAGAGGTGGATCTCGCTGAGGATGCGATAGAGAGCCGTGCCGGTGGCGCCGCCCCAGCCGCGGTGGAACCCCTTGAACAGCCCGCTGGTGTTGCTCACGTAGCTGGCGGCGTAGACGAGGGGCGCCAGCAGAAACGCCCGCTCCTGCTCGTCCAGCAGCCCTGCGGCCTCCCAGGCGGCGATCTGCTCGCGCATGGCGTCGATCCGCTGGCCGTTGTGCCGGGTGAAGAAGAGGCGCTCGCGCTCCAGGTCGGGCCGGGCATCGTCACGCGGGCAGTAGTGTTGCGCGATGTAGCCCTCCAGGGGCGGGAGGGTGTTCAGGTGGCGAAACACCGCCGCGACGCCGCCCAGCCGGGCGAACGCTGGCGGCCGGTTGCAGGCGATGGCGGCGGTGTTCACCGCGTGGGCATACGGCTCCCAGTCGTTCGCGATCACCCGGTAGCCCAGGTGCTTCGCCAGCCGCGAGACGACGCCACTGCCGGCAAACAGGTCGAGGAAGGTGCCCCGGTGGACGCCGCTGGCGGCGAAGGCGCTCGCCAGCAACGGCAGCAGCTTGCGCTTGCTGCCAAGGTAGGGGATGAGCTGGTGGTACAGATACTCGTTGGTCCGGCAGGCCGCGTGCAGGCGCGCGCGGTGCCGGATCGGAGCGTGGGTCGTGGGGGGATTGGCTGAGGGCGCACTCATTACGGCTATCAACAACAGGTGGTGAAGACGGCGTCGGCCGCTACCAGCAGTTCCTGTGCCCGCGCTGCCGCCGCGTCGCCGTCGCCGGCCACGTACTCGAGGGTGCCGAAGTCGCTGCCCACCACCACGATGCAGACGCTGTCGCCCACCGCGACGGCAAAGCGCGCGGTGTCGTCTGGTGTGTCGATGCGCTGGACCGACGGGTGCGCCTCCAGCGCGGTCAGGAGGGCCGGCCGTTCTTCCGGGAGGAACGCGAACCCCAGGTGCTGCGGCATCACCATTGCCCCCGCACTATAGCACAGCCACCGCCGGCTGTCAAAGGCGACCGGCTGTTCTCCCCCCGCCCGGTGGCGGCGGGAATCGAGGAGCTGCCCGGCGAACCTGCCGGCGAGGGGGCCCACGATGAAGCAAGATCGTCGATGCTGGCCCGGGGTGGTGACGCTCGCCGCCCTGGCTGTCGCTTTTGCCGCCGGACGCCTGTCGGTGCCGAACGGCGGCTCGGCCACCCTGGCAGGGCCAGGCACGGAGCAAGACCGGGTGATTGCCGCCGCCCGCGCCGTCTACCCCACGGTGGTCGGCATCACCACGGATGGGCCCCGGGGCGGCCAGGGCTCCGGGGTGATCGTCCAGGCTGATGGCCTGATCCTCACCAACAACCACGTGGTGGCCGAGGCCCGCTCGCTGCGCGTGGCCCTGGCCGATGGCCGCAGCCTGCCCGGCACCGTGCTCGCGCGCGACCCGGAGACGGAGCTGGCCCTGGTGCGGGTGAACGCCGCGAACCTGCCGGTCGCCACCCTGGGAGACTCCGACCGCCTACAGGTGGCCCAGACGGCGATCGCCATCGGCAACCCCCTTGGTTTCGAGCGCACCGTCACTGTGGGCGTGGTGAGCGCCATCCACCGTCGCCTCAGCGGCGAGCGCATGGAGACGGAGCTGGACAACCTGATCCAGACCGACGCCGCGATCAACCCCGGCAACTCCGGCGGCCCGTTGGTGGACCTCAACGGCAAAGTGATTGGTATCAACACGCTGGTGGTACGCGGGCCAGTGGGCAGCGGCGGGCTCGGCTTCGCCATCCCGATCAACCTGGCGCGCTACTACATCGAGGACATTCAGCGCCACGGCCGCTCCATTCAGCCCTGGCTGGGCATCGTTCCCGTGGACATCGACCGCGAGACGGCCCAGCGCTTCAACCTGCCCACCCCCCAGGGGATCCGGGTAGAGCTGATCTCGCCAGACAGCCCGGCCGCCCGGGCCGGCCTGCGGGCGCACGACATCGTCGTGGCCGCCGCCGGCTCGCCGATTCGCGATACGGGCGACCTGCGCCAGGCGATCCGCCGCCGCCGCCCTGGCGATATCCTCAAGCTGACGGTGATCCGGGCCGGTCAACGCCTGGAAGTATCGGTGCGCTTGGCCGAGCGGCCAGCCGAGGACTAATCGAGCCGGCGGGGGAAGCGGGGGCCAGGGTGAAGGCCCCACCCGCCCAGGCGGGCGAGGATGCGGGCGGTGGCCTCCTCGCGCCGGAGGCGGCCAGCCTGGGAGAACGCCTCCGGCACCCAGCGCTCGGCCAGGTCCAGAAGGTAGCCATAGGTGCCGCGCGTGCGGCCGGTCAGGCCGGTCTTGGTGATGATGAAGCGGCGCTCCAGGTCGGCCAGCGCCGAGTCGGCACGGTGGCGGGCTTCGGCGCTCAGCGCCCGGCGCACCTCTCGGGAGGGCAGGGGACCCTCGCGTTCCAATATCTGGTAGACCTCGCGCGCGGCGTGAGAGAGGCGCCCCGAGAAGATCAGCTCGTCGGCCACCTCGCCGTAGGCGGCGATGCAGAGAGGCAGCCACTCGGTGCTGATGAAGCCGGGCCGGCCGGCGAAAAGGCGCGTGTAGTAGAGGCGCCGCTGGATGTGCAGGTCGTCCTTCCAGAACCAGACGCGCCCTAGCACGGAATCGGGCGCGCCTGGGAAGGCAGCGGCCAGGGAGGGGAACTCGCCGCGCTCCGGCCGGTCGATCAGGCAGAACCCAACCGCGTCCACGAAGGCAACGGCGTCCTCCTCGCTGCGGATGCTCTCCGCGTGGCCTTCCAGCCAGGCAGGAACCGGATCGGACTGCTGGGGCATGGCGCTCACCTCTCCTTGTCAGGTTCTGTGCCGGGCCGCCGGCGCCTGCCCGGATACGGCCGAGAGGTGGCACCCCACCGTTCCCGAATTTTGCCATGCTCCTTTCTCTTGACAGTGAGCAGGGCCATTGCTATAATAACGGTGTCTTTAGGCGGGCCGGGACGGGCGAGTGTCGGAACTGGTAGACGGGCATGACTTAGGATCATGTGGACTTTGTCCGTGAGAGTTCGAGTCTCTCCTCGCCCACCAGCAGTGGCACTGCCTTGTTCGGCAATGCGGGAGTAGTACAGGGGTAGTACGTCTCCTTGCCAAGGAGAAGGTCGCGAGTTCGAATCTCGTCTCCCGCTCCACACAAATAGGCAGGCTGCAGAAGCGGTCTGCCTTTTTCGATTCGGGAGTGCCGTGGATGTGGCAACGACTGCCGGCGTCACTTCCGCCACGGTCTCGCGGAAGCAGGTGTCGAAGCCACGCGGCCCGCCGGTGCCCCTTTTCCGCATCCACTTCCCATGGAATTCCTGGCGAGTCCGGTCGCCGATGAGGATCTCCAGCCCCGTATCGCTCTGCCGCTCGGCCCAGCCTCCCGTACCCCGCGCTTCCTCGATGCGGAGTGAAGAAAACGTGTGGCGCTGGTATCAAAGGGGTAGGTGGAGGCGCCGGGTGGTGTGGGCGCTGACACGTTGGCCGTAGCGGTGCGAAGGAGTGACGACCATGCAGCGAACGAGTCGGCGGACCGCATGGGCGATGGCAGTCGGGGGCGCTCTGGCTCTGGCCGCTGCCATGGCTCCTAAAGGATGGGCCCACGACCCCGTGGAGGGTGGGCGGTTGGGTCAGGCGACGCTGGTGCGTGTGGCGGCGCGGGATCGTACGGTTCCCATCACCGAGCGTCTCGGGGCCGTGCTCGACTTGCTCCGCCTGGAGTTGGAAGACCCAACGCCGGATCGGCCATCGTCAAGCCTGTACTGCACCGTGTCGGAGGCGATTCAGATGCGGCTGATGAGGGCGCTGGAGGAAGCCGGTGACGTGGCCGCCCTGCATGCCGCGTTGCAGACCGTTGGGGTCGGCAGCCCTCTTGGGAAGCGCATTCTCCTGGCGATGACGCGCGGGCTGACCCCGGAAGCGCCCCCGTGGCTGGCCGCCACCGTGGCCGCTGGTGTCACCCAGATCCTACTGCACGACCCGGAGGATGTGCTGCGGTGGACCGCGGCACAGAACCTAGCCGACCTGGCCCGGGCGCACCCCGCGGTGATGGCGGATGTGGTGCCAGCCCTGGAAGCCGCGCTGCAAGACCCCTGCGAGCGCACCTGGCTGCCCGATTTCGGTGTTGAGCCTGGACCGGAGACGAGGAAGGTAGTGGCCCATGACGCGCGGCTGGCGTTGATGCGGCTGGGTTACGAAGTGGTGGGCACGCAGGCCTGCCGCAAGGAGCGGTATCAGCCGCCGGTACTCCCGCAGCCTGCCCTCCCGACGGGGCCGACGTACATCCGTGAGATTCTCCAGCGGTGGGGGTATCGGGTGGCGTGGGATAAGGCGGCCGGCCGCATGACAGCTATAGCGCGCGACGGCAGCAGGTTCTCGGTGCGCGTCGGGAGAGGGCCGGAGGCGGTGAAGGACGACGCCGGGCGAGCCAGGGAAGTGGCGTGGGCGCCGGCGAGGGAAGTGCTGGTGCGGGAAGGCTACAGCGTCTCCTGGAGCCAGTCGAGCCAGGCGCTGCACGCCGAGCGGCCAGACCGCAGCATCCAGGTGCGGGTGGGTAGTCGAACGGCGGTGGTGGATGGGAAGCCGACGCGGCTGAAGGCAGCCCCGCGGGTGGTGGACGGGAGACTGCAGATCCCAGGCAGCTTCGCGCGGCAGGTGGCTGCCCGGTAGGCGGCGCGGTTGGCCGCGGCGCGTGAGGAGGAGCCGGTGGGGGTCGGTACCCCACCGGCTTTTTGGTTGCCGAGCGCCTGCCTACGCCCGCGCGGATGGCGTTGACGGCGCAGAGGGCGTATGCTATAATGAGGCCACGGGTTGGTGCGGAATGGCATCACTCTGATGCCGCGCGGCGGGCAGTGGCGTCGCCAGGAGGCCGCTAGATTCCTGAGCTGTTGGGACGCCGCGGTGTTCGTCTTTTCCAGGCAGAAAGTCGCGGGCGCGAGGCCCGTCTCCCGCTCCACCCCCCGCGGCCGCGGCGGGATCGGCCCGTGCCCGGCGCCAGCCGGGGGCGGCGTTACAGGGACTGAAGGAACCGGTAGGCTGGTGGCAGGCTCCTCGCAGCAGCCCGGCGCGGGGGGCGTGGGCACCGCCGGCCGGCGTTCCCTCAGTTCTTTTTGTTATGGGTGGGCCGCGCCGGGAAACTCCCGGCCCGCCGTGCGTTAGGTGAGATTATGCAGGTAACGCTTGAGCAGTTGGAACCGTGCAAAGTTGCCGTGCGCGTGGAAGTCGATGCCGAGGCGGTCAAGGCCGCGCTGGACGACGTCTTCACGGAGATCGCCGGTAAGGTGGCGGTGCCTGGCTTCCGCAAAGGCCGCGCCCCGCGCCCGATCCTGGAGCGCTACATCGAGGCCGAGGTGGTGCGCGACCGCGCCGTCAGCAAGATCGTTCCCGAGTATTTGGCCCGCGCGATCGAGGAGCAGGGGATCGAACCCATTGCCCATCCCGAGGTGGAGATGGGCACCCTGGAGGCTGGCCAGGCGTTCCACTTCACCGCCACTGTGCCCACTCGCCCCCAGGTGCGCCTCTGCGACTACCATGACGTGCCCGCCACCCGCCGCCGCGTCGAGGTCAGCGACGAGGATGTTGATCTCGAACTCGACCTGCTGCGCCGCCGCAACGCCCGCCTCGAGGATGCCGAGGCCGAGACCGCGACTGCCGGCCTGGTCGCCGTTGTCGACCTGGATTCCTACCGCGGTCCGCGGCGCCTGAAGAACCGCTCGCGCGCCGACTTGCTGGTCGACATGGACGACACCCAGGGCGTGCCCGCCTTCAACGTGGCCATCGAGGGGGCGCGGATCGGCGAAACGCGCGAGATGCCGGTTCGCTATCCCCCCGACCACCGCGACCCGGTGTTCGCCGGCAAGGAGATCCTCCACAAGCTGACCGTGAAGGCGCTGAAGCACAAGGTGGTGCCGGAACTCACTGATGAGTTCGCCCGCAGCGTCGGCAATGTCGACAACGTGGAAGAGCTGCGCGCCAAGGTGCGGAGCTCCCTCGAAGCGACCGCCGCCGAGGTGGCCGACAACGAGGTGCGCGACCAGGTGCTGGAATACGTGGTGGCGCGTTCCGAGGTCCACTTCCCCGACGTGCTTGTTCAGGAACAGGTCGCCGACATGCTGAGTAGCCGCACTGAGGCGCTGGAAGAGCGCGGCCTGACCCTGGACGATTACCTGGGCGCCCGCGGCATCGACTACGCCACCTACGAGCGTGAGCTGCGGGAAGAGGCGCGCCGCCTCATCCGCACCCAGTTGGTGGTGGAGGAAGTGACGGCGCAGGAGAAGATCGAGGTCACCGACGAAGAGGTGGACGAGGAGATCGCGCGCATGGCGCGCGCCGCTGGCGCCCCGACCGCCAGCGTGCGTGCCGCGCTCGAACAGCAGGGTCCCGGCGCGCGCCGCGCCATCCGCCTACAACTGCTCTTCCGCAAGACGACCGATCTGCTGCGAAGCTTTGCCCGGATCACCGAGGAGTGATCCCGGCCAACCAGGGGGATGCGCGCGCGGCCGCGGCGTGACCCCGGCGGCTGCCCGCTCCTGCCGCGGGCGGCGGCTCAGGTTGGGGGGGACGGTTGCCGAAAGTAAGAAGGGGAGGACACCCATGGCTCTCGTGCCGATGGTGGTAGAGCAGACCGCGCGTGGCGAGCGTGCTTACGACATTTTCTCGCGGCTGCTGAAGGATCGCATTGTCTTTGTCTACGGCCCGATCGGCGATGAGATCGCCAACCTCGTGGTGGCACAGCTCCTGTTCCTCGAGAAGGAAGATCCGGACCGCGACATCGATCTGTACATCAACAGCCCGGGTGGATCCGTCACCGCCGGCATGGCAATCCTCGATACGATGCGCCACATTCAGGCGGATGTCGGCACGATCTGCGTCGGCCTGGCGGCCAGCATGGCGGCCGTCCTCCTCGCCTGCGGCGCCAAGGGCAAGCGCTTTGCCTTGCCTCATGCCAAGGTGATGCTGCATCAGCCCAGCGGTGGCTTCGAGGGCACCGCGGCCGACATCGAGATCACCGCCGAGCAGATTCGCAAAACGCGCGACGAGCTGGAAGCGGTGATGTCGGAGGTGACCGGCCAGTCCCGCGAGCGCGTGCGTCGCGATACCGATCGCGACTTCTGGATGGATGCCGAGGCGGCGCGGGCCTACGGCATCATTGATGAGATCCTGCTGCCCACCCGGAAGTGAAAAGCCTGTTCCTGCCGGCGCCGGCCGCCGCCCCTGGGCCGGCCGTGGCGCCGGCGGCGGCCGTGCCTGCCTCACCTGCCGTGCGCGCAGCGGGAGGCCTGGTGTGCGCATTCCAGGATGGAGAACGGTAGATGTTCAACAGGCCGGGGGACGACCGGGATGAGCCCCGCTGTTCCTTCTGCGGTAAGGGGCGCGACGAGATCCGGCACATGGTCACGGGCCGCGACGTGCGCATCTGCGCCGAATGCGTCGCCGAATGCAACCGCTTGTTGCGCCGCGGCAGCCAGGAAGACTACGCGGAGTACATCGGCCGCATCCCCAAGCCCAAGGAGATCTGCCGCATCCTCAGCCAGTACGTCGTCGGCCAGGAGCACGCCAAGCGCGTCCTCTCGGTGGCCGTCTACAACCACTTCAAGCGCATCAACGTCAACCTCCTCGACGTTGAGCTGCAGAAGAGCAACATTCTCCTGATCGGCCCCACCGGCACCGGCAAAACGCTGCTGGCGCAAACCCTCGCCCGCATCCTGAACGTGCCGTTCACCATCGCCGACGCTACCACCCTCACCGAGGCCGGTTACGTCGGCGAGGATGTGGAGAACATCCTCCTGCGTCTGATTCAGGCGGCCGGCGGCGACATCCGCCAGGCGCAGACCGGCATCGTCTACATTGACGAGATCGACAAGATCGCCCGCAAGGCGGAGAACCCCTCCATCACCCGCGATGTCTCCGGCGAGGGCGTCCAGCAGGCGCTGCTGAAGATCCTGGAGGGCACCGTTGCCAGCGTGCCCCCCCAGGGCGGACGCAAGCACCCTCAGCAAGAGTACATGCAGATCGACACCACCAACATCCTCTTCATCTGCGGTGGTGCCTTTGAGGGGCTGGACAAGCTGATCGAGCGCCGGGTGAGCGACCAGTCGCTTGGCTTCCGCGCCCGCGTCGAACGCAAGAGCGAGCGCCGCATCGGCGACCTCCTCGCCCAGGTGATGCCGGAAGACCTCCTCCAGTACGGCTTGATCCCCGAGTTCGTTGGCCGCCTCCCGGTCGTCGCTACCTTGCACGAGTTGGACCGCGACTCGCTGGTGCGCATCCTCCTGGAGCCGCGCAACGCCCTGGTGAAGCAGTACCAGCGCTTCTTCGCTCTCGATGGCGTTGACCTCGAGTTCTCTCCCGATAGCCTGCAGGCTATCGCCGCCGAGGCGATGCGCCGCAACACCGGCGCCCGCGCCCTGCGCACCATCATCGAGGAGTTGATGGTCAACATCATGTACGAGATCCCCTCGCGCAAGGATGTCAAGCGCGTCATCCTAACCGCCGAGACCGTCCTCGAGCGCAAGGAGCCGGACCTGATCCTGTTCGACCAGGAGCGCCGCGCGTCCTGAGGCTTCCTCAACGACCCCACCGGGCCGCGCGCCGGACGCCGCGGTGCGGTGGCGCGTGGAGGGGCCGAATTTGCCCTGCTCTCGCCGCCCGTCTTACTCGACGCCGGCGGCCCAGGCGATGCAGCCGCGAATGTGCTGTCGGAACCACGGCTGTGCCCACAGCTCGTCGGGGTGGCCGAGCGCCGTGTAGATCACCCGCCCCTGGCCATACCGATGGCACCACGCCAGCGCGTAGTCGTGGTCCGGCCGGTTGCCCTTCGAGAGGTCCACCGAGCTGTTGTCCAGGCTCAGCAGTACGTGCGTCTTGCTGCGGTCCCAGTTGCGATAGGTGTAGATCTCGTCGAACACGGTGAAGGAACTGCCCAGGCCCCGGGTGGCCGGATGGTCCGGGTCCTCCACCTTCACCCGCACCTCCTGCGTCCAGGGGTGGCCGTTGAAGTAGCCGCCCACCAACTCGCCATACTCAGGCCACTGGTAGCAGGTGTCGGCGGCGTTGTGGATGCCGACGAACCCCTTGCCGCCGCGAACGAAGTCGAGCAGCGCCGCCTTCTGCGCCTCGTCGAACGGGAGCTCGCCCGTCGTCGCGAACACCAGCACATCGACGTCGGCCAGGTTCTCCGCCGTGATCCGACTGCACTGGTGCGTCGTCACCGCCTGGTAGAGGCCGCTCGCCTTGCCGATCTCCTTGATCGCCACCTCGGCATCCGGCAGATAAGAGTGCTCGAACCCACCCGAGTAGCGCAACATCAGGACGTTCATCGCGTTCCTTCTCCCTCGCGCGCCGGGAGTGCCGGAGTGGCCGCCATGCCGATCTGGGGGCTGGCACGCCCTCGCCTGACCACTCCTTATCCCAGGCTGCCCTCCATTACCACGCGCCGGGCCTATCTCCTTTCGCCTGTCGCCTGTCAGGGGGCATCCCGCTCCCTATGCTTGCGTGTTGACTTGGCCTCTTTCCCCGTGCTACCATCTGCAAAGCCGGCCGCGCGACCTGTCATGGGCCGGCGGTTCCAGTGAGAGGCGGTTGCGGGCGATGCGGTATGGGTTCGGCTCCGTGGCGCGGTTCCTGAGGGTGCCCGAGGGAGTCCGGCTCCGGCGCGAGTGCTTCGGTGGCATCGCCTTCGACACGCGCACCGGCACCACGGCCGACCTGGATCGCGAGGCGTTCGCTCTCCTGGAGCACCTGCGCGGCGGGGTGCCCTGCCGGGAGGACCGGCTTCCTACACGCGGCGCGGAGCAGCGCCGGGTTATCGACCGTCTGCTTCAGGCGGGCCTCCTTGCCACTTCGGCCCCAGCGGAGGATGTTGTGGCCGCTACGCCCGCGCGTTGTACGGAGGCCCACGAGGGCAAGACGGAAGAGTGGCCGGCGGGCCCGCACCTGAGCGCGCCACACACGGTCCACTGGGCGATCACCTACGCGTGCGGCCTGGACTGCCCTGACTGCTACGCGCGGCGGCACCGGGACCGGTTCCCGGGCGAGTTCCCCACGGCCGATGCTTTGCGCCTCGTCGAGACGTTGGCAGCGTGGGGCGTCTTCCAACTCGCCATCGGCGGCGGCGAGCCGCTGCGGCGTGCCGATCTGCCCGCCATCTGCCGGCACGCCCGCGCGTGTGGCCTCGTCGTCCATGTGACCACGGGGCAGACGCGCGTCGAACGCGGCCTGCTGGCGGCCCTGGGCGCCGGTGTCTCGGTGCTGCAGATCGGCGTCCACATCGACCGCATTTTGAACGCTGCCTCGGGGGAAGCGGCCCGGCTCCGCTGCCTGGCGGAACAGGCGCGAGATGCCGGCCTTTTGCCGGGCGCCAACGTGATGCTCTCGCGGACGGGTTTGGCCCACTTCACGCGGATCCTCGGCGTGCTGACCGAGGCCAGGCTGCACCGGATCACGCTTCTGCGCTACAAGCCTCCGCCCACCCGGGCGCGCTGGCGCCGCGAGTGCCCCACGGCTGGGGCGATGCGCCAGTTCGAGCGCGACCTGCCAGACGTGCTGGCGCGCTACCCGGAGGTGGTGCTGCGCGTCGACTGCGCGCTCTCGTTTCTGCAGCGGCACGTTGGCCAGGCAGACGCGCAGGCCGCCGGAGTGCGCGGGTGTGTCGCCGGCGAGCGGATCCTCGCCGTGGCGCCGGACGGTTCCCTCTTCCCGTGCTCCCAGTTGGTGTACCCACACCTACGCGCCGGCAACCTGCTGACCGACGACGCGCCCTTCGTCTGGGCGAACTCGCCGGTCTTGAAGCGTTATCGATCGTTCCGTGCCGCGGCCCCCTTCCAACAGAGTGCATGCGGCGCCTGTGCCGCCCGCGAGCACTGTGGCGGCTGCCGCGTGTTCGCCCCGGACCTGCTGGGCGCAGATCCGGGATGCCCCGAGCCCCCACTGCTCCCCGTGACTGAAGGAGGACCCCTTCCATGAAGGTGATCAGCGTATCGCAGGGCTTCACGTCGGACCACAGCTCGACCTCGTACGAGTTCCTGGCGGTCGACAAGCCACTCAGCAAGGAGGCGCGCAGCCGGGTCGCTAGCCTGTCGCGGCGTGCCAACCCCACTCGCCGTCGGGTCAGCTTCATCTACCACGTTGACGGCTACGACATCCCCGGGGGCTGGAAGCCCCTGATGCGCGACTACTACGACGTGATGTACTCCGAGAGCTACGACCGGTGGAATCTGGTGATGGCGTTCAACGCCCCCAAGGAGCAGCAGGAGGCGCTGGCCGCCTACGGGTTCGATAACGAAGATGGCTACGGGGTTCAGGTGACCACCTTCGACAGCCGCGTCATCGTCTCCGTGAACTGCTCCCTGGCGTCAGATGCGATCAGCTACCTGGAAGAGAGCTACGAGGAGTCCGAAGAAAAAGAGGAGGGGGCCACCCTCGAGGTGGAGGACGAGCTACTGAACCTGCTGATTCAGGTGCGGCAGCAACTCATGCGAGGTGATTACCGAACGCTCTACGCCGTGTGGGAGATGTACGGTTGGGAGGAAGGAGAAGACGAGGAGGAGGAGTGGGCGCCGCCGCCGGTGCCCCCGGATCGGCCGGAGGGCAGGGCCACCGTCGAGCAGTTCCGAGCCATCCTGGTGACACCCTGAGAGTCCCGCGGGAGAGGGCAGGAGCCCTGCCGCGTGGGCGCGAAGGATCAAGCGTGCCCTGACCGCGCGCCAGGGCTTCTGCTACCGAAGGAGATCCGACCTTGGCCACTCAAGATACTGCTGTCCCGCGCGATTGGGAAAACCTCCAGGTGCTGAGCATCCACCGCGAGCCGGCGCACGCCACGCTGTTTCCCTACCCGGATGAGGCGAGCGCCCTCACCGGCGAGCGTGGCGCCTCTCCCTGGTTCAAGCTGCTGAACGGCACCTGGCAGTTCCTCCTGGCCCCTTATCCCGCCGCCGTGCCGGCCGGGTTCTGGAGCGACGAGTTTGATGCCTCGGAGTGGGACGCGCTGCCCGTTCCCAGCAACTGGCAGATGCACGGCTACGACCGGCCGCAGTACACCAACGTCAACTACCCCTATCCGGTCGATCCTCCCTGCGTGCCGGACGACAACCCGGTGGGCTGCTACCGGCGTGCCTTCGTGGTGCCGGAGGAGTGGGCCGGCCGGCGCGTCTTCCTCACCTTCGAGGGCGTGAACTCTGCCTTCTATGTGTGGGTGAACGGCCAGCAGGTGGGCTATAGCCAGGGCAGCCACATGCCCTCGGAGTTCGACATCAGCGACTACCTCCAGCCGGGCGAGAACACCCTCGCCGTCCAGGTGTTCAAGTGGTCCGACGCCAGCTACCTGGAGGACCAGGACTTCTGGCGTCTGAGCGGCATCTTCCGTGATGTCTACCTGGTGGCCGCGCCAACGACCCACCTGCGCGATCTCTTCGTGCGCACCCCGCTCGCCGCCAACTACCGCGACGCCACCCTGGAGGTGGAGGCCACCCTCCGCAACTACGGCCAGGCTGCCGCGTCCGGCTACACGGTGACGGCGAAGCTGCTGGATGCCGCCGGGCAGGTGGCCCTCCCGGAAACTCCCGTGGGCGAGGCGCTCAGCCTGGCGGCCGGCGAGGAGCAGACGGTCACCCTGAAGACAGCGATCCCCGAGCCGCGGCTGTGGACGGCGGAAACGCCCAACCTCTATTCGCTGCTGCTGAGCCTCCGCGATGGCGCCGGCCAGCTTCTGGAGGTGCAGTGCGTGCGCGTGGGCTTCCGGCAGGTGGAGATCCGCGACGGGCAGCTCCTGGTGAACGGCGTGCCGGTGAAGCTGCACGGCGCCAACCGCCACGACACCCACCCCGATCTGGGGCATGCCGTCTCGCTGGAGTCGATGGTTCAGGACATCACGCTGATGAAGCGCCACAACCTGAACTGCGTGCGCACCTCCCACTACCCGAACGACCCGCGCTGGTACGACCTGTGCGACGAGTACGGCCTCTACGTGATCGACGAGGCCGACCTGGAGACGCACGGCTTCGGCTACGAGGCGCCGGACATCCCGGCGAAGCTGCCGGAATGGCGCGAGGCGTTCGTCGACCGCGCCGTGCGCATGGTGGAACGCGACAAGAACCACCCCAGCATCATCATCTGGTCGCTCGGCAACGAGTCCGGCTACGGGGAGAACCACGCCGCGATGTCGGAGTGGATCCGCGGGCGAGACACCACCCGGCCGATCCACTACGAGCGCGCTCAAGAGTGGGACGGGCACCCGGCGCCGGATAGCGTGGACATCCTCAGCCAGATGTACACCAGCGTGCCCGACCTGATCCGCCAGGGTGAGCGCACCGACGAGCCGCGTCCCTTCTTCCTCTGCGAGTACGCCCACGCCATGGGGCAAGGCCCCGGCAACCTGAAGGAGTACTGGGAGGTCATCCGCAAGTACCCGCGCCTCATCGGCGGCTGCGTGTGGGAGTGGGTGGACCATGCCATCCGCATGCAGACGGACATGGGCGAGGAGTGGTTTGCCTACGGCGGTGACTTCGGCGACGAGCCAAACGACGGCAACTTCTGCGTCGACGGCCTCAACTTCCCGGACCGCGTTCCCCACACCGGCCTGATCGAGTACAAGCACGTCATCCAGCCGGCGCACGTGGAAGCGGTGGATCTGACCGAAGGGCGCATCCGGGTGACGAACCGGCTCTTCCACCGCTCGTTGGCCCACCTCGAAGGCGCCTGGGTGCTGCTGGAGGATGACCGCGTGCTGGCACAGGGGCGGCTCCCCGAGCTGGCGATCCCCGCCGGCCAATCGCAGGAGTTCCGCTTGCCCTACACCCTGCCGCAGCCGCGGCCGGGCGCGACCTACTGGCTCAACGTGCGCTTCACCCAGGCCGAGGAGACGCTGTGGGCGCCGCGCGGCTACGAGGTGGCCCAGGATCAGTTCCAGGTGCCGCTGCAAGCGCCGGCACCGGTGCTGCCCGCCGCCGCCATCCCCACCCTCCAGGTGCTGGAAACCGGCGATGGCGTGGTGATGGCCGGCCCCGACTTCTCGCTCACCTTCGACCGGCACGAAGGCCGCCTCTACGAGTGGAGCTGGCAAGGCCTGGATCTGCTCGATGCCGGCCCGCGCCTGCAGCTCTGGCGTGCCCCCACCGATAACGACCGCCACGTGCAAGCAGCCTGGCGGCACGCCGGCTACGATCGCCTGCGCCACCGCGTCCGCCGGATGGCCGTCACCGATGTCTCGCGCCACGCCGCGCGCGTGGAAGTGGATATCCGTCTGGGCGCCGACTCGCTGCGCCCGGCGTTCGACGCCTTCCAGGTCTACACCGTCTACGGCAGCGGCGACGTGGTGATCGAGACGCGGCTGGTGCCACTGCAGTCCGGCCTGCCGGATCTACCGCGCGTCGGCCTGGAGCTGCGTCTGCCGGCCGGCTTCGACCGCTTTGCCTGGTACGGCCGTGGCCCGCACGAGAGCTACGTCGACCGCAAGGAGAGCGCCCTGGTGGGGGTCTACTCCGGCACGGTGCAAGAGCAGTACGTGCCCTACATCTATCCCCAGGAGAACGGCAACAAGGCAGACACGCGCTGGGCGGCGGTGACCAACCTGCGCGGCGAGGGTCTCCTTTGCATCGGCATGCCGCTGCTGAACGTGAGCGCCCACCACTATAGCGTGGAAGACCTCACCGAGAGCAAGCATACCTACGAGCTGACCCGCCTGGAGGAGACCGTGCTGCACCTGGACTACCGTCAGGGCGGCCTGGGGAGCAATAGCTGCGGCCCGCGGCCCCTGCCGCAGTACCTGCTGCTGCCGGAGGAGATGTCGTTCGCGGTGCGCCTCAAGCCGTTCTCCCGCGATGCCCGCTCCCCCATGTCGGTCTGGAAGGAAGCCCTGCCGGGACTGGGAAGGTAGGCCTGTGGCGTCTAGCGCCGGCTGATACCTTGCGCGCGAAAGGGGGTGCCAGGGCGTATCGGTGCCGCCCCCAACACCACCGTGCGGAGGCTCGCGTTGCGGGGTCGCGGTGATAGCGTGTTGCACAGCCGCGGCATGAGAGAGGAAGAGCCCAAGATGCAGTCCCGTTCGACTCTCGACCGCCAGCGGCTGTGCCGCGTTCTGGAAGTAGTACTCGACGCCCTGGACGGGGTGCTCGACGAGAGCGACTACCGCCTGGTCGGCACCTCTGCTGCCATGCTGGTGGGCGCGCCTCTGCATGCGGGGGATATCGACTTCCTGATGCGCGAGCGCTGCGCGGTCGATCGATTCGGCTCGGCGCTGTCTGCATTCGTGTGTGAGGTGCCGCCACAGCTAATCTCGGGGGGCATGCAGTACTTCGCCCGGTATGAGATCTGCGGCATCTCGGTGGAGGCCAGCACGATCGAAGTGGCGACGAGCTCGGATTGTCTCGAGGTCAGCGGGACGGGCCCCTGGGTCTACTTCACGCGCGTGCCGGTCGGCATGCGGATGGTGCCAGTGGTGCGGATGGAGCTGCGACTGGCTACGGAGCTGGCACGGGATCGGCCAGACCGTTTCGAGCCGCTGATCGCCTGGATGAAAGAACAGGCCACGGATGCGGACCTGCTGCAGCGCGCGATGATGGCCTGGGGCTTGCCTGAGGAGCGCCAGCAGTGCGTACTGGCAGCTTTGCAGTTGGGATGACCACGGTCGACCCGGATGCATCCTTGCAGCCATCCAGATCCCTCGGGCCGAAGCCCCAGAGTAAAATCGCGAATTGCGAATTGCGGATCGCGAATCGGTGGATTGGGATGGCCCCCCTGCCCCCCCCAAGGGTGGGGGGAACCTGCTTCGGCAGTGAGTCGGCTCGCCCCCCGATTCGCAATTCGCAATTCGCGATCCGCGATTCCCCTCACGCTCGTTTGCGGCGTTTGCGAGAGGAGAGGATCTTCATTTCGTCGCGGTACTTCTCCACGGTGCGGCGGGCAATCTCCACCCGGTAGCGTTCCTGCAGCAGCTTGGCGATCGCCTGGTCACTGTAGGGCAGGCACGGATCCTCCGAGGCGATGATGTCGCGGATCAGCTCTTTCACCGAGAGCGAGGCATCGAAGAAGAAGTCGAAGCCGGTAACCTCCTGCCAGGGAAGCTGCAGGTACTTGTTGGCGGTGGCACGACTGACGGTGCTCTCATGCACGCCGAGGAGCGCCGCCAGCTTGCCGCGGGTGAGGGGCCGCAGCCGGGCTACGTCGGCCGTCTCCAGGTAATCCTGCTGATAGTCCACCAGCGCCGTGCTGATGGTGTGCAGGGTGCGCTTGCGCTGGTTCATGTTGCGGATGAACAGCTCGGCGCGCTCCACGTACTGGCTGGTATGCTGGCGCTCCTCCTCGCTGAAGCGCTGCTTGTTGCGCTGCATCTCGCGGTGCAGGTTGCGGTAGAAGTCGTTCACCCGCAGCACGAACCGGCCCGACTCCACCACCAGCACCTCAAACCCCTTCTCGGCGCGGCGCACCACCACGTCCGGCCGGATGTACTCGCCGGCCGTGCTGTTATTGGGCGCCCAGTCCGGCCGGAAGGCCCGCCCCGGGTAAGGGTTCAGGTGCTGCTGGATGAACTGGTGAGCCGCCCGCGTCTCATCCACCTCCACCTTCAGGCGGCGAGCGATGTCCGGGTACTTCTGCGCGCACAGCTCTTCCCAGCAGCGGTCCACCACGGCCATCGCCAGGTCGCGTCGGCGCAGGAAGTCGCGGCGCTCGGCGGCCGTCTCCAGGTCGGCCTCCTCCACCAGCGCCTCGGAGAGCAGTTGGGTGCGCAAGCACTCCTGCAGGTTGCGCGAGGCCACCCCCGGCGGGTCTAACGTCTGCAGCAGCCGGAGGGCCTCCTGCACCTGCTTTTCGTCCACCTGGAGGGCGGCGGCCACATCGGCGGGGTTCCACTCCTCCAGGTAGCCGTCGTCGTTGATGTAAGCAATCAGGTAGTCGCCCACGCGGTACTGCTCCCGGGAGGCGGTGGCGCGGAGCTGCAGCCGCAGGTGCTCCTGCAGGGTGGTGACCGCCTCCACGCGGGCGAACGGGTCGTACTCTTCGTCATCCTCAAACGAGCCGCCCCCGCCATACTCGTAGGTCACCAACTCGGGGACGTCCTCGCCGGGTTCGCGGATGGAGAAGCCACAGTTCTTGCAGCGGGGGCCATCGAGGGGGGCGTTACACCGGGGGCAGGTCGGGTCCTCCTCCACCTCTAGCGCGGGGTTATCGGAAAGCTCCTGGTCGACGAGCTGCATCAGCTCCATTGAGGAGAGCTGGAGCATGCTGTTCGCCATGATCATGCGCGGGTCGATCTTTTGGACCATGCGCTGGTCATACTGCTGCCGCAGCTTCACGGTAACGCTCCCTCCCACACCGAGCACGAGGCACAGCAGCGTCAGGGAGCAGCGGCGGGATGGTGCCCCCGTCTTAGAGGGTACCGTGGAGGGCCCACCCCTTCACTACTCCCGAACCTGCCGGCCGCACTACCGCGGGCCCAGGCCCCAACGACTCAACTCCGGGATCAGGGGGTAGCACGTCAGGTCGAGGTGGACCGGCGTGATCGCGATGTAGTTCTCGGCGATCGCCTTCACGTCGGTGCCTTCCTCCAGCACGTCCTCGGGGGGGTCGCCACCCAGCCAGTAGTAGGCACGGCCAAACGGGTCCGTGCGCTTTACTACGGTTTCCGGGTAGTGGCGGCGCCCCACGCGGGTGACCTGAATCCCGGCGATTGCTTCTTCAGGAACGGCGGGAACGTTCACGTTGAGCAGTGACTGCGGGGGGATGCCGTGCAGCAGGATCTCCGAGGCCAGGCGGCGAGCAAAGCGTGCCGCCGGCTCGAAGGGGGCGTCCTCGGCATAGGACGCCACGGAGATGGCGAAGGCGGGCACGCCCAAAATGGCGCCCTCCATCGCCGCGGAGACGGTGCCGGAATAGGTGAGATCCATGCCCAGGTTTGGGCCGCGATTGATGCCGGAGACCACCAGGTCGGGCCGCTCGTCCAGCAGGCTGCGCAGCGCCAGCGCCACGCAGTCGGAAGGCGTCCCGTTGCTGGCGAGGGCGGTCGAGCCATCGGCCAGCCTCACGCGCGTCACGCGCAATGGCTTATGGAGGGTGATGGAGTGCCCCGAGGCGCTGCGCGGCCGGTCAGGCGCCACGATCTGCACCTCCCCCATGCTGCGCAGCGCCTTGGCAAGGACCAACAGCCCTTCCGCCTGAACCCCGTCATCGTTTGTCAGTAGAAAGCGCATTCGGCGTGGTTGCCAAGCAATCGGTGTCCGCGGCACGCCGGCCATCGGCGCCCAGCGGTTGTTTTTCGCTCGGGCCCGCGGCGCGCACCGGGCACCCCCACAACGGGGGCGGCCCCGGTGCCACTTGCCGCGAGCGCGACCAGCAAGCCAACGGCGCGGCAATCCGCTGCCGGTGGCTGGCTCTGCCTAAAGCTCTACCAACCGCACCCGGCGAACCCCCGGTACCTGCTGGATCTCGGGCAGCAGGTCGGGCGGCATCGCCTCGTCGATCTTGAGCGCCATCAACGCGTTGCCCCGGATCGACTCGCGGCCGACGTTCATCCCCGCGATATTCACGTTGTGCTGCCCCAGCAGCGTTCCCACCAACCCAATGACGCCGGGGCGGTCGCGGTGGAGCATGAAGAGCAGATACCCCTCCGGCTCCACGTCGATCCGGTAGCCATCCAGGCTCACGATCCGGATGTCGTGCTTGCCGAACAGCGTGCCGGAGACCACCACCGGCTCCTTGTCGCTGCGCACGGTGACCGTGATCAGGCTGGTATAGTCTTCCGACGAGGCCGAGCGGGTTTCTGTCACCCGAATGCCCCGTCCCTCGGCGATCACCGGCGCGCTGACGTAGTTTACCCCGGAAATCGCCGGATCAAGCAGCCCTTTCAGCAGAGCCCGGGTGAGGGGGGCCGTCTCGAGATCAGCAAGGTCGCCAGAGTAAGTGACCTCCACCCCACTGATGCGACCGTCCGCCAGTTGGGCCTGCAGCCGCCCGATCTTCTCCGAGAGGCGCAGAAACGGCTCCAGGACGCCGAGCATCTCCGGGCTCACCGAGGGCGAGTTGATGGCGCTGCGTGCCGGCCGGCCCTGCAGCACGTCCAGCACCTGCTCCGCCACGTCCACCGAGACGTTTACCTGGGCCTCCCGGGTGGAGGCGCCCAGGTGTGGGGTGGTGATCACCTTCTCGCAGCGCAGCAGCGGGCTGTCGGCCGGCAGAGGTTCCTTCTCGAACACGTCCAGCGCGGCCGCGGCCACCTTCCCGGACTCAATAGCGCGCAGCAGTGCCGCCTCGTCTACCACACCCCCGCGGGCGCAGTTCACCAGGCGCACGCCGGTCTTCATCCGGTCGAACTGGGTGTCACTGATCAGGTGGCGGGTTTCCTTGGTGAGGGGCACGTGGATGGTGAGGAAGTCGGCCATCGCCAGCAGTTGCGGCAGTTCCACCAGCTCCACCCCCAGCCGCTGGGCGTGCTCAGTGGTGACGTAGGGATCACTGACGACCACGCGCATCTCCAGGCCGCGGGCGCGCCGGGCTACCTGCTGGCCGATCTTGCCCAGGCCCACCACGCCCAGCACCTTGCCGTACAGCTCCACCCCCAGGAAGCGGCTGCGCTCCCACTTGCCGGCTTTCACCGACTGGTGCGCCTGGGGCGTGTTGCGCGCCACCCCGAACAGCAGCGCGATCGTCTGCTCCGCGGCGGCCACCGTGTTGCCGTCTGGCGAGTTGACGACGACCACCCCGCGGCGCGTGGCCGCGTCCACATCAATGTTGTCCACCCCAACACCGGCGCGCGCGACCACCTTCAGCCGCTCTGCCGCCGCGATGACCTCAGCCGTCACCTTGGTCTCACTGCGCACCACCAGGCCGTCGTACTGGGCAATCCGCTCGATCAACTCCTCGCGGGCCAGGCCGGTGACGACGTCGACCTCGGCGCCCTGGCGGAGGAGTTCGATCCCCTCCTGGGCGACGGGGTCCGCTACGAGAACGCGCATCGTTCCTCCTCTTTCCCTACTCCGCCAGCACCTGCTGGGCGGCGGCCACGGCGACGCCGGGGGTGACGGCGATCCCCAGCTCTGCCAGGCCGCGCTCGAGGGCGCTCAAGACGGCGATCACTTCATGCTCTCCGACGTAACCGAGGTGGCCGATGCGGAAGATCGTCTCCGCCAGCTTGCCCTGGCCGCCGGCCAAAACCACGTTGTAGCGCTGGCGCAGGTGCTGGCGCAGCGTCTTCGGGTCGGTGCCTTCCGGGGCAAAGATGGCGGTGACGGCCGGGCTGGCGTAGTCGGGGTCGGCCAGCAAGCGCAGCCCCAGCGCCCGCGCGGCGGCGCGCACGGCGGTGCCGAGGCGCGCGTGCCGGGCGAAACCGGCCTCCAGGCCCTCCTCGCGGATCAACCGCAGTGTTGCCTGCAGCCCGTAAAGCAGCGAGACCGCCGGGGTGTAGGGCGTCTGGTCCTTCTCCATGTACTTGCGCATCGCGCTAAAGTCAAAGTAGTAGCGCGCCATGCGCGCCTCTTTGTGGGCGGCCCAGGCGCGGTCGCTCACGGTGACAAACGTCATTCCCGGCGGGATCATGAACGCCTTCTGCGAGCCGGCCACGACCACATCCAGGCCCCACTCGTCCGTGCGCAGGTCTGCCGCCAGCAGGCCGCTGATCGAGTCGACCAGCACTAGGGCGCCATGCTCGCGCACCACGGCGGCCAGCGCGCGGATGTCGTTGGTCACGCCGGTGGAGGTTTCGTTGTGCGTCAGCAGCACGGCACGGATGGTGTGATCGCGGTCGGCGGCCAGGCGGGCGCGCAAGGCCTCCGGGTCAATCGCCCGGCCCCACTCCACGGTGAGGCGCTCGACCTGGGCGCCGTGGGCAGCCGCGATATCGGCGAACCGATCGCCAAAGGCGCCCATGCTGGCAGAGAGCACGCGGTCTCCCGGGGAGAGCACGTTGACGAGCGCCGCTTCCAGGCCGCCAGTGCCGGAGGCAGGGAAGATCAGAACGTCGCCCTTGGTTTGGAAGGCGTACTGCAGCCCCTCGACCACCTCGCGCTGGAGGGCAGCGTATTCGGAGCCGCGGTGGTTAATCATCGGCCGTGCCATCGCCAGGCGCGCCTCGGGCGGCACGGGGGTGGGCCCAGGAACGGCGAGTATCTGCTTGTTGCGCACGGTGTTATTCTCCTCGTTCAATGTTTGCCTGACACCAATGCCGGGCGCACTCCGCAGCGCCCCGTAGGCCCAATCGGCGGCCGGAAACACGTCGGCAGATGAGGTGGCCCGGGCGGAGCCGTCGCGGCACATCAGCAGGGAGATGCAGCGGGGCGCGGAGACTCCCACACGCAAGATCATACACGAAGGGAGGGGTGATGTCAACCAAAAGCAAGCCCGGCAAGCTTTGGAGGAGGATGCCGGCGGGGCGCCGACGCTCCGACCCCTCCTACACCCAGTACGCGGTCGGATCGCTGGCGTCTCGCCGGCCCCCCGTCGTAGGAGGCGGCCGACGCCGGGGAGATGTTACTCCCCCAGGAGATGGCCGGAGTGCCCGAGCCGTCGGGCTTCACACTGTTAGGAAGCCGCATTGCTGCGGCGCTCCGCTACTCTCCCAGGAGATGGTCTCTTGTCACCCTGGGTGGCCGCCTGCCGGCCGTGGGTGACTCCTACGGGGGATGCCGATCACCCCGGGGGCGGAACCTGGCGTCAGGGCACGGTCTGGAGGACGTGCGCCTCGTGTGGCGGCGTGGGCACGGTGGCGCCGGCGGGGCGCACGTAGATCGGGTTGCTGAGGATCCACGGCCGCAGGCAGAGGCAGAAGGGACCGGCCTGCTGACCCCAGCGGTACACCTCCACCCGGTAGACCCCCGGCCGCGTGACCGGGTACTCCAGGAAGCGGCCCCGGAAGGTGGCCAGCGGCGCGCCGTCGCCGATGAGGCGGAAGACCGCCTCCTGACCGTTGGCGTGGGCGTGCAGCGTCAGCCCTTCCTCCCACGGCACCTCCTCGCCCAGGGTGGCCTCTCCGTGCTTTGTGCTGGCAAAGAAGCGAAAGCCGCGCGCCTCGCCGTGGACGTGGAACGACGCAAAGCAGCGCCCGGCTGCTAGCGCCTCGTAGATCTGGGCCGCGTCACGCCGGGCGTCGCCGGTGGCCTCTTCGAGGCAAAGCACGTGCGTGCGCATCAGCGAGAAGCTGTCCTCGTAGGAGGGGTAGGGGATATGCCCTTTGAACACCTTCAAGCGGGCGTGCGCGTCCGTCGAGCCGATGCCGACCACCCGACGCTCCTGGGTCAGGCGGTCCCAGGCACGCAGTTCGGGCGTTGGCCGGCGCGCCAGCAGGGCGAAGGCATGCCGCGTGCCTCCCAGGCGGTAGCGGATCAGGGCACGCAGCAGATTCGGCGGGTTGATGCGGCGCATCCCCATCGTGCCCATGTTGACGATCTCGATGCCGGTGAAACCGTTGGTTGGCAGGTGCCGCCAGGCAAAGCGGGGGTCACACACCAGTGAGAGGAAGCCGAACCCGCCGGCGGCCTGGATCGCGGCGAGCACGCGCGCCGCCTCGCCCCGCGCCGGGTCAAACTCCGCCGGCAGGTCGAAGCCGAGCACGTAGCCCTCGTCGCAGGAGATCTCCACCCCCGCCAGCGCCAGGCAGTCGCCATAGTAGCCTTCTTTGCCCTCGCGCAGCGGCGCCAGCGTGCCATGGTCGGCGGTGATGAGGAAATCCAGCCCGCACCGTTCCGCCGTCCGGGCCACCTCCTCGAAGCTGCCCCGGCCGTCGCTGTAGGTGGTATGCACGTGCAGGGCGCCGGCGCGCTCGTAGTAAGTCTGCTGGGCGGTGGGAACCAGCACGCTGCGCGCGGCCGGCTGCGGGTGGGGCGGCGCGTGGAGCAACAGCATCGGCCGGTGCGCCAGGGCGTTCCAGGACGTGAGCGAGCCGATGGCCCAGCGGCGCCGACGCCGACGCCGGAGGGATACCTGTTCCTGAGTAGTGGCCATGGTTGGTGGTTCGTGGTGCGTGTCGCCGCCCGCGTATTGGTGCCTGCTTTCCACGCCACGGACGCGGGCTCCTTCCCCATCTCGCCGGATACCCTGAGGCCGCGGGCATCCCCGACTCCCTGGCAGGTTTGCTTTGACTCTTGAGGCGACCGTCCGGTATAATGAGGCACGGCCGCGCGGTGGCCCGCCGAGTCCCGTCGCACTCGTGCTGCCCGAAAGGACGTCCATGCTCAAGGATCTGCTCAACTGGGGACAGCGTCGCGACCTGGTGGAACTCATCGTTCCCCGCAAGACGTTCGCCGACGTGATCCTGCCGGAGAAGACCCGGCGCGCGCTGGCAGAGACGCTGGTCCAGATCGAGAAGCACCACCTGATCTACGACGTGTGGGGCCTCGGCGAGCGCCACAGCACCGGCACCGGCCTCATCTTCAACTTTGCCGGACCTCCCGGCACCGGCAAGACGATCTGTGCCGAGGCGGTCGCCAACCTCCTCTCCAAGCGGCTCTACAAAGTGCGCTACGCCGAACTGGAGAGCTGTTGGGCGGGCGAGACGGGGAAGAACATCGTCTCCGTTTTCCGGGAGGCGCGCCAGCAAGACGCCGTGCTCCTCTTTGATGAGGCCGACTCGATTGCCAGCCGGCGCTTCACCGCGATGAGCTTCGGCTACGAGCGGGAGGCCAACCAGGCCGTCAACATCCTTCTCAAGGAGCTGGAAAGCTACGACGGCGTCGTCATCTTCGCGACCAACCTGTGCGCCAACTTCGACCCGGCCTTCGAGCGGCGCGTGCGCACCCACATCCTCTTCGAGATGCCGGGCGTCCGCGAGCGCGAGCTGATCTGGAAGGCGCAGCTCCATCCCCAGCGCACCCCCCTGGCCGACGATGTCGACTTCAAGGCGCTGGCCGAGGCCTACGCCGTGTCCGGCGGCGACATCAAGAACGCTGTCCTGAAGGCGGCGCAAATGGCCGCCGGCGAAGAGGGCGCCGACCACCGCAAGCGCATCGCCCAGCGCCACTTCGAGCGCGCCATGCAGGAGGTGCTCGACTCTAAGAAGGTGATGGACCAAACCCTCTTCGTCAGCGAGAGCGGGGATCCGGCCGCCGCCAGCGCGATGCTGGCCGCGCTCCAGGGGATTGAGGCCCGCCTCCAGCGCCTTGAGGATCAGACGGATTCCCTCTCCGACCAGGTGACCACCACCCGCCAAGAGGTGAGCGTGGTCCTCGAAGGCTTCTCGCGTCAGGTGGAGGCGCTCTACGGCCGCCTCGACGCGGTGGAGGCCGGGGTCGAGGAGCGGGTGAAGACGCTCTCCGGCCAGTGGGAGAGCCTCACCGCGCGCCTGCGCCGGGTCACCTTCATCCCCTTGCCCCGCTGGGCCACCTATCTGCTGAGCGCGCTGGGCCTGGCCACTGCCGCCGGCGCCACCGCCCTCGGCTTGCGCTGAGCTGGCGCGGCAGCGCCCGCCCCAACCCCTCCCAGTGCCCGCAGCAAAGGAGCGGTCGATGGAAGCCACCCGGCAACTGCTACAGGACGGTCGCCGGCCGCCACCGGTGACCGCGGGGGGGCATGCCATGCGGCCGCTGGCAGGCAAGGTGGCGGTGGTGACCGACGCTGGTGCCGGTCTTGGCCAGAGGATCGCGCTGGAGCTGGGCGGGCGAGGGGCCTCCGTGCTGGCGCAGGGCGACCCCCGTTGCGGCGGCGCCGAGGAGACGGTGCGCCGTCTGCTTGCGGCGGGCGGCCGTGCCGTCGCGTTGCCGGCCGATTTGAGCCGGGTCCCCGAGTGCGGCCGCCTGATCGAGGCCTGCGTGCAGGCGTTCGGCGGGATCGATATCCTGGTGAGCAGCACCGCCCTCGGCCCGGAACTGCCCAGCCGGCCGCTGCCGCCGGACGGCTACGACCGGGTGCTGCACACCGACCTGCGGGCGCCCTACTTCTGCGCCCAGGCCGCGGCGCGCCGGATGGTGGCGCAGGGTCGCGGCGGCCAGATTCTCTACGTTGGCGCGCCGCGCTCCCTTGGCCCGATCCCCGGCTATGGCGCCCACAGCACTGCCCGGGGCGGCCTTCACCTGCTGACGCGCCGCCTGTCGCGCGAACTGGCCCCCCACCACATCCGCGTCAACTGCGTCGCCCCCGGCACCAACGCGGCACCGTGCCACCCTTCCCGCTTCCCCACGGAAGAGCGCGACCCAATCGTGCCGCGGCTCCCCTGGCGCCGGGCGGGCCTCCTGCACGATCTCGCCCGCGTGGTTGCCTTCCTCTGCACGGCCGCGGCCGGCGGCATCACCGGTCAGGTCTTCCTCATCAGCGACGAGGACTGACCCTCACGGCGGGGTGAGTGTCACCGTGTTGTTGCGCGTGGTGATCTCCGGGGTGGCGAGGGTGGCCGTGACCTTCAGCGGACCCGTCGCTGGCTGGGAGAGGGTCACGCTGGTGGTCGCCAGCGCCGGTCGCAGATCCTCCGGCCACCCCAGCGTTGGCACGGTCGTGGTGCCGAGGGG
>JAAZEB010000164.1 GCA_012512505.1 Armatimonadota bacterium | reverse complement strand
GTCCACGACCGTCTGCGGGGTGACCTTGCCTTCCAGAACGCCCTCATCGACGATCAGATCCTGCTGAAGAGCGATGGCTTCCCCACCTACCACCTCGCGAACGTGGTGGACGACCACCTGATGCGCATCACCCACGTGATCCGCGCCGAAGAGTGGATCTCCTCTACCCCCAAGCACGTCCTCCTCTACGAAGCCTTCGGCTGGGAGATGCCAGAGTGGATCCACATGCCCCTCCTGCGGAACCCGGACGGCAGCAAGATCTCCAAGCGCAAGCAGCCCGTCTCCATCGACTACTACCGCGACATCGGCATCCTCCCCGAGGCGCTGCGCAACTTCCTCGCCCTCATGGGTTGGTCCTTCGGGGGCGACCGCGAGAAGTTCACCCTCGAAGAGATGATCCAGGAGTTCTCCTGGGAGCGCGTCAACCTCGGTGCCCCGGTCTTCGATCTGGAGAAGCTCGCCTGGCTGAACGGCACCTACATCCGCGACTTGTCGCCCGAGGAACTGCTGCGCCGCCTGCGCGATTGGCGCCTGGGCGACGAGTTCCTCCTCAACGTGATCCCGCTGGTGCAGGAGCGCATCCGCCGCCTCGACGAGTTCGTGCCGGCCACCTCCTTCTTCCTTACTGGCGACCTCGACTACCGCGGCGTTCCCGAACTGGTGCCGAAAAACCGCACCCCCGCCGAAACGGCCAAGATCCTGGGCGAGGTGCTGGAGATCCTCGATGCCACGCGCGATACCGACCCGGAGGCGCTGGAAGCCCGCCTGCGCGCGCTGGCCGACGAGCGCGGCTGGAAAACCCGTGAGCTGTTCATGACCCTCCGGGTGACGGTGACAGGGCGCACCGCCTCACCCCCGCTCTTCGACACAATGCGCGTCGTCGGCCGCGAGATCACCCGCCGCCGCTTGCGCCAGGCGATCGCCGCCCTGAAGGACGCCTGAAACCTTTTGCGCCCCGCCGAGTCCAACAAGCGTAACGTTCGGCTGGGATGGACACCGATGAACTGCCGTCGCGTTCAGAGCAAGCTTTCGGAGTACATTGACGGGGAGCTGTCGGTGGCGGAGCAGTCACGCCTGGCGGCTCACCTGGCGCAGTGTCGCCGCTGCCGTGCCGAGGAAACGGCGCTGCGGCGCACTGTCTCACTCACCCAGGCGTTGAGCGCCTACCAGCCAGGGCCAGAGCTGCGGTGGCGCCTCGAACCGGCGGTGCTGGCGGCACGGGCACGCGAACTGGAACGCACGCCCTGGACGGCGCGCTTCCAGTTTCTTTTCGCCCCCGCCGCCATGTCTGCCGTCGCCGCCCTGCTGGTGGTGTTCCTTTGGACCCGAACCCAGCCGCTGCCGCAAACCGGCCTGCTCACCGCGCGGGAGCGCCCCGCGGCGCCGCCGGTGCAGGTTGCCAACCCGGCGGCGGGTGTTCGCCCCGCGGAACCGACGAGGAGCACCCCGGTAGCCACTCTGCCGCCGGCGCCGGTGGTCAAGCCGGTTCGCCCGCGCGCGGCGTCGCCACGGCCGTCCGCCACCGTGAAGCGGCAACCACCCAGGCCGGCCCGCCCGACGGCGCTGCGGCCACGGCCGCAACCACGACCGCGCACCGAGCGTCCTGCCAGCACGCCGCCGGCCGCCGCCGTGCCCCTGCGCCCGGAGCCTCAACCGGCCCCGACGGCTTCGCCCGCGCCGGTGCCGGCTGCGCCTTCCGAGCCGCACGAGCCGATCGCGGTGGCGCATGGCCTCTACACCAGCGGGCGCTACACGGAGGCGATTAGCATCCTCAATGCCGAGTTCGAGCGCTCCTCCCTCCGGTGCTCGGAGAAAGACCGCTCTCTCTATGCCGAACGCAACGCCCTGGCCGACTCGGCGATTGTCGAGTGCAGCGCCGCGCTGCGTGACGACCCGGGCAACCCGAACGCCCGCAAGTTCCTGAGCGAAGCCTACGAGACGAAAGTACGCCTGCTGCGCTCGCTGCGCAGTTGAGAGGATCCGGATACGTTGCGCCGCGCGGCAGGTCTCGTTCCCGCCGCCGGCCGCGCCGGGTGAAAGCGCGGAAGCGGGGGCACCGTTGCCGATGGTGCCCGCCACGCCGGCCTGCTTTTCCGGCCGATGGAACCTACACGATGGTGGCAACGAAGCGATACTGGGGTAGGGGATGGGGGGGCGCTCTGGCGCTCCTGGCCTTGGCCGCGCCCGGGGCGCAGCCGCCCGTGTCTGCCGCCGTCGAGCACCGCGAGACCACGGTTCACGCGGCACCCTGGGAAGCCGGCAAGCGCGTCGTCATCCGGCACGCCCTCGGCTCCGTCCGGCTGCGCGCCGGTGCCGACGGCGAGGTGAGTGTTCGGGCAGAGCGGCGCCTGGAGGGGCCGGACCGGCAGGCGATTGAGGCGTTCCTGCGCGGCCTGAAGGTGAACGTCAGCGCCCTCGACGACTGCGTGGAGGTGAGCACCATCCGCCCCCGCGAGCCGCAGAAGCGCCTCGACCAGGCCACCGTCAACCTGGATGTCACCGTGCCCGCCCGCGCGCCGGTGGAAGTGGATAGCAGCTTCGGCGACCTGGATGCCGAGGGCCTGGCCGCGCTGCAGGCCACCACCACCTTCGGCGGCCTGACCGTGCGCGCAATTGCCGGCGACGTCACCCTCGAAGGGAAGCATGGGAAGGTCGTGGTCGACGATGTCCGCGGCGACGTCCACATCACCCACTCCCTGGGGGATGTCGCGGTGGCCCGCGTGGGTGGGGCGCTGGTGGCGCGCAACCAGTTCGCGCAGATCCATGCCGCTGAGGTGGGCGGACGCGCGGTGATCGACAACCGCAGTGGGCCGATCGTCCTCTCCCGGGTGGGCGGCGGCGCCCAGGTCACCTGCCAGTACGCCCAGGTGCAGGTGAGCGATGTGGTTGGCGACCTGAAGGTGAACAACCGGGCCGAGAACGTGGCGGTCTCGGACGTGTGCGGGGTGGTGACTGTCACCAACGCCAATGGATCGGTGGAAGCCCGCGACATCACCGGCGAGCTGCGGGTGGACAACCGGCAGGGCGCGGTGACCATCGCCGGGGTGGCCGGCAAGGTGACGGTGGCCCAGGGTGATGGCGAGCTGAAGGTGCGCGACGTCCGCGGCTCGGCGGACCTGACCAACACCCACGGGCTGGTGGAGGTGGACGGCATCACCGAGGCCTGCCGCATCCGCAACGACTTTGGGCCGGTGACGGTGCAGAACGCACACGGCAACTTGAACGTGACCAACGCCTGGGGCCTGGTGCGCGTCGACGTGCCACCGGGTGAAGCCCGCGAGGAACGGGCGGAGTGGCAGTTGGAGAACACCCACGGAAACGTTGTTTTGGGGATCCCGCCCGGCGCCGGGTGTCGCCTCGATATTGAAGTGAGCGCCGGTACGATCGATTCGCAGCTTGCCGCGGTGGCCGGGCAGCGGGCGGGAAACCGCGAGACGGCCCAGGCCGTGATCAATGGCGGCGGGATCGCGATCGAAGTCCGTGTTGATCTGGGCATGGCGCAGATCCAGAAGCGCGCCGCGCCTGCTGAGGGGCCGGCGAGGAAATAACACGGAGGCGCCTGATGGAGTTGGACCTCGCCCTGGGTAGGGCAGCACTGGACGCGGCAGCGACGGCGACGCCGGCAGAGCACGCGGCTCCGGTCGTGGATGAAGACCGCGCGCTTTCCTTCGGCGACATCACCGAGAAGTACTACCGCCGCATCTACAACCTCATCTGCTACCAGGTGGGAGACCATGAGGAGGCTGCCGACCTCACGCAGGAAACGTTCGTCAAGGCGTTCCGCGCCTACCCCGGCTTCAGAGGTCAGTCGCGCGTCTCGACGTGGCTGTGGCGCATCGCGCTCAACTTGTGCAAAAGCAGCTACCGCAAGCGTGCGCGCCGCGAGCGGCTGATGCCGGTCTCGCTGGATGCCGAGATCCTGGTCGAAGATGGCGAGGTAAGCCGGGAGACGGCCGACTGGTCGATCTGCCCGGAGAACATCGTCCAAACGCGGGAGCTGCGCTCGGAGGTGCAGCGCGCGATCCAGTCGCTTGCCCCGCCCTACCGGGTGGCGGTGATCCTGTGCGACCTGGAGGGGTGCTCCTACCAGGAGATCGCCGAGATCATGGAGATCAGCGTCCAGGCGGTGAAGTCGCGTATCCATCGCGGGCGTCGGATGCTCCGCCAGAAGCTCGAGCAGTACGTTGATAGCTGAACCGCCAGGGGGCATTGCCGCAACCGTACGTGCTCCCACGGGGCGAAGCTCCGGCGGCTGGCCTAAAGGGTAGGCGGACGGGTAGGCGCCCCGGCGGTGGCGCCCCGCCGCGGTGGGGGCACCCTGCACCTGGAAAGAAGAGGTTATCCCGGATGGCAGTCCGGATTACCGTCGATCTATTTTACACCGATATGAAAGAGGCCACGGTCGGGCGCTGGCTAAAGCAGGAGGGGGATCCGGTCGCCCTCGGCGAGCCGATCGTGGAGCTGATCACCGACAAGATCACCTTCGAGCTGGAGTCGGCCGGGGCGGGGCCGCTGCGCCGCATCTACTTCCCGGAGAAGAGCGTGGTGCCCGTGGGCTGCACCCTGGCGGTGCTGGCCGAGCCGGACGAAGTCCTGCCAGACATCGAGGCGGAGAACCGCGAGCGCATCGCCGCCTGGGAAGCTGTCGTTGCCCAAGAGCAAGCGCCGGCGGAGCCCGCGGGTCCGCGCCTGGTGGCCGGGATCCGCGGCGGCACCCGCGCCGAGGGGGTGCGCGCCACTCCCTCCGCCCGCCGCCTGGCGCGCGAGCATGGCATCAACCTGGCTGACGTGCCGCACCCCGCCGACGCGGCAATCACCGAGCGTGACGTGCAGGCCTACCTGGAGCAGCGGTGAGACGAGTCGTGGTGACGGGGATGGGGGCGGTTTGCAGCCTGGGCCTCACGGTGCCCACGTTCTGGGAGCGGCTGTGCGCGGGCGCTTCCGGGATCACCCCCATCACGCGCTTTGATGCCACCGGTCTGCGCAACACGCACGCCGGCGAAGTGAAGCCGCTGGAGGCGCTGCTCCTGCCGCCGGGGCCGGCGCCGGAAGACCCGGCTACCCGCTTTGCCCTCGCCGCCGCGCGCGAGGCGCTCGCCGATGCCGGCGTGGTGGGGCATTACCCTCCCGAGCGGGTGGGGGTGGTCTTCTCCACCAACTTCGGCAGCGCGCTCTCCTGGGAACGTTTTGCCACCCACCTCCTCACGGGGGAGGAGCCAGGTGATGTGCCGGCCGCTCGGTGCTCGCTCCCGTCCTTTGCCGACGCGGCGACGCTGGTGGCCGAGCGCTTCCAGCTTTTCGGGCCGCGCCCGATGCTTTCCCTCTCTTGCTCCTCCGGCGCGGCGGCCATCGGCTGGGGGATGGATGCCATCCGGCTTGGCCTGGCCGACGCCGTGCTGGCCGGCGGACACGACGCGCTCAGCCTCTCGGCGCTGGCCGGCCTCAGCGTGCTGCGCACCATCACCGCCGAGCAGATCCGCCCCTTCGACCGGAACCGCAGCGGCACCATCTTTGGCGAGGGAGCCGGAATGCTGCTCCTGGAAGAGCGCGAGCACGCGCGCGCCCGTGGGGCGATCATCTACGGCGAGGTGTGTGGCGCCGCCGTCAACAACAACGCTTACCACATCACTGCCCCCGATAAGCGCGGCGAGGGTCTGGCGCTGGTCCTGCGCGCCGCCCTGGCCGATGCCCGCGTTGCCCCGGAGGCGGTAGACTACGTGAACGCCCACGCCACCGGCACCAAGTACCACGACGTGATCGAGACGGTGGCGATCAAGGAGGTGCTGGGCGCGCGCGCCTACCAGATCCCGGTCAGCTCTATCAAGGCGGGTACCGCCCACGCGATGGCGGCGGCCGGCAGCCTGGAGGCGATTGCCAGTCTCCTGGCGATGCGTGACGGCCGGGTGCCGCCCACGCTCAACTACGAGGAGCCGGATCCGGAGTGTGACCTGGACTGCGTGCCGAACGTGGCCCGGGAGGCGACGGTGCGCTGCGTCGCCTCCCTCTCCTCGGGCATCGGGGGCAACAACGCGGCGCTGATCCTGCGGAGGGACGAACCGTGAGGGTGGTCGTGACGGGGGTGGGCGTCGTCTCTGCCATCGGCAGTGGCGCGCAGTTCGGCCACGCGCTGGAGCGCGGCACGGCTGGCATCGGCGAACTGACGACCTTCGACCCGGGCGACACCCTCTCGGTGCTGGCCGCTGAGATCCCCCAGTTCGTCATCGAGGAGTACCTGGAGAGCGCCAAGACCTACCTCGACCGCGCCTCCGGCTTCCTGCTGGCCGCCGGGGCGCTGGCCCTGCGCGACGCCGCGTTTGCCGTGGCCTCCCCTGCGCCCGGCCCAGAGGGGTTCCAGGGCGAGCCGGGCCTCTCCTTCGGCACCGCCTACGGCTGCCTGGAGACGATGGGCACGTTCTGGGGAGGCGTGCTGGAGAAGGGGCCGCGGCTGGCCAGTTCGCTGCTGTTCACTCACTCCTACGCCAACACGCCGGTGAGCCTGGCTGCGATCGAGTTCCGCTTCACCGGCCCGCACCACTGCTTCTGCTCTGGGGCGGCCTCTGCCGGCTACGCGCTGGCCAACGCGGCGCTGCAGCTTCAGATGGGGCGCGCGCCAGCGGTGCTGGCTGGCGGCGGCGAGGCACTGTCACCTTACCTCTACGCCGCCTATGCCGCTGCGGGCGCGCTGTCGCCCGGCGCCGGCGGCACGGAGGGGTTGCGCCCCTTCGCCGCCACCCGGAATGGCACGGTGCTCGGGGAGGGGGCCGGGGCGCTGCTGTTGGAGACCGAGGCGGCCGCCCGGGCGCGTGGCGCACAGCCGCAGGCCCTCCTGCTGGGGCATGGCTGCAGTGCGCTTCCGGGCGCCGACGGAGCCCGCGCGGCGATGGCACAGGCGCTGGCGGCGGCTGGGCAGGAGCCGGGCACGGTGGATGCCGTCTTCGCCTCGGCTTCCGGTTTGCCCGAGGGTGACGCCTGGGAAGCGACGGCGCTGGAGAGCCTGTTTGGCGGCCGGCGGGTGCCGGTGGTCGCCCTCAAGGCGGCCGTCGGCGAGACGCTCGGGGCTGGCGGCGCGCTGGCAGCCGCCGCGGCTGTTCACGCGCTGCGCACCGGCACGCTGCCCGGCGTGCCCGGCACCGAGGCCCCGGAGTTCCCCCTTCACCTCGTCGGCGCCCCCGAGACGGCCGCGGTGCGACAAGTGCTGGTGAACGCCTTCGACGCCGCTGCCGGCTGCGTGTCGCTGCTGTTCGGCGCGGCCTGAGCGGCAGCCCGAGCGGCGCTATCCCGCCGGCTCGAGGTATAGAACGTCCGGGGGCTCTTGCAGCGGAGTGGTGGGGGCCAGCTCCAGCGTCGGGCGCCGCTTGCGGCCCGCGGCAGGGTTCAGGCGGTTGCGGGCCACCGCGCGCTCGTAGAAGTGCGGCTTGTCGTAGACCAGCAGCACGTTGGTGAGGCGCCGGCTCGGCTTGCTGATGATCCGGCCGCGAATCGAGAGCGCCGTGGAAGACCCGCCATCCAGCCCGAGCGCGTTCACCGCCCCCAGCGCCTTCATCACCTTGCTGACGTGCGAGTAGTGTACCGGTTTGGGGATCGTGACCAGCAGCAGCTTGTTGTGACGCGTGAGGCCCACGGCGGCGCGCGGCCGGCGGGCATACAGCGAGCGGTCGGTAAACCCCTCGGCCCAGGGGCGCACGGTACGGATGCCGTTTCGCACCAGCCAGGGCCCGGCACACAGCACCATCTCGTAGGAGGCCCAGTCTTCCCGGCGCCCGGAGGCCAGCGGCACGAAGCGCACCCGCTTATCGGCGGTGAACGCCACCCCGGTACCAATGACGCCGGTGGTCACCTTCTCGCCGGCCACCACGATGTCGCCCACCGGAACCAGCGAGCGCGTGTCGAAGAAAGTGCCGGTGATCGCCGCGGCGGGATGAACGCGGTTGATCAGTGACTCGAACCGCTCGGAGCTGCCCACGCCGCCCCGGGCGATGGCCGCGGTGACCGTCACTTCTGGGTCGTTCAGGTTCACCGTGATCACGTTCACCGGCAGCCCCAGCACCCACCGCTTCTGGTAGACGACGCTCGAGTTCTTCGCCTGGGCGACGCCCAGGCTGGCCAGCACCAGGCCCAGGCTTAGGCAAATCAGTCTCCCCATCCACTCTCTCCTTCCACCGACCCGCCGGCGCGTACGCGGCCCGCCGGGCGTCTTACCAGGTACGCGGGCAGCCATCGCGCAGCCCGCTTTGCCGCACAACGAGTGCCAACCCGCGGAGAAGATCACCAACGCAGCCGGTTGAGGAGAACGCGGAGAGGCGGCTCTTCCTGTCGCCGGGCAGTGGGCCGGCACCCTGGCCGTAGGCCGCAGCCGCTGGGGAACGGCCGATCCGCACCCCAAAGGGGTGCCGTAACCCAGCCCAGGGTTCCGGTGTTGGGCACGGGCGGGTTCCCCCAGGGTTCCAAGCCCTGGGCTATGTTGTCCTCCCCCTTCGGGGTGAGGAGGGGGTATCCTGCCGGACTGGTCACGGCCGTCGCGCCGCCCTGGTGCCCGGTGCAGGCGCCGCCAACGCCGATGGCCCAGCCCCCGCTTGAGGCGAGAAGGACGCCAACGGACACGGCTTGCCGGCGAGACGCTGACGCTCCGACCGCTGTCCCCGACGCCGAGGGGCCGGACGCCGGCGTCGTGTGTCCAGATAAGCCACGTTGGGCTTGCCGGTGAAAGTCCGGTCTCGGTAAGGATCCAGCCGCCGAGTAGCTGAGCGGCGGCGTCCGGGGGAGACCCCGGCGTCGAAGCCCGCTG
>JAAZEB010000024.1 GCA_012512505.1 Armatimonadota bacterium | reverse complement strand
GCCGTGGATGCTGCGTCGAGAGGAAAGCCAGGGCGCGCTTGGGCTGCAGCTCCCGCCGCTAGGCGCGGCGGAGGCGCCCGCTGCGCCCCCCTCGGCAGAGGCGGCTACGCCCCCCGCGGCGGAGGCGGCAGGCGCCTTGCCGGAGCTGAACCCGGTGGCCCGGGTGCTCGATACCTACCTGGTCTGTGAAGGGCCGGAGGCGATCTACATCATCGACCAGCACGCCGCGCACGAGCGGGTGATCTACGACGCGCTGCTGCGCCGTGAGGCCGACGACATCACGCCGCAGCAGCTTCTCATCCCGCTCACCCTCAGCCTCTCGCACGCCGACGCCATGCTGTTGGAGAGCTGCCGCCCGCATCTGGAGGCGCTGGGTTTCGTGATCGAGCCGTTTGGCCGCGACACCTACGTGCTGCGCAGCGTGCCGGTGCTGCTGGTGGGCCGCAACTACGCCGCCGTGCTGCAGGATGTGCTGGATGACCTGCGCGAGCGCGAGCGCAGCGGCCGCCTGGAAGACCTGCGCGCCGAGTTGTGTGCCCTGGTGGCCTGCCACTCGGTGATCCGCTCCGGCGACGCGCTGGCCCCCGAAGAGATGCGCCAACTGGTGCAGGACCTGCGTCAGAGCCCGTCGCCCTACACCTGCGCCCACGGCCGCCCCACGATGCTGGTCCTCTCCCGCGCCGAACTGGAGCGGCGGATCGGCAGAGGGTGAGTGGCCGCAGGAGTATCGGGTTCGGCTGCCGAAACAGGCGCTGCCATGCCCTCACTGCTACCGCCCCCTGAGGCGATGGTTTCCGGTGCCTCGCCATGCGCTGGGCTTCGGCGGCCGGAGGGGAGCCTGGCCGCGTGATCCCCGCCGAGAGCCTGCTCCCCACGTCGTCGCTCGTCCTCGGGGCCGCGGCCATCCTGATCGCCTTCATCGTGCGCGGCTTCACCGGCTTCGGTGCTGCTCTGATCGCTATTCCCTTGCTGGCCCTGGTGCTCGACTTCAAGCAGGTGGTGCTGGTGGTCGGCGTCCTGTCGATCATCAACGGCGTCTCGATGACGCTGGCGGTGCGTGGCGAGTGTGACCGCAAGGAGATCGGCCCGCTGTTTGGCGGCTTCCTGGTGGGGATGGCGCTGGGGGTGGCGGCGCTGCTCTATCTTCCCGCGCCGGTGCTAAAGCGGGCGTTCGGCCTGTTCGTGGCGCTCTTCGCGCTGCGCCTGCTGCTGGTCCAAACGGAGGCGGTGGGGAAGCGCTGGCCGGCCTGGGGAGGCTGGGTGGCGGGGGTCTGCTCCGGGATCACTGGGGGGATGTTCGGCGCTTCCGGGCCGCCGGCGGTCATCTATCTCTACCACCGGCTGCAGTCTCCCCAGGTGCTGCGCGCGACAGTGATCGTCTACTTCCTGGCGGGCGACGTGGCGCGGCTGGGCACCTACGCGGCGGCGGGGGCGATCACGCTGCCGGTGCTTTGGGCCAGCCTGTGGCTGGTGCCGTCTTCCTTCATCGGCACCTGGATCGGCTCCGGACTGCAGCGGCGCGCCAGCCCGGCGTTCTTCCGCGCCGTGGTCGCCGCCACTCTCGTGGTCACCGGCGTGCTGTTCGCGGTGGGGAAGTGAGGGGTGGGGCACGCGGCAAGGCCGCGCGCCCCCCAAGGAATTAGGAGCGCAGCTCCGCCAGGATCTTCTGCCAGCGGGCAGGGTGGCTTTCGTGGGTCACCTCTGGCTCGAAGCCAAGGCGTAGGTACGTCTTGATCGCCGGCACGCGGAAGTCATCGGTGAGGAGGAAGCACTCGCGGACGCCGCGGTCGCGCAGGAAGCGCAGGCAGGCCAGACAGAGGTGGAAGGCGAGGCGGTGCCCCTGGTGCTCCGGCATCACACCTACCCAGCCGATCTCCGGCTTCTCCTCG
>JAAZEB010000163.1 GCA_012512505.1 Armatimonadota bacterium | reverse complement strand
GTCGGGCTGGTACTCGGAGAAGGCGAAGTCCGGCGGCGGCTTCTTCTACTGGGGGCCGCACGCGGTGGATTGGGTGCTCGACCTGGTGCCGCGGCGCATCGTCGGAGTGAATGGCTACTTCCACAAGCGCGTGTGGCACGACATCACCAACGAGGACCAGGTGCGCGCCACAATCCGCTTCGAGGGCGGCATCACGGCGGATGTGACCTGGTCGCACATCGCGGCGGTGGGCAAGCCGCTGTGGCGCATTTTGGGCACGCGGGGCGGCATCCTCGACACCGGCGCTGGCGGCAACGTCGGCTACGAAAAGCAGATCCACGGCCCCGTCGGCGGCAGCCTGACGCTGGTCACCTGCGGTGCCGAGGGCCGCCAGGAGGAGCAGGTGCCCTATCTGGAGTCGGACTGGGATGCCTACTGGCAGGGCATCGCCGATCACCTGCTGCGCGGGGCGCCGGTGCCCGTCTCCGGCGAGTTCGGCCGGCGTGTCATCGGCGTCCTCGAAGCCGCCGAGCGCTCCGCCGCCTCTGGCCGCACAGAGCCAGTGCCCTACGCGTGACCGAAGGCGCTCCCATCCGGAGGCCGGGGCGAAGTGTTCGCGGGCGTGGAGCGGCGCCGGCCATGGTGACCGGGAACCGGGGCGCGGCCGGCGCTGTTTCTCTTTGGCAGGAAAGGAGCCACCATCATGCGTTATCGAATGCTTGCGGCGGCCGGCCTGGCGCTCGCCATGGCGCTGTCTGTGGCGCAGGCGGCACCGCAGACGAAGTCGGGCCTGCCGGTGGGGAATGACCTTCCGGCGTTCGATGTGGTTGACCTGACCGGGCCAAACAAAGACCAGTCGCTCTGCTACGTTTGACGGTATGGGTATGGGCCTGTCGTGTTGGCGTTCGTCAACACGGAGGTGCCGAAGGCGGCCAGTCTGGTCGCCAAGATCGACGCGCTGGTGAAGCAGTATCCGAAGCTGCGCGCTTTTGTGGTGTTCCAGTCGGGGGACGACCAGAAGGAGGCGATCCAACGGCTGGCAACCAAAGGCAAGCTGCAGGTGCCTCTGGTGATCCCCAAGGAGCTGCAGAAGACGGTGGATCTGTTCAAGCTCAACCCCAAAGCGCGCAACACCTTCCTCGTCTACACCGGGAAGAAGGTGCACTTCAACGCCGTGGATGTGACCCCACAGAACTTCAGCAAGGTGGCCGCGGCTGCCCGGGCAGTTGCGAACACCGACTGATTGCCGGGCGCGCACCAAAGCGGCGGTGAGGGTCGGCCGGACCTTCACCGCCGCTGTTTGTTCACGCCAGGGTGATCCGCAGCGGCGCTTCGGGCGTGACGCGGATCGGTGTGGCGAAGGTGAGGGTGCCGGCGCCCTGCTTCACCTTGATGGCTGCATCCACCGCCTGCTGGCCCAGGGTGACCTCCAGCGCCTGCGGCCTGGCCGCCACCGGGGCCACGGTGAGATCCCGCAGCGTCAGTGAGCCGGAGCACACCTCCAGGGTGAGGCGCGTGCCGTTCTCGTCCGCCTGCTGGTGGTAGGTGCCCCAGCCGGAGGCCACGCAGAAGAAGGCGCGGAAGTCATCGGCGAAGAGGCGCGGCGCGAAGCGGAGGTGCTGGTTCGGCGCCGAGTAGTGGAAGCCAGACAGCGCCAAGAGCAGCGCGTAGCTGGCCATCGAGCGGGCGTAGTGGTGGCCGCACTCGATCTCGTTCCAAGGGTTGCGATACTCGCCGGTGTGCCGGTCGCGCACGCCCTTGACGATGGAGAGCCCCTCCTCCAGCATTCCCTCGCTGATCAGGTGGCTGGCCACCTGATACTCGATCCCGGGCCACACCTCGTCGGCGAAGTAGAATGGGTAGCCGGGGCGCCCGCCGCGCGGCCAGGTGCCGATGAGCAGGCCGGCCTCGTCGTTCATTGCGTAGACGCGCAGCAGGTTCGGGTGGTCGTGCAGGTGCTCGCGCCAGTTGTGGCGGAAGATTGACCGCAAGGCGTGCCGCACCTTCTGCGGCTCGTAGAGGTAGCCTAGCCCGAGCATCTGCGCGTACCACTGGCCGATGAGTTGATCGGCGATGCAGCCCGTGCCAAACTGCCACTTCGGCCAGTCGTAGCGATCGTCACGGCCATGGGTCAGGGCGAGGTTGCGGAGCGGCTCGGGCCACGGCTCGTGTGCCGTCGGGTTCACCTGCTGCTCGTAATACTCCCCGTTGAAGAGGTGCGCGTCGGTCCAGGCAGAGCCCTTTGTGAAGAGGGTGGTGTACTCCTCGGCCTTGGCATGGTCTCCCAGCACGCGGGCGATCTCAGCGGCGGCGCGCAGCGCGCCCAGGTAGAGCGACCCCATCATCGTGTTGGGGCCGTAGAACTCGATGTCGTAGGTGTTGTGCTGCATCCCCTCCATCACGCCGTCTCGGTCGGCATCCCAGTAGCGCCAGGCGAACTCCAGGGCGCGGCGGGCGGTGGGCCACAGCCTGCGCAGCCAGTCGGTATCACCGCAGAGGAGCCACTCGCGGTAGAACTGCATCACGGTGCCCATCTGGCCATCGGCGGCGGGGTGGAACGTCGGCTGTGCCCGCGTGCCGAGCGGCAGCGGCATGCGGAAGGTAACGAAGCCATCTTCGCCCATGCTGTGGGTCCAGTTTGCCTCGAGCATCGAGCGCTGCAGGGCCGGGAAGAGGTAAGGCAGGGCCTGGGCGTAGTTCCAGACGTGGGTACATGACCCCTCGCAGCAGCCGCTGGTGTCACTGCATCCCTCGAAGCCGTAGAAAGTGCCATCCTCTAGGCGCAGGCAAGTGGTTGTCTTCAGAGTGGAGAGCTGCGAGCTGATGGCGTCGAGGACGTAGGTGGGCAGCGTGCTGGCGAAGAGCGCGTCGTGGAAGCGTTGGGTCTCGCCCCAGAGGCGGTCGCAGTTCTCATGGGTGTAGGCGGCCACCGCCCAGGCATCGGACCACTGGGTGGCGTAGTAGTTCCGCCAGCGCGCCGGGGTGCAGTTACACTCCGGCTTGTTCCAGTGCTCGAAGATGGGGAAGTGCCAGGCCAGGTAGAACGGCACGGTCGCCGTCTCGCCCGGATTCAGCGTCAGACACACCGCCAGCGTGCCGTTATCGGAGGTGCCTTCGCCCTCCGGGGGGAACTGCTCCGACCAGGCGACCGCCTCCCACCACTTGGCGAGGCGGTCCTCCTTCCAGCGCGGCCAGACAACGGCGTTGGGGCAGGGAGTTGCCAGCACCAG
>JAAZEB010000162.1 GCA_012512505.1 Armatimonadota bacterium | reverse complement strand
TGATCGCCATCGTGCCGGGCACCCGCCTCAGCCTGGCCGGCTCCTGGACGCGCTGCACCGCCCGCGACGGGGAGGAGAAGGTCCTGGGCATGACGACACTGGCGCCAGACGGGCAGGGCCAGCGGGCCATCACCCTGGCGCCCGGCGCCCTCTACTACGACCTGGAGTGACGCTTGGCCCCGCTGCCGTGCGGGGCCAGGATCTCACTGCGAACTGCCGCGCCGCGCGTCGGAGGCCAGGTGCCTTGCGCCGCGAGGTGCGGCGGTTCGCGCCACGACGGGTTCTTACCGCGGCGGGGTCGGGTTGTCGGCGTTGCCGGCCTGCTTGCCGGGGCGCAGTAGCACCACGCCGCGGTGCGCCGGCAGGTCAAACGTGGAGACCAGGGGCACTTGCCGCCACTCCTTGAAGTTGTCGTGGTGGAGGACGCGGGCGGTGCCGGCCGGCACCGGGATGCCGGTGGCGTTCTCGGCGCTGCCGTTGACCGCTACCCAGCCGTCGTCGAACTCGCGGAAATGCACGCGCCCCCGCTTCGTGAAAGGGCTTTTGGCCCGGCCCAGGTGTAGGTAGCGTGGGTCGAACTCGTCGAACCAGTAGTACTCATCATAGTTCCAGATGGTGAAGTTGAGGAAGCCGTTGCGGCTCACGTCATCGAAGCCGAGCAAGAAGCTGGTGAGCGCGAACCAGAGGGCGTCCCAGCCGGTCATGCCGTTGGCATCCGGGACCGCCATGGCGGCCAGGCCGTCGCCGAAGGGGCCGGCGTGGTTGCACATCAGCGCCTTGGTGCGGCGCAGGATGCTGAAGGGCGCCAGCTTCTGCTCCCACTCCCAGAACTTGAAGCTCCGCTGGTCGCCGCCCCAGGGGCAAACGAAGCCCCCTTCCTCCATGACGGCATAAGGCGGGTTGGGCAGCGCGTCGATCTCCCGCCATCGCTCTGGGTGGCGCCCCAGGTCGCCGGTGTTGGTCAACAGCCCGATGCCACGCGCCTGAAAGCGCGGCACCGCCTCCTTCAGGAGCTGGAAGAAGTCCGCCCGCCAGCGGTCGTGCCGCCACTGCCCGTCGGCATAGTAGCGGGTGGGCACGTCCGCTTCCTCGGGCCGCCCTTCCACTCGCCATTGGTCCGCCCAGGGGATCATAAAGCTGGTGTTGTCGCTGAAGATGGCATCGGCGCCACGGCAGTCCACGCCCTTGCGGCCGCCCCAGTAGTCCTGGTAGAGGGTATCGCACCAGTAGCGACGCCAGTTGGGGTTGCCCAGCTCCATCAGGCGCTCGTGGGGATACGGCACGCTCTGCAGGTAACCGCCGCTCCGCTGGCCCAGGGCGATCCAGCGGTCGGCGGTGCCCTTGCCATGGTGGCGTTTCAGCCACTCCCACCCCTCGCCGATCTGGCCCCAGTCGGCGGTGTTGTACTCACCAGGGCCCATGGCGTAGAGGGCGATCACCAGGTCCGGGTTGAGTGCCTTCAACGACTGCCAGGAGTTCTTGCCCTCGCGGCCCCACACGCTAGCCGCGTGCTGGCTGAAGCAGACCACCAACAAGTCGAAGCGCGCGGTCTCCTCGGTGGGTCGGGCGCCCTGGGCATCCGAGTAGCAGATGGCAAAGCTCGGGATGAACTTCTCCGGGGCGACGCGGGCCGGCAGCGCGGCCGAGGCGGCCCCGGCGCCGACCAGCGACAGGCACCCGACCACCGTGGCGATGCAGGGAGCACGCATGGCAAGCCTCTTCCTCCTCCAGGCACAAGCAAGCGCCGACGCCGCGGTTGGCCCCAGCCGGGGTCACTGAAATGCCTGGCATCCGCGGGGGCCGAGGCGGTTGGATCCGGGCGCCTCACTGGCCGCGCGTCGGCAGCGCCCTCACGAAGT
>JAAZEB010000023.1 GCA_012512505.1 Armatimonadota bacterium | reverse complement strand
GTCTCATACCCTTCCCGCTGGAGGATCGCCTCCAGCACCCGGCGCGTATGCTGCTCATCATCGACGATCAGCACTCGGGTGGTATTACCGGTACCCGCCATGAGTACTCCCCCCTATCACGAACCACACGCCGGCTGCCCGGCAACGCGCAGGCTCTCGGCACCAGGGATGCTGGGCAGGCGGATGGTGAAGGTGCTGCCCACCCCTGGCTGGCTCTCGACCCCGAGGCTGCCGCCGTGATTCTGGACGATCTTCTGCACGATGGTCAGGCCAAGCCCCACGCCCTTGGTCTTGGTGGTGAAGAAGGGGGCGAAGAGGCGGCCTAGATCCTCGGCGGCGATGCCGGTCCCAGTATCGGAGACGGCGATCTCCACCGTGGGGAGGGGTGCCGTGGCGTAGCGCGTGCGGACGAGCAGCGTTCCCCCCTCGGGCATCGCCTGGATGGCATTGATCACGATGTTGCGCAGCACGTGCTCGACCTGTGGGGCATCGAAGACGGTGGCCGGCACGTCGGGACCCAGATCGGTGATCACCTCAATGCCCTGGCTGGTCATCTGCGGCTTGACCAACTGCAAGAGCCGACGGATGCTGTCGTGCAGGTGGGCCTCTTGCAGGTTGAGGTGCATCGGGCGGGCGAAGTCGAGGAACTCGGTGGTGATCCGGCTCAGGACGCCCACTTCCTCCAGGATGATATCGAGGAACTCGCGGATGGTGTTCTGCTCGTGATACTCGTTGCGCAGGTACTGCGCCGCGCCCTTGATCGAGCTGAGCGGATTGCGCAGCTCGTGGGCGACGCTGGCGGCCAGTTGGCTGACGGCGGCGAACTCGCCGATGCCGGTGAACTGGGCCCGCAGCGACTCGTGCAGTTGGCGCGCTTCGCGGGCAGCCTGCTGACTCTGCAGGGCGACGGTGAGGCCGGTGGCGACCAGCGCGGCCAGCGCCCGGAGACGGTCGCCCGCCTCATGCGCGGCGAGGAAGATCGCCCCGCGCACCTCGCCGGGTGTCCCCAGTGGCGCGGCGACGTGGGGGCCGGGCAAAGGCAGGGTGACGGCGACGGGCGTGCCACCGTCGCGGTACTCCCAGGGGGTGTGCCGCAGCGCCGCGGCCAGTTCAGGCAGGGGGCAGGTCAGCTCGCCCAGCACCAGGGGAGGCTCGCCGGCGGCCCACACAAACGCGGCCATCCCCCGGATCTCTGGCACCTGAAGGAGCGTCTCGCCCAGGGAGCGCCAGGCGCCGGGCGCCTCTGCTTCCGCCCCCAGACAACCGCCCAGGTGGTGCAGAATGTCAATCAATAGAGCGCTATCAGCCATCGGCAGTATCCTATGATGCCCTCTATCCGACCCCCGGCAGGGAGGCAGGGGGCGGTGTGCCGCCACAACAGACGCAATCAAGTCGCGCCCGGCGGGGGTCCAGGCTGGCGCCGGGAGGTGCCGATCCCAGGGATGACACCGGCTGCTGCGGCCACAGGGAGGATCCCAGCGGCGCGACGTGGGCTAGATACCCCTGGGGGCCCAGGCCCAAACATGGGCATGGCCAAGCAAGCGGTCTGTTGCCCCGACGCCGTGGCCGTCGGGGCGGCCGCGGATGGGGAGGCGCCGCCGTCTACAGGCGTTCCCAGGCGGCGGCGAGTTGGGGATCGGGCTGCTCTTCGGGGTGGATCCACTTTTCGAGCTGGACCACCGTGCCGCAGTGGCTGGTGGCCAGCCAGACGCGGTCGACGAGGCGGAGCATGATGGTGTAGCCCATGCCCAGCGAGACGCGGGTGGAGAATCCGGGCAGGAGCACGGCGCCCGGCAGATCCTCCGGGCGGATGCCGGTGCCGCGGTCGGAAACGCGCACAATCACCCGGTCGGCGGTCACCGAAACGGTGCAGCAGCCGCCAGAGGCGTGTTTGACGGCGTTGGTGGCGGCCTCGCCGGCGGCGAGCACCAGGTCACTGGCGCCCTCGGTGCTCATGCCGGCGTCCTGGCTGAGTTGGGTTAGCTCGCGGCGCAGGCGAGAGTAGTTCTCCGGCCGGTCCAGCAGCAGTTCGAGGGCCGGCGGTGCCGCCACGGGGATCTCCGTGGCGTCGACCAGGCGCAGCCTATCGTTGGTTACGGCGCGGATCACTTCCCGGTAGAAGCGTTTGCGCTCCTCATCGGCTTCGATGACGCGCTGGTAGGCGGCCTCCAGTTGCTCCTCGGCACGCCGGCGCTCGGTCATGTCGCGCACCACGATGATCGCCTCGGCCTCCATGAAGGGGACGATGCGGGCCTCGAAGAGGCGGTCGGCGCCATCAATGAGCAGGGGGTATTCCACCGTGCTCAGGCAGCGGCCGGCCAGCGCCTGCTGCACGCCGCGTTCCACGGCCGCGGCCACGGCCGCCGGGATAATCTCGCCCATGCGCCGCCCTAAGAACTGCTCCGGCGGGGCATACAGGTCGGCGGCCCGGCCGGCGCGGTAGTCGAGGATCGTGCCATCGGCGGCGATGTGGAAGTAGAGGTCGGGTAGGGCAGAAAAGATGGCGTTTAGCTCCGAGGTGCGCCGGCGCAGATCGTCGGTCGCCCTCTGGTGCTCCGTCACGTCACGGGTGCTGGTCAAAACGGCGCAGAGGCGGCCGTCGGGGCCGCGCAGCGGCCGGCACTCCGCCTGCACGCAGCGGGGCGACGCCCCCGGCACCACCAGTTGATGGAGGCCGGATGCCTCGCCGGAGCGCGCCGTCGCCGCGCTGAGGGCGGCAAGCGGCGCGGCCAGGCCCTCGCCCTCGCCATCCCCAAGCGACGTGCCTACCAGCGACGCGCAATCCGGCGCGCCAACCAAGGTGGCGTACTCCTCATTGACAGCGCAGATTCGCAGGGAGGGAACCTCTACCACGCAGATGCCCAATGTCTGCCCGATAGCCGCCACCCACTGCTCCAGACCCACTCCCCCAAGCATCCCCTCGGAACCCATAAGGCGATCTCGCGCCACGGACCTCCCCCACCGTCTGGCGCTCTCCTCTCCCCCAGTTCCACCCCGCACTCGCGGGCAGGTGACACCATTGTACGTACTACAGCGGCACTTGTCAAAGGAGGCAGCCATCAGAAAATTCAGGAAGGGGAGTCCGGCCGGAGCACCGGCCGCCGGCCGCCGCCGCTGCGTTCGGCTGCCTGGCGGAGAATGGTCTGTTGAGCGGCAAAACGTGCCCTCAACCTTAGCGTGTCTGGCACGTCTAAGGGCATGGATAGGAGCGGATTGCGGGGAGGCCCTCACGTGTGCCTGCCTGCGCCGCTGCTGCCGCCGACCACTGTGCCGATTGCCGGAGCAGCGTGGGCAGAGACCTTCAGCGGCTGTGCGCGCATCAACCCCGAGCCGTCCGGCTCCCACTCGGCCCGGCAAGAGCACCACCCACGAGGAGGAACGCCGATGAGGAGCAAACTGGAGAAGGTAGGATGGGCACTGGCTGGTTCGGTCATCACCATCGCCTTGGCGTTGAGCTACGGAGTCGCCACCGGCCAGCAGGCCCGGCCCGGCGCCGGCCGTGGCGTCCAGGTTCAGGGAACCATTGCCCAGAAGGACCTGGAACACAATGCCGTGCTGGTGAACACGCGACAGGGGCAGCGCTGGGTGCAACTCCCCCAAGGTACCCGCATTCTAAAGTCCGTGGACGCCACGGTGGGCGACCTGAAGGAGAAGGAGTTCGTCACCATCAGCGGCGTGCCGACGGCGATCGACGCGACGACGATCCAGGTGAGTGATGCGCCGCCAGCGCCCGCGGGTGCCGCGGCAGCGCCCGGTGGAGCCGCAGCAGCGCCCGGTCCGGGTCGCCAGGGTGGCGCCCAGCGCATGAACGCCTTTGCCCGGGTCAGCGGCACGGTGGAGAGCCTGGAGCCGCTCACCCTGGTGGTGCCGGAGAGCCAGGCTAAGGTGACGGTGGCCACCAACGACAAGACGCAGATAACCCGCCAACTGCAGATCGAGGTGAAGGATGTGGCGGAGGGCGAGCAGTTCACCGCGTTCGGGCAGGTGGATGATCGCCAGGTGCTGCAGGCGCGGTTTGCCGCGGTGGGCGACGCGCAGGGCCTGTTTGGTGGCGGAATGTTCGGTGGTGGAATGTTCGGCGGGGGTGCGCCTGCTGCCGGACGCCAGGGTGGCCGGCGCGGCGGTGGCGCGCAGCGGTAACGGACGCCGTCCCCTGGGGGTGCAGGCATACTGAAGGCAGGGCGCCCTCGTACCGGCCGCTGGTCGGACGACGGGGGCGGCCCTGTCTTGCGAGCCCGGCAAGGGACGAGCACGGGATCCTCACTTTTTCCGGTGTTCTCAGGTTAGGGGAAGCAGCCGATGACGGGGATGCGGGCAGATTGCCTCGAAGAGGTTTTGGCCGAGCGTCACGGGCTAACGCCGGAGCAGCTCGAAGAAGCGCGCCGCCTGGGCGAACGCTCCGGCCAGAGCATCGGCCGGTCGTTGGTCGCCTTGCGGTACATTGGCGAGCGCGACCTGGCGCAGGCGCTGAGCCAGTACCTCGGCCTCCCGCTGGTGAGCCTCTCTGATTCCACAATTGATCCCAACCTGCTTGGCTTGCTGCCGGCGGAAATGGCGCTGCGGGCGCAGGTGGTGCCGCTGGCGATGAACAACGGGGCGATGACGGTGGCCTGCGCCGACCCGTTGGACGTGCGCGCCCTGGAGGATGTCCGGCTGCTGCTGGGCAAGGACCTGCATCCGGTGGTGGCCGGGGCGGATGAGATCAAGCGCGTCCTCGAACAACACTACATGGACCGCCTGATCCAGGACATCCACGAGCAGGATGCCGAGGTCTCCGGCGAAGATCTGGACATCGCCGACCTGCAGAAGATGGCGGGCGAGGCGGTGGTGATCCGTCTGGTGAACATGATCTTCCACCAGGCGGTGCGCGACGGCGCCAGTGACATCCATATCGAGCCGTTCGAGCGCGAGACCAAGGTGCGCTACCGGATCGACGGCGTGCTGCGGGAGGCGTCGTCACCCCCCCGGCGGATGCACGCGGCGATCGTCTCGCGCATCAAGATTTTGGGCGACATGAACATCGCCGAGCGCCGGCTGCCGCAGGATGGCCGCATCCGCCTGCGCGTGGCCGAGCGCCAGATCGACGTGCGCGTCTCCACCGTGCCGACGCTCTACGGCGAGGGCGTGGTGATGCGCATCCTGGACAAAGACACCGCCCTGCGGGGTCTGGTGGAGCTGGGAATGCCCGCCGCCACCCTGGCGCGCTTCCGCCAGCTCATCCACCGGCCTTACGGCATCATCCTGGTGACCGGCCCGACCGGTAGCGGCAAAACCACCAGCCTCTACGCGGCGCTTCAGGAGATCTACTCCACCGAGAAAAAGATCCTCACCATCGAGGATCCCGTCGAGTATCAGTTGCCCGGGGTGAACCAAATTCAGGTGCGCCCGAACATCGGCTTGACGTTTGCCTCCGGCCTGCGCCACATCGTGCGCCAGGACCCGGACGTGATCATGGTGGGCGAGATTCGCGACGCGGAAACGGCGGAGATCGCCATCCACGCGGCGCTGACCGGACACCTGGTGTTCAGCACGCTGCACACCAACGACGCCGCCGGCGCGGTTACCCGTCTGCTGGACATGGGGGCGGAGCCGTACCTGGTGGCCTCGTCGCTGATCGGCAGCGTTGCCCAGCGCCTGGTCCGCCTCAACTGCCCGGACTGCCGGCAGCCAGACACGCCCTCGGCCGACGCGCTGCGCGAGGTGGGCATCACGCCCCAGGAAGCCGCGGCCGGCACCATCCTACGCGGGCAGAAGTGCGACAAGTGCGGCTTCACCGGCTACCGCGGGCGGGCGGGCGTGTTCGAGTTGCTCACGGTGGACGACGAGGTGCGGCGGATGATCGTGGGGCGGACATCCGCCACCGACATCAAGCGGTATGCCCTGGCCCACCAGGAGATGAAGACGCTGATCGCCGATGGGCGCGAGAAAGTGCTCAACGGCGTTACCACCATCGACGAGGTGTTGCGCGTGTGCCAGCGCGACGAGTTGTAGCGCGTCGGCCGGGCGCGCCTCCTATGGAAAGCCGGCGAGACGCCGGCGATCCGACCAATCGGAGTCGGAGACGCCTCCTAAGGGCGCGTGGACGGCGCGCGGCCGGGTGTTTTGGGGAGACCCGCCTTTCGGGTCGGCTTGTTGGTGCAGTTTCCAGTTCCGGGGGAGCCGTGGCGGGTTTCAGCTATATCGCGTTGGATGGTTCCGGGAAGGAGCAGCGCGGCAGCGTGGCGGCCGCCGATGAGGCGGGCGCCTACGAGGCGGTGCGCGAGTTGGGCTACCTGCCGGTACGGGTGGAGCCCCAGCGCCACGCGGCGGCGAACGGCACGGCGAAAACGCGGGCGACGCGCATCGGGCGCATCCCCAACAACGCCATCACCACGTTCACCCGCCAGTTGTCTGACCTGATCGGCGCCGGCCTGCCGATTGACCGGGCGCTGACGGTGCTCGTCGAGCAGAGTGACTCTCCGGCGCTGTCGCGGCTGCTGACGGAGGCGCAGCAGGAGGTGCGGGGCGGGCGGCCCCTCTCCGAGGCGCTGGCGATGTACCCGAAGCACTTCCCGCCAATGTACACCAACATGCTGCGGGCCGGGGAGGCCAGCGGGCAGTTGGCCGAGGTGGCCACGCGCCTGGCGGAGTTCCTGGAGAAGGAGCAGACGCGGCGCAGCCAATTGATCTCGGCGATGGTCTACCCGACGCTGCTGGTCAGCGTGGCGGTGCTGGCGGTGATCTTCCTGCTGCTGTTCGTGGTGCCGCGCCTCAGCGGCGTCTTCGAGGACTTGGGCGCGGAGATGCCGCTGCCGACCGTGGTGTTGCTGGCCGTGACCGGCTTTCTCAGCCGGCAGTGGTGGATGCTGCTGGTGGCCGCCGGTGGGGTGTGGGCAGCGCTGCGCGTGGCGAAGGCGACAGAGGCGGGGCGCCGGCAGTTTGATGCCCTGCTGCTGCGCCTGCCGCTGGCGGGACCGATTGCCCGGCGGGTGGTGATCGGGCGCTTCTCCCGGGCGCTGGGCACGCTGCTGGCTGGCGGGGTGCCGATCCTCGACGCGCTGGAGATCGCCGGGTTGGCCGCGGCCAACCGCCTGACGATCACCGCCGTGGAGTCGGTGCGCGCCGCGGTGCGTCAGGGCGAGGCGCTGGCCGGGGCGATGGAGCAGACGGGGCACTTCCCCCCGGTGCTGCAGCACATGGCGGCGGTGGGCGAGGAAACGGGCGACCTGCCACGGATGTTACTGCGCGTCGCCGACAGCCTGGATTTCGAGGTGGACAGCGCCATGCGCCGGCTCACCACCGCGCTGGAGCCGGCCATTGTGCTGGTGACCGGAGGGTTCGTGGGCTTTATTGTCCTTTCGATCCTACTGCCGATCTTCCAGGCGAACGCGGCGGTGCGGTGAGGCAACACGCGAGAAGCAGCACGGAGGCGGCTCTTCCGTGCCGAGTGACCGAGGAAGGAATGATGGTGATGCGCAGACGATGGAGGCCGGCCGGCGGCTTCACCCTGATCGAGTTGCTGGTGGTGATGGTGATCCTGGCCGTGTTGGCCGCGGCGGTCATCCCGCGCGTGGTGGGCCGGGCGGAAGACGCCAAGCGGGCCCGCGCCGTCGCGGATATCGAGAGCCTGAGCACTGCCCTCGACATGTATCACACCGATAACGGCGATTACCCCACCACCGAGCAGGGCCTGGCCGCGCTCCAGCAGGCGCCGACCTCCGACCCGGTGCCGCGGGCCTGGAACGGACCCTACCTGAGGAAGGCTCTCTCGCGCGATCCGTGGGGGAATGAGTACGTGTACCGCTACCCCGGCGAGCGCAACCCGGACTCTTATGATCTGGTCTCCTATGGCGGGGACGGGCAGCCGGGTGGCGTGGGCAAGGACGCCGACATCGGCAACTGGGAGGTTGACGAGGAGGGCGAGTAAGGATGCGCGGGCGAGCGGGCGAGCGGGCGAACCCGGTGGCGCTTTGGCCCTGGCGTTTTCGCGCTTGCCCGCTTGCCCCTCGCGGCCGGCGGGGCTTCACGGTGCTGGAGCTGGTGCTGGTGCTGACCGTGCTGGTGGTCGCGGCGGCGGCGGTGGTTCCCGGCTTCCCGGCGTTCGCCCGGGGGCAGCGGCTGCGCGGCACGGCTGGCCGGCTGGCGGGAGTGGTGCGCTACGCGCTGCAGTGGAGCCGCGAGCACACCCGCGAGGTGATCCTCTTCTATGACGAGGGGGAGCGCTGCTTCCGCCTGGAGGTGGTGGAAGAGGCGGAACAGTTGGCGCTGGCCGATCTGACCCCCGCCGAGGATCTAGAGGAAGAGGAGCCTCCGCAGCTCAACGAATCGCGCGCGAACCTGCGGCTGCCAGAGGATGTGGAGTTGGAGAGGGCGGAGGTCGCGGGGGAGCCGGCCTCCTCCGCCGGCATCGAGGTGCGCTTCACCGCCGATGGACAGTGTGACGACTGCGCCTTTCTACTGCGCGCGGGCGAGGCGCGCTGCACCGTGAGCGTGGCCGGGCGACGGGGACGCGTGTTGGTGGAGGAGGGGGATGGCCTGGAGGCTGAGGTGCCGGGGGCCGTTCGGCGGCCGGAGTGAGCGCGGCTTCACACTGGTGGAGATGGTGGTGGCGACGGTGGTGCTGGCGGTTGGGATCGCCGGCGCGGTGGCCACCTATGGGGCGCTGAGCCGATCCGCGGGACTGGCGGCGGAGTACGAGCAGGCGGCGCTGCTGGCGGAGCGCCGCCTGGCCGAGGTGGAAGCCGAAGGCAGCACCGCGCTCGTCAATGAGTCTGGCGACTTCGCGGAGGAGTACCCGGACTATCGCTGGGAACAGGAAGTGGTCGCCGGTGAGGTTGAGGGGCTGTCGGAGCTGCGCCTGACGGTGCGGTGGGGCAGCGGCGAGCCGCAGCGGAATATCACCATTGTCACCTACGTGCTGGATGAAGCGGCCGCGGTGCTGTGAGCGGCGGATGAGGCGGGATCGGGCCAGCCGGCGGTGGGGCCCCGGGGGCTTCTCGTTGGTGGAGCTGCTGGTGGCGCTGGTAATCATGGGCACGCTGGCCGGCGGCCTGAGCCTGGCGTTTAGCACCAGCCTCGACGCCCATCGCCGGCTGCGCCGCGAAGGCGACACCGCGCAGGAGCTGCGAATCGTGCTGGACGCCCTGCGTGCCGACATCCAGCAGGCGGCGCTGACGCCTGGCTCCACCCGCTCGTGGTTCATCGGCACCGACGAGGGTGACGAAGAGAACCTGATGGACACGCTGCGGCTGACCACCCGCAGTCACCGCGTGGCGCTGCGCGACGTGAATGAGGCCACGGAGTGGGAGCTGCTGCCGCGACACGCCGATTGGTCGGCGGTGACTTACGGCATTTTGCCGGCGGACGAGGAGGCCGCTGGCTACCTCTACCGGCAAGAGCAGATCCCGCCCGGGGAAGACCCGCTGGAGGAGCTGGAGACGGTCGAGGTGCTCTCCCGGGCAATCATCGGCCTGAACTGCCGCTACTTCGACGGGGTGGACTGGCAGGAGACGTGGGACTCGCAGGAGGAGAACCTGGACACGCTGCCGCGCGCGGTGGAGGTGACGCTGGTGCTGGCGCCGGAGAGTGAGGACGCCGAGCCGCGCTCGGTGGTGGCCGTCTTCCCGGTGCGCCTGGCTACCTTGCCGGAGGAAAGCGAGACGGCAGGCTCCGGGTTGGCCGGGCCGAGTGGCCTGCTCTCCGCCCCGGCGGCCGGCGGAGATGATTTCTAGGATGCGCTGCCGTCGCGGTTCGGCATTGGTGGTGGCGGTGCTGATCATGGCGCTGCTGCTGGCGCTGACGGCGGCAACCGCCGTGGCGGTGCGGACGCGCGCGCAGGAGTCGCGAGAGCGAGTGGCGGCGCTGCAGGGGCTTTCCCTGGCGCAGGCGGCGGTGCGGCTGGCAGAGGCGACCCTGCGGCAAGACGACACGACGGTCGACACGCTGCACGAGGAGTGGGCGCTGCTCGGCGATAGCGGCAACGAAGTGCGGTTGCTGGGCCCGGGCTGGTTCCGGGTGCAGATCCTGGACGCGAGCGCCCGGGTGAACGTGAACACCGCCCCCAAAGAGCAGCTCATGCGGCTGCCGGGGATCGACGATGCCTTGTCCGACGCGATCCTGGACTGGCGCGAGACGGGGGAGACTCCCCGCCCGGCCGGCGCCAAGGCCGATTATTACCTGGCGCTGGAGGGGCCTTACCTGCCCCGCGAGGCGGCCTTTGAGACGATTGGCGAGCTGCTGCTGGTGCGAGACCTGACGCCGGCAATCCTCTACGGGCCGCCGCTGCCCCCGGGTGAGGGCGACCTGCCGGACGACGAAGAGGGGCTGCGGCTGCCGCTGTGCGAGTGGCTGACGGTGGCCTCCGGCGAGCCAAACGTCTCGTCGACCGGCGAGCAGCGCGTAGACCTGAACACGGCGACGGCGGAGCAACTGACGGAGGTGGGTCTGAGCCAAGAGCAGGCGGAGGCGGTGCTGCAGTACCGCGCCGGGGGTGGGGAGTTCACCTCGATTGGCGACCTGCTGGCGGTGCCGGGCATCGGCCAAGAGCAGGTGCGCGCCGTAGCCGATCGGGTGACGACCAGCGCGGAGGCGACGCTGCCGGGGCGGATCAACGTGAACACGGCGCCGCAGCGCGTGCTGCAGACGATTCCGGGGGTGACGCCGGAGGCCGCGGCGGCGATTGTCGCCGTGCGCGACGCGGAGACCGGCGGTTTCACTCACCTCGGCGAGCTCCTGGACAGCGAGCTGCTGGACGCGGAGGCGTTCCGACAGGCGGCTGGCTATCTGGGCACGCGCTCGACCACCTTCCTGGTGCGGGCGATGGGGCGAGTGCCCAACAACCGCACCGTGACGGCGGTGGAGGCGTTGATCGAGCGTTCGAGCGAGGGCACGCGGATGATCCGCTGGGGGGTGGTCGAGCGTGCTCCGGGGTGGATCGCGTGGGGCTGGACGCGCCAGGTGACGGATCCAGAGACGGGTGAGGCGGTGCGTTGGTGAGCGCGAAGCATGGTTTGGGGGCCGGCCGGGAAGCCCGGGGTGAGGGCCTGACGAGGGGCACAGCGTGAGACGGAACCGGTCAGTCGGCATCGACATTGGCTCGGGCCAGGTGAAAGTGGTGGTGCTGGAGCAGCGGGGCGGCAAGCTGCACCTGGCGGGCCTGGGGGCGGCCGAGCTGCCCACTGCCGGGGGGAATGGCACGCCGCCCGATCCGGCGGCGGTGGCGCGGGCGATCCGCAACGCCCTGGGGGAAGCGGGGGCGCGCGGGGTGAGCGCGGCGATGTGCGCCCTGCCCCGGCACGGGGTGGCCGTGCGTGACCTGCACCTGCCGGGCGAGCCCTCGGAGCAACTGGCGCAGGCGGCGGTGCTGGAGGCGACGCGCACCCTTCCTTTCCCTGCCGGCGACGCGGGCACCGGGGTGTGCTTGCGCCCCGCCGCCGAGGGCACCACTGCCCAGGTCGCGGTGGCCCGGGGCGAGGTGGTGGCAGCCTACCGCGGGGCGGTGCAGGCCGCCAACCTGCGCCTGGATGGGCTGGGCGTGAGCTCGCTGGCGGCGGGCGCCATCGCGCCGGCAAGCGAGGGGGCCTGGGTGCTGGTTGATATCGGCGCGCACGCGACTGCCCTGGACCTGTTCGAGGATGGCGTGGTCCGCCTGGGGCGCACTTTGTTGAACGGCGGCGAGCACCTGACGCGGGCGATGGCGGCCGACCTGGGCTGCGATGAGGAGAGCGCCGAGGAGTGCAAGCGTGCCCAGGGTCTTTCGGCCGTGCTGGGCAGCCGTGGGTCGGGCGACGGCACCACGGCGACGGAGGCGTGGCTGGCACAGCTCGTGGGCGGCATCCGGCTCTTGATGTCTGCCCGGGCGGCGCAGGGACCGAGTGCCATCACCGGCATTCGGCTGGCGGGCGGAGGGGGCGCCCTGTTGGGCCTGGCCTCCTACCTGGAGGCTCGCCTGGGGGTGCCGGTGACCGGCCTGGAGCCGGAGTTGCCACTGACGGCGCGCGCCGAGAACCCGCTGCAGTATGCCGCCGCGCTGGGGATGGCGCTCGCCCACGCCCGGCGGCTGCCACTGGTAGACCTGGTGGCCGCCTCCACGCGCAAGGCGAAAGAGGCCCGGCGGCGGCGCACCCAGCTCGGGGTCATGGCGGCGGTGCTCGTCGTGGCGTTGGCCTGGGCGGGCCTCTGGGCGCAGCGCACCTGGAAAGCGCGCGAAGAAGCCGCCCGCCACCTGGCGGCGTTGGCAGACGCGGCCTCCAAGGCCAGCCGCGAGGCAGACCGCCTCCGCGGGCGTCAGCGGGCGCTGCTCACCGAGGTGCGGGCGCTGCGCTCGGCGCTGAAGCCCCTGCATCCCTGGGTGGATGTTCTCAATGAGCTGGCGGCGCTGGCGCCGGAGGGAGTGTGGTTGACCGGCGTGGAGCTGGAGCGCGGGAAGCCGCTGGTGGTGCGCGGCACGGCGCTGAAGGCCGAGCAGGCGGCGGACTTTGCCTCGGTGCTGGCGCAGTCGCGCTTGCTGGAGCAGGCAGAGCTCAGCTACGCCAACGACGCGGAGATCAACCAGCGGCGCGTGGTTCAGTTCGGCATCACGGCGCTGGTGCGGGGCAACATGGCGGAGGCGCGCGCGTCGGCAACGCGCCGAACAACATCAGGGCAGAACACGGAGGGGGCACGCTGATGCGGATCTCGCGCCGGGAGGGTATCCTGATCGGGGTGTGCCTCCTCGTCGTCGCCTTCATCGGGATGCCCTCGCTGAAGCAACTTGGGGGCAACGGGAGTGGTCAGAACGCGCAGGAGCTGCGTCGGCTGCGCGATCGCGCCCAGGCCGAGAGCACCCGCCTGCGCCAGGAGGTGCTGGCCCTCAGCCGCGAGGCCAAGGCGATGACCTGGTCGGCCAAGCCGGAGGAGCTGCCGCCGCTGCTGCTGAAGGAGCTGCACGGGGTGGCCTCCGCCGCCAAGGTGACGGTGGCAACCTTTCGCCCGGGCCGGCCAGTGACGGTGACCTCTGGTGGCAAGCTGCCGGTCACCATCCAGGTGCGCGCGCCGTTCCCCCGAGCAATGGACTTTCTGGAGCGGCTGCGCACCAGCCAGCCGCGCGTGGCACTAGAGCGGATGCGGTTCGCCGCTACCGATGCTGGGTCGGACATTGTGAGCCTGGAGCTGCGGCTGGCCGTCTACACCACCGCGCCCGTGGCAAAGTCGAGGTAGGGATGCAGATGCCAGGGAAGCAGAAGGTTTGGTTGGCGTTGCTGGCGTTGGCGCTGGTGAGTGCCGGCGTGCTGGCGCTGACGGCACCGAAGGATAACACGCAGTTCGTCAGCGTGCGCACGGCCGCCAAGGGGCGAACGCCGCGCGGCCAGACCCCGCCTGCCGGCAGCCAGGATGGCGCGCGCGCCACGGGTGCCGCGCGTGCCGCCAAGGAGCAGGGCGCGGCCAAGCAGCCCGCGGAGGAGGAGGAGCAGGGCGCGGTGCAGGTGGCGGCTGCCAAGCCGGCGGCCGGCGCGGCTGCCCGGCGCAACCTGTTCCAGCCGCTGGTGGCGCCGCCTCGGTCTGGCTCGCTGGCGCCGATGCTGGTGGACGGGGAGTTCACCGGCCTGCTGCCGCTGGAGAACCCGCTGGCAGAGGGGGAGAAGCAGCGGCAGCAAACGCAGTACTGGCGCTACGTGGGCACGGTGGAGCTGGACGGGAAGCGGTATGCCCTGATTGAGGAGAAGAAGACGAAAGAAGGCGTCTACCTCAAGGCGGGCGATGGCTTCCGTGGGGTGCAGATCCGGGCGGTGCGTCCGGAGTATGTGGTGATCGCCGCTGGTGGTAAGGAGTTCCGCCTCCCCAAGGCGACGGGGATGGAAGAGGAGTCGGGAGAGCGGGCGGTAGCCAGCGCGCCCTCCGCACCGCAGCCGCAGGGGGCACCGCAGCCGCAGGGGGCGCCGCAGGCCGCGATGGCGCCGGGTGGGGCCGCGCCCGAAGCGGTGGGGCCGGCAGCCGCAGCGCGCAACGAGTGGCGGCGCGGGCGGCGCGGGCAGTGAACAGCGGCGCACGCCAGGGGATAGAGTGAAGTATCAACGCTGTCTCT
>JAAZEB010000161.1 GCA_012512505.1 Armatimonadota bacterium | reverse complement strand
TTGCTCAAGGTGATGCTCTCCATACCCATAGGGTATGGAAAAAGTCACTGAGCAACAACCATGGAACTTTTCACTGAGCAGTGACAAACCGCGCGGCTGCTTGTTGACAGGAGACGCCGTTGGGGCCTAAGATGACCCTAGAGGGCGCACGGGCGCCTGGTCGGTGAAGGGAGGTCTGGAGTGCAGACGCGCGAGATCGGCCACGTCTCCAAGGTCGTGATTGTCGGGGCTGGACGGGTTGGCTCCACCACCGCCTACACGCTGATGACCAACGGCACCGCCGGCGAGGTGGTGCTGATCGATGTGGACCACGAGCGGGCGGTGGGCGAGGCGATGGACATCGCCCATGGGGTGCCTTTCGGCGGGCACGTCAAGATCGAGGCCGGTGATTACCCGGACTGCGCGGGAGCCGATGTCGTCATCATCAGCGCCGGGGTGGCCCAGCGGCCGGGCGAGACCCGCCTCGATCTGGTGCGCAACAACGTCGAGGTGCTAAAGCAGATCATCCCCCAGATCACTCGCTACAATCAGGAGTGCGTGCTCCTGATGGTCACCAACCCGGTGGACATCCTCACCTACGCCATGTGGAAGATCTCCGGCTTCCCCTACCAGCGCGTCATCGGCTCTGGCACCTCGCTGGATACGGCGCGCTTCCGCTACAACCTGGGCCGCTATTTCGAGGTGAGCTCGCGCAGCATCCACGCCTACATCATCGGCGAGCACGGCGACACCGAGGTGCCGGTCTGGAGCCTGGCGAACATTGCCGGCATGCGCCTGGCAGACTACTGTGCGGTGAGCGGCCTCTGCCACGACGAGCGCGAGCTGCAGACGATCTTCGAGCGGGTGCGCGATGCCGCCTACCACATCATCGAGCGCAAAGGCGCCACCCACTACGCCATTGGCGCCGCCGTCGACTCCATCGTGCGCATGATCCTCCTCGATGAGCACGCCGTCGTCACTCTTTCCAGCCTGATGAACGGCGAGCACGGGGTGAGCGACATTTGCCTCAGCCTCCCCACGGTGATCGGGCGCTCTGGTGTCGTCCGCGTCCTGGAGCTCAGCCTGGATGCCAAGGAGCTGTCTGGCTTCCGCAAGAGCGCCGAATCCCTGAAGCAGGTCGCCCAAACGTTGGGGCTATAGCACCAGGGCGCGGCATCGCCAGCCCCTGCCCTCCCGGCGCCCGAACAGCCTGCAACAAACCCCGCCATGGCGGAGTCGGAGAACAGAGGAGGGCCAAACGATGCAGCGCATCATCCTCGTTCTCGGGCTCTTGCTGGTAGCCGCGGAAACGGCCAGCCCCCAGGGATGGCAGGACGACTTCGAGGCCGGAGCGCTCGACGCGCGCTGGACCTGGCGCACGCCGGTGGAGGGGCCCCTCCTCTCACTCACCGAGCGGCCCGGCTGGCTGCGTGTGGGCATCCCTCAGCGCCCCAACGGCTACAACCACTGGAACAACCCCCAGGCCGACGACGCTCCGCAACTGCGCACCGCCGTGCCGCCGGGCGATTGGCAGCTTGAGGCCCGCCTGCAGTTGGCACAGTTCGACCCGACCAACCACTTCCACGTCGGCCTTATGGTGGGCACCAGCGACGCGCAAATCCTCACCTGGGGCCTGCTGCTCGGCCCGGGCCTGCCCGGCGGCCCTACTTCCCCGGAGGCGTGGCTAGAACCGACCGGCAACAGCGGCTATGTTAAGGTGCCCGGCGAAACCCTCCTTGCCACTTTCCGGCTCACCAAGACCGGCAACATCTTCCGGGCGGAGCTTCGCCGCGGCGATGGCGACTGGGAGCAGGCCGGCACCTACGCCTTTCCCGAGGAGCCGGTGTTCGCCGGCCTGATCGGCAAGACGTTCTCCGATGGTCCCCCCGTCATCTTCGACGTGGACTACGTGTCGCTGTGGCCGGCAGCGGAGAGGGAGGTCACGGCTCCCCCGGCGCCGGCGGCGCCACAGCCGCCTCCACCCGCGCCCCCCGCCGAGACCCCCGCGGCGGAAACACCCGCCCCGGCGCCATCGGCGGCCGGCATGACCAGCCCCGCCTGGGTGGCTCCCTCGGGAGCGCTGGACTCCGGCACCGCTCCATCGCGATCCGCCGCGGTGCCGGAATCGGACGCGCCCGCGCCGCCCCCAGCAGAGCTCGTCGCCCTGGCACAGCGGGTTTGCGACCTGGGCGACCGCTACCTGCGCCAGAAGCGTTACGCCGATGCCCAAACCTGCTACCGCCTGGTGCTCCTCAGCCTGCCCCAGTCGCCTCGGGCACAGGCCGGCCTGAGACGCGCCCGCGCCCCCCGCCGCTAGAACCGAAAGGAACTGACGATGCGACGCATTCCCCTCTGCCTCCTGCTGCTCCTGGCCACCGCCGGCATGGCCCTGGCCCAGGGTTGGGAGGATGACTTTGACCAGGAGACGCTGGATGCACGGTGGACCTGGCGCGTGCCCACCGAGGGGCCCACCTTCTCCCTCGAAGCACGCCCCGGCTGGCTGCGCATCCGCCTCCCTCAGCGCGAGAACGGCTTCAACCACTGGAACCAGCCTGCCGCCATCGACGACGCGCCCCAACTGCGCACCCCCGCTCCCGAGGGCGATTGGGAGCTGGAAGCGCGAATTCAGCTCCAGGAGTTTGACCCGGGCAGCAACTTCCACGTCGGCCTGCTCGCCGGCACCAGTGATACCCAACTCCTGGCCTGGGGGCCGTTCTATGGTCCCGGCCTCCCCGGCGGGCAAGAGGCACCCGAGGTTTGGATGGAAGTTACCGGAACCAGCGGCCTGGCCCGGGTGCGCGGCGATGCCCGCGACGTGATCGTCCGCCTGACCAAGGTGGGCCGCACCTACACGGCGGCACTGCGGCGCGGGCAGGGCGAGTGGGTCGAGGGCGGCACCTACCGCCTTCTGCAGCCGCCCCGGTTTATCGGCCTGATCGCCAAAACGTTCTTCGACGGCCCCGGGATCACGGTGGACATCGACTACGTGCGCCTGATCGCCCGCGAGGCCCGTCCGATCCCCCCGGCGGCGGCCACGGTGCGCGTAGACGCGGGGGCGGCGCCCACGCCCCTCAGCCCGCTGCGCTTTGGTCATTTCATCGAGCACACCGGCCGCTGCATCTACGGCGGTCTGTGGGCAGAGATGCTGGCGAATCGTAAGTTCGCCGGCGAGGCAGGGGCAGACGGGGTCGTGGAGCAGTGGCAGGCGGTGGGCGCCGGACAAGGCGTCACCTTCGCGCCGGACAACCGCGTCTTTTACGCTCCGGTGCAGTCGCAGCGCATCGTCCGCGGCGCCGGGGCCGGCGAGGCGTGCGGCATCGCCCAGCAGGGGATTGCCCTGCGTGCCGGCATCGGGGTGGCCTGCCGGGTGGTCCTACGCGGGGAAGGCAACCCCGGTCCGGTCACCCTTTCCCTGCGCGATGGGGCGCAGGTGATCGCCGAGCAGGAGATCCGCGCCCCGGGAGACGAGTGGCAGACGCACGCCGTCACCTTCCCCGCCCCACGGGAGGCGGTGGCCGATGCCACCTTCCGCATCACCTTCCAAGGGGAGGGAACGCTGTGGGTGGGCGCGGCCTCGCTCATGCCGGCCGATAACGTGGATGGCTGGCGCCGGGACGTAGTAGACCTGGTGAAAGGCATTCAGCCCCCGGTACTGCGCTGGCCGGGCGGCAACATGGCCTCCGGCTATCACTGGGAGGATGGCATCGGCCCGATCGACCAGCGGCCGGTGCGCTGGGAGCGTGCCTGGGGTGCCTGGGAACCAAACGATGTCGGCACGCACGAGTTTCTGCGCCTGTGCGAGCTGATCGGCGCCGAGCCGTACATCGTGACGAACGCCGGTGAGGGTGACGCGCGCGAGGCTGCCCGCTGGGTGGAGTACTGCAACGGCACCGCGGAGACCACTGAGGGCCGCCGGCGTGCCCAGAACGGCCGCACGGAGCCGTTTGGGGTGAAGTACTGGAGCATCGGCAATGCGCTGCACCGCCGCGATCAACTTGGCGCCCTGCCGGCCGCGCCGTACGCGCTGAAGGCGGTGGAGTTCGCCCAGGCGATGCGCGCCGCCGACCAAACGATCCAACTGGTAGGCGTCGGCACCGTCGGCGATGATCAGCAGGGCTGGAACCGCAAGCTGCTAGGCGGCGCCGGATCAGAACTGGACCTGCTTTCGGTCCACTACTACCATCCGGTGGCGCTGGGGGGCGACCCGCTGGATGCCTACGCGGCCGCCATCGCCGGCGCGGCCGATCTGGAGGCCCGGCTGCAAGAGACGTTGAAGATTGTGGCGGCCCAGGCCCCGGCCGGCAAAAACATCCGCCTGGCGCTGGATGAGTGGAACGTGTGGCCGGCCCAGGCCAACCAGCGCGAAGGGATTGAGACGAACCACTCGCTGGCCGCCGGTCTCTTCGCCTGCAGCGTCTTCAACACCCTCACCCGCCTGGGCGACCGCGTCGGCATGGCGAACCTGGCGCTGCTGGTGAACGCCCTCGGCGCCATCCGCACCACCCCCACCGAGACGATCACCACCCCGGTCTACCTCGCCTTCAAGCTGCACACCGGACGCACCGGCAACGCGCGGGTGCCGGTCACCACCGAAGGCACCACGGTAGCGCTGGCCGGGGCGGCGGAGCTGCCCGCCGTCGATGCCGCCGCCACCCTCAGCGAGGACAAGCGGATGCTCTTCCTGTCGCTGGTGAACCGCCACCCGTTGCAGCCGGCCACGGTAACCCTCGACGTGGCGGGCTTCACGGCGGCCGGCGGTGAGTGGGCCGCCCTGGTGGGCGATGCCCTGGACAGCGTGAACACCCCGGAAAAGCCGAACGCCGTCCGCCTGGACACCCGCCCCTTGCGGGAGGAGGAGCTGCGACAGGTGAGCATTCCCCCCCACACCGCGGTGGTGGTCACCCTGCGCGCCCGGTGAGCGCGGCCCCGGGGGGCAGGCATGTAGGCACCGTGGCGGCCGGAGCGCCGACCGCCACGGTGCAACCCTGGTAGGCTACGGGAAGCGCACCTCCGGCGCGGGGCCGGCGTCGGCGAGGCGGGCTCGCAGCGCCGTGGTCTGCTCCTCGAAGCCGGGCTTGCCCAGCAGCGCGAACATGTGCCCTTTGTAGGCCTCCACGCCCGGCTGATCGAACGGGTTCACGCCCAGCAGGTAGCCGCTGAGGGCACACGCCTTCTCGAAGAAGTAGAAGAGCGCCCCGAGCGCGAAGGCATCCAGGCGCTCGAGGGTGAGCGTCTGGTTCGGCACGCCGCCCTCGCGGTGGGCCAGCGCCGTGGCGCGATACGCCTCGCGGTTGATCGTGGTGAGGCCCTGGCCGGCCAGGAAGTTCAGGCCGTCGGCGTTCTCTGCCTCCGCCGGCACCACTACGGCCGGCTCGCCCTCGGCCACCTGCAGGAACGTCTCGATCAGCAGGCGGCGGCCCTGCTGGAGGTACTGCCCCAGCGAGTGCAGGTCGGTGGTGAAGGCGGCCGAGGCGGGGAACAGGCCCATCTGCTGCTTCCCCTCGCTTTCGCCGAAGAGCTGCTTCCACCACTCGGCCAGCAGTTGCAGGCGCGGCTCGAAGGAAGAGAGCAGCTCGACGGCATACCCCTTGCGGTAGAGGCGATTGCGCGCCACCGCGTAGTAGTAAGCCGGGTTGCGCTCCACCTGCGGCTCGCGACAGGCCCGGGCGCAGGCGGCGGCGCCGGCCACCAGGGCGCGCACGTCGATGCCGGCAAAGGCGATCGGCAGCAGGCCAACGGCGGAAAGCACCGAGAAGCGCCCGCCCACGTCGTCCGGCACCACGAACGTCTCGTAACCCTCTTGCGTTGCCAGCGACCGCAGCGCCCCCTTCTGCTGGTCGGTGGTGGCCACGATTCGTTGGCGAGCGATCTCCTTGCCGGCGCTCGACTCCAGGTGCTGGCGCAGGATGCGGAACGCCACGGCCGGCTCGGTGGTGGTGCCAGACTTGGAGATCACGTTGAGGGCGTAGGGCCGGCCTGCCAACGACTGCAGCAGCCGCTGGTGATAGCTAGCGGAGAGGTTTTGGCCGGCGTAGAGGACGGGCGGGGCGTCTGGCTCGGCCAGCGCCTCAATCGCCGCGCGTGCCCCCAGGTAAGAGCCGCCGATTCCCACCACCACGAGGCACTCGCACTCGCGGCGAAGCCGGTCGGCGGTGGCGATCAGTCGATCAAGCTCGGCTGGCGTCAGGATCTGATCCGGCTCCAGCCAGCCGGTGAAGTCGGCACCAGGGCCGGTGCCGGCGTGCAGCTTCTCGTGCCAGAACGTGACGTTTGCCTGTTCGGCGGCAACTTCGGCGGGGGTTACCTCGGGGGCCAGGTACTCTGGGTTTAGCGCGAGCGGGACGTGCATGATACCTCCAGGGGAGGAAGCACCCATGGCGCCCCCTCCCCACGCTTCTCGAATCAGATCGGCTCGCTCTTGTCCACCACTTTGGCGGGGAGAACGATCTCCCCGAGGGCGAACGAGCGGTTCATTTTACGGACGCGCACCTTGGCGCGCTCGCCAATGGAAGGCGCCCCGTTCTCCAGGTCGATCAGGTAGCCATCCGACCAGGCCGCCGCGCGCGGGGCCTGCGTCAGCGGGTGCTTCACCACCGGCAGCTCCACGACCTGGCGCGGCTTCATCCGCTGAAGCTGGCGGTCCATCTCCTGCAGATCGCCCGGCACGATGCGGTACTGCTCCCGGTGAAGCTGCTCGTCACCGCGCACGTAGAGGGCGCGGTGCAGCGTCTCTTCCAGGCGCTGCACGTTGTCGCCCCCGGCGCCGATGAACTCGTAGGCCACCTCCGGGTGCAGCGTGATCATAAACGCCTCGTCGTCCACCTCGGCGGCCATCTTCGCCAGGTCGCGCTCGCAGCGCGTGCTCACGGTGTCGGGCGAGAGGATGTGGCCCCGGCCGGAGCAGTAGGGGCAGTGCATTGTCATCTGGCCGATGATCGTTTCGCCGGTGCGCTTGCGAGTCATCTCCACCAGGCCCAATGGGCTGACGTTCGCCACCTTGGTGCGGGCGCGGTCACGCTTCAGTTCGTTCTTCAGCGCGTTCAGGACGGCATCTTTGTCCTTCTTCGTGTCCATGTCGATGAAGTCGATGATGATGATGCCGCCGATGTCGCGCAAGCGGAGCTGGCGGGCCACCTCCACCGCTGCTTCCAGGTTGGTGCGCAGGATGGTGTCGGCCAGGCTGGTGCTGCCGATAAACTTGCCGGTGTTGACGTCGATGGTGGTGAGCGCCTCGCTCTCGTCAATGACGAGGTAGCCGCCCGACTTCAGCCAGATACGGGGGCGCAGCAGCCGCTCGATCTCGTTCTCGATGCCAAAGCGGTGAAAGATCGGGTCGCGCTTCCGGTAGAGCTCCACGCGGTTGCGCATCCGTGGGCTGAGCATGTCGACCAGTTCGAGGATCTTCTCGTAGGCCGGCTGGGAGTCGATCAGCAGCTTGTTGACGTCGGAAACGAAAGCGTCGCGCACGGTGCGGAAGAGGAGGCTCAGTTCGGTGCGGATCACGGCGGGCGCAGTGGCGTTCTTGGCCCGTTCCTGCAC
>JAAZEB010000160.1 GCA_012512505.1 Armatimonadota bacterium | reverse complement strand
CTGCTGGAGATCGAGGTGCTGAGCGAGTTGATGGAGGCCTTCTTTGCCGCCGATCCACCGTAACCGGGAAGTGTAGAGACGCCCATGAAGAAGTTTGAAGTTGAGACGCCGGCGCCGGCCGGCGGGGAGGACGGCCCGCTTTCCCGTCGCGGCGACCTCGATCTGATCATTGGCTTGGTGCCGTATGGGGCTAAGGTGTTGGACCTTGGCTGCGGCGACGGCCTGCTGCTGGAGCGCCTGCGGCGCGAGAAAGGCACCGATGGCCGCGGTGTCGAGCGCGACTCCCGCGCCGTCATCGCCTGCATGCGGCGCGGCATCCCCGTCATCCAGGGCGACCTGGATGAGGGCCTGGCCGACTTCCCCGACAAGTCGTTCGATGTCGTTGTCATCAGCCATACGCTGCAGCAGGTGAACCAGCCGCGCGCCCTGCTGCTCGAGGCCGGGCGCGTCGGCCGGCAGGTGATCGTCGGCTTTCCCAACTTCGGCTACTGGCGAATCCGCCTTTCCCTCCTGTTCCAGGGGCGGATGCCGAAGTCGACCATCCTACCTTACGAGTGGTACGACACGCCCAACATCCATCTGCTTACCCTCACCGACTTCGAGATCTTCTGCCGCCAGGAGGGGTTCGGCATCTGCCGCCGCCTAGGCCTGCGCCACCCGTCGTGGAAGTCCGTCTCCCTCCTCCCCGGGGTGCGCGCCGCCTACGCGCTCTATCTGCTGGACGCGGCCGCCGTCCATGCCCCCCGGCCTGCCACCGAGCCAGCGAGCGCGGATTCCGAGCCGATCCAGGTGGTAGAGGAGTAGGGTCCGGCAACCGAGAACGCGCTGACGATTGGAGAGACCAAACTGATGAACACGATCCACCTCTACCGTCTGAGCGAGGAGGCGCCGGTGCAGTGGGCCGCCGCCGAGCTATCGCGGATCCTCGGCCGGACCACCGGCGCGGCCGTGACGGTGGCCGCCGGCCCGGCGCCGGCCGGTGCCCCGGCGATCCAGGTAGGCACCTTTGCCGACTTCCCCGGGCGGGTGACGCCGCGCTCCTCCGGACACCCGTTCGACGATGAGATCTTCATCGACGCCGGGCCGGAAGGGGTGCTCATCGCCGGCGTGAACCCGCGCAGCGCGCTGCTGGCGGCCTATCGCTTCCTCACGGAGCTGGGTTGCCGCTGGGTGCGCCCCGGCGCCGATGGGGAGTACCTCCCGCCGATCGCCGATCCGTTCGCCCGCCGCATCCACCTGCAAGAGACCCCCTCCTACCGGCACCGCGGCCTCTGCATTGAGGGGGCGGTGAGCTGGGAGCACGTGCGGGATCTCATCGACTGGCTTCCCAAGGTGGGGATGAGCGCCTATTTCGTGCAGTTCCGCGAGGCGTATCAGTTCTTCGTGCGCTGGTACCAGCACGAGTTCAACCCGCTGATGCCCAAGGAGCCGTTCACCCTCGAAGACGCCCGCCGCTACACGCGCCAGATCGCCGACGAGATGCGGAAGCGCGGCCTGATCCTCCACATGGTGGGGCATGGCTGGACCTGCGAGCCGTTCGGCGTGGCCGGCCTCGGCTGGTTCGCCTACACCGACCCGGTGCCGCAAAGCTACTACGACATCTGCGCCGAGATCAACGGCAAGCGCGACCTGTGGGGCGGTATCCCCCTCAACACCAACCTGTGCTACGGCAACCCCGCGGTGCGCGCGACGATGGTCCGCGCCATCGCTGACTACGCCGCCGAGCACCCGGAGGTCGATATCCTCCACCTGTGGCTGGCCGATGGCTCCAACAACCAGTGCGAGTGCCCCCTCTGCCGCGACCAGATCCCCGCTGACCTGTACGTGAAGCTGTGCAACGAGGTGGACGCCGAGTTGACCGCGCGCGGCCTGCCGACCAAGATCGTCTTCCTGATCTACGTGGACTTGCTCTGGCCACCGGAGAAGGAGACGCTGGTCAACCCCGACCGCTTCATCCTGATGTTCGCCCCGATCACGCGCACCTACACCCGGTCGTTCACCGCCGCTGCCACCGGCGAGCTGCCGGCCATTCCCCCCTACACGCGCAACAAACTGCAGTTCCCCAGCGCTCCGGAGGCGAACCTGGCGTTCCTGCGCGGCTGGCAGCGGATGTTTCAGGGCGACAGCTTCGACTTCGATTACCACCTGATGTGGGACCACTTCCGCGACCCGGGCTACTGCGCCCTGGCGAAGGTGCTGCACCAGGACCTCCGCGGCCTGCGCGACCTCGGCCTGGGCGGCTTCAATAGCTGCCAGGTGCAGCGCGCCTTCCTGCCCACCGGCCTCCTGATGGCCGTGATGGCCCGCACCCTCTGGGATCGCGACGTGGCTTACGATGCCGTGGCCGACGACCTCTACCAGGCATCTTTCGGCCCGGACTGGGCGAAGGTGAGGGCCTATACGGAGCGGCTTTCGGAACTGTTCGACCCGCCCTTCCTCCGTGGCGAGCGCGATGAGGCCGGCCGGCAGGAGACGGCTCGCAAAGTGGCGCTGGTGCCGGCCACGGTGGAAGAGTTCCTGCCCATCATCGAGGCGAACCTGGGGCTGGCGGACCCCTGCCAGGCGCAGTCGTGGCGCTACCTGAAGGAGCACGCGGAGATCTGCCTGGCGCTGGCGCCCGCCGTGGAAGCCAAGGCAAAGGGCGATGCCGCGGCCACTCGCGCCGCCGCCCTGAAGCTGCTGGAGGTGGTGCGCCGCAAGGAGCCGGTGATCCACCCGGTGCTGGATGTGACGCTCTTCATTCGCACTCTCGGCGGCGCCCTCGGGCTCAGCGAGGAAGAGCTGGCCGGGTAACGATAGCCTGCGGGAGTATGGGGGTGTGGGAAGGTGGCAGCGCCTCCTCGTATCCGCACGCCATCACTTCCACACTCCCATGCTCCCAATCGTGCCTTCTGGGTGGGAGCACCCTCTCGCCGTTCTAGACCGGCTGCAGGGTGGCCCTTGCCTCCGTTGGCACACCTGACTGTCACACGCACCCGCGAGATCGAGGCCGGACGATCCCGCGGCATGCCCCTTGCCAAAGCAAAGAGCCCACCCCTACGTCGCTGCGCAGAGGTGGGCTCCGATGCGATCGCCCGAAAGGTGGCTCTCGACTACGTCGTTACGCCACCCCCCTCTGCGAGAAGGCTCATTGCCGGGGCGCCGGGCCATGCGCGCCTGCTGCCATTGGTTTGCGTCTCTTTGCGGTAGGTCATCGCCTTCAACTTATCCACTACCCGGAGCGCCGCCTCCAGTCGTTGTCGGCACACTCTGATTACGCCGGATCGTAACACCAAGCGCCTATCCAAAACGGATACGGGCCAGAGTGCCATCGGGCCTCTTGGCCGCATTGCTGCGGCACTCCGATACTCTCCCGGATACGCTTTCGGGGGTGGCGCCTCCGATGCTTGTTGGACGCCGTCCGGGCCAGAATGTTTCGGCGCCCCGGACGACGGAGTGGCAAAAGGCGGGGTGGATTCAGCTACCCGGCGCGCAGCAGGCGGCGGAGCGTCACTAGATCCACCGGTTTGGTGAGGTGGTTGGCCATTCCCGCCGCCCGGGAGCGTTCCACGTCCTCGTCCTGGCCGTAGCCGGTCACCGCGATCAGCTTCACCCGGGCAAGCGCCGGGTTCAGGCGGATGCGCCGGGCCACTTCCAGGCCATCCATGCCGGGTAGCCCGATGTCCAGCAGCACCACGTCCGGCTGCCAGGCCGCCTCGGTGGGCTGGGGGTGGGCTGCCGCCGCGGAGTCGCCATCGGCCGTGGCCTCCGGGCACAGGATCTGCAACGCCTCCGGCCCGCTGCCCACGGTGCGTACCTCGAAGCCGTCCAGCTCGAGGAGCATCGCCAGCATCTCCGCCGCGTCGGCGTTGTCGTCCACCACCAGGATGCGCCGCGCCGCTGGCTGGGCGCAGGTGTTGCTCTCGGTTGGGGCGGCGGCCGCTTCCACCGCGAGGATCGGCAGCCACACCACGAACTCGCTGCCGTGGCCGGGCCCCTCGCTGAACGCCTCCACCCGGCCCCCGTGCATCTGCACCAGGCTGCGCACCAGCGTCAGGCCGATCCCAAGCCCGCCCTGGACCCGGTCCAGCCCTCGTTCGCCCTGCACGAAGAGGCCGAAGATGTCCGGCAGCATCTCCGGCAGGATGCCGACGCCGTTGTCGCGCACCCGGATGACGGCCTCGCCCTCCTCCCGCTGCAGCGACAGGTGGATCTCCCCGCCCGGGGGCGTGTATTTCGCCGCGTTGATCAGCAGGTTGGAGACCACCTGCGCCAGGCGCACGGCGTCGCCGTGGACGCGCAGGCTCTCCGGCGGCAGCGAGACCGAGAGCCGGTGCCGGTTCTGCTCCATCACCGGCCCGCTGGCCTCCACGGCGCTTTCTAATACCTCGGCCAGGCTTACCGGTTCCTTCCGCAGCATGATCTTCCCCTGGGTCACCCGCGACACATCCAGAAGGTCGTCCAGCAGACGGGCCATGTGCCGGCTCTGCCGGTCGGCCGCGTCTTGGGCGCGCTGGCAGGAGGGGTCGGTGGTGCCCCGCCGCTGGAGAAGCTGCACCGCGCTGGTGATCGCAGCCAGCGGGTTGCGCAGCTCGTGGGCCAGCATTGCCAGGAACTCGTCTTTGCGCCGGTCGGCCTCCTGGAGGGCTTGTTGCGCTCGCAGCCGCTCCAGGGCCACGGCGACCTGGTCGGCCACGATGCGCATGAGCTCCACCTCGTCATCCTGGAAGTAAGACCGGAGCCGGGTGCCGAAGGAGAGGGTGCCTAGCAGGCGCCCGTGGGCGATGAGCGGGTGGCAGCAGTAGGCCTGGATCCCACAGCGCCGCAGCAGCACCGTGCGCGGTTCGGTGGTGATGGCCACGTGCTCGATGATCACGCGCCGGTAGTCGCGGGTGGCGCGGCCACTGCCGGCCATCTGATGGTCAGGCCAGCCCTCTTCGCGCGCCTCCGCCGCCGAGATGCCGGCGTAGGCGTTCAGGCGCAGTCGGCCGGAGGCATCGCCCTCTAGGAAGCTCAGGAAGACCTGGCAATCGAGGAAGCCCATCACCCGGCGGCAGAGGTCTTCGATCAGCCCCTGGGGATCGTCGGTCGCCAGCAGCCGACGGGCGGTGTGCGAGAGGATCTGGTTGCGCCGCGCGTACCAGCGCAGCGACTCTTCCGTCTGCTTGCGCTGGGTGGTGTCGCGCACCACGCCGATGGTCAGGTAGGGCTGGCCGTTGTCGTCGGCTACCAGGGTTACCGCCAGGTGGGCCCACACGATCGTGCCGTCCTTGCGGAGGTAGCGCTTGTCCATCTCATAGCGGTCGGTCTCGCCGGCCAGGGAGCGCAGGATGTGCTGCGCGTGGACCTCGCGATCCTCGGGGTGAGTGATGTCCAGGACGTGCTGCCCGATCAGTTCGTCGCGGCTGTAGCCGAGCAAGGCGCAAAAGGTGTCGTTGACCAGGCAGATCCGGCCCTCGGGGTTGCTTTGCACGATGCCAATGGCGATGTTGTTGAACACGCCGCGGAAGTATGCCTCGCTTCGGCGCAGGGCCTCCTCCGCCTGCTGCCGGTGGGTGAT
>JAAZEB010000159.1 GCA_012512505.1 Armatimonadota bacterium | reverse complement strand
CCGTTGATGCGGGTGATCAGCCCCTGATGAGCCAGGACACTCAGTGCCTCGCGAACCGTGGTGACAGAAACGCCATAGCGCTCGGAGAGAGCATTCTGAGAGGGAAATGCCTGCCCAGGCTGGTACACACCGGCGCGGATCTCGTCGCGAAGCAGCGCGAGCAACTGGCGGTACTTGGCTACCGGTGTAGGGAGAGACCCGGACATGCAGTCACCTTTCTTAGATCGAGCTGCCTATCGTGTAGATCCTATCTACCTATACGATAGGTTTACCAACGTTAATATACATTACGCTGCCGCGTATGTCAAGCGCCTTTGCCAGCCACGGACCGCCTGGTGAGCAGGAGGAAGAGTGCGAAGGGGATGTGAAGGTCGAGGGTAAGGTGGGGAGCATGATGGTGCCCCCAGGGATGTGCGTTATCACCCTCCCGGGCGGCCGGGAACGAGGAACCGGAACATGGAACGGGCTGCCGACGTCAGCGTGATCCTGGATGGGAATGACGGCCAGGGGCCGCTGCTCCTGGGTCGCTTCCCCGAGGAGCCGGAGTGGCTAGTGCTGGACCGGCACCGCGCTCAGGAGGGGCTGGCCGTCGTCAGCCTGACGATCGAGGTGCCGCTGCAGTTCCCCTGCTGGTTCCACCAGCCGGGCACGGTAGTGGCGTGGTTCCCCGCCCGCGACGCCCCCGACCCCTCCCAGACCTCAGAGTGGCTGGCGCTCGTTGCCGACACGATTCACACCCTGCGGCAGACCGGGCGCGCGGTTTACGTCCACTGCGTGGAGGGGCAATCCCGCTCCGCGGCGGCGGTGGCGGCGTATCTGATCCGTCACCAGAAGATGGAAGCAGAGGCGGCGCGGCGTTGGATCGCAGCACGACGCCCGGTCCGGATCCAGCACCACTTCTGGGAGCTGCTGCACCAGCTCAAACCGGGTGGGAACCCCTGACGGCGAGGGCGAAAAGAGACCGCAGTGAAGAAGGAACAGCGCGGGCGCACACCTAGCACCGCGAGATGCCCGTGACGGCCGCCGCCACGCCCAAGCCACGAGAGGTCTGAAGGATGAGCCGCGCTGCTTTCCGAAACGCCGGCTGCTTGCTGGCGGTGGTCCTCGTCTGCCTCGGCGGTCAGGGCGCCAGCGCGCTGCCGGTGTTCCCGGGTGCCGTGGGGTTCGGCACGCACACCGTCGCCGGCAGGGGCGGCAAGATCCTCCGCGTGACCAACCTGAACGATTCCGGGCCCGGGTCGCTGCGGGCGGCGATGACGGCGAGCGGGCCGCGCGTGGTCATCTTTGAGGTGTCCGGGATCATCGATCTGAAGACCACCCTCTACGTGGGCGACCCCTATCTGACCGTGGCGGGGCAGACGGCGCCCTCGCCCGGCATCATGGTCAGGGGCGCCCCGATCGTCCTCTACGGCCACGACATGCTCGTCCAGCACATCGCCTCGCGCCCGGGCAGCAAATACCCGCCGGGAGAGATCCTCAACAACCGCGATGCCTTCTGCATCTCCTCGGATCCCAACCAGGAGTGCTACAACATCGTCCTGGACCATGTCTCCGGGAGCTGGTCCACCGACGAGGTCCTCTCTACCTGGGCGGATGACAACGGCGTGGTGCGCGACGTCACCATCAGCAACTCGATCTTTGCCGAGGCGCTCACCAACGCGGGGCACACCGACGAGGCAACGGGAGAGCCGGAGGCGCACTCTACGGGCGTGCTGATCGGCCGCAACTCCCGGCGTGTCTCACTGCTGCGCAACGTGCTGGCCTACAACCGCTGGCGCAACCCGCTGTGCCGCGACAACTACACCGACGTGCAGGTGGTGAACAATCTTGTCTATCTGTCTGACCCCTACGATCGGATCAGCATCGCCAGCGACGGCCGGGCAAACCTGCCGGTGACCGCCAGCGTCTGCGGGAACGTCTACTTCATCGACAAGGACGCGGAGTCGGTGCGCCGCCCGTATGCCATCCTGGCACACACCTTGCCGGACCACGTCCTCAACCTCTACGTCCGCGACAACTGGCTGTTCAACCCGAACACGGGGAGGGGCGACCCCTACTGGACGCCGGCCAACGGCGACCCGTGGCAGGTCGTCGCCTATGGCGACCACCAGGGCACCCTCCACCGGCTGGAGGCCGAGCCGCCGCAGTTCGCGGCCCTGAAGGTGCCACTCCTGGGAAACCGGGAGGACGTAGAGCGGCACCTGCTGGCAAACGCCGGCGCCCGCCCGGGAGACCGGGACCCGGTGGACGCCCGCATCATTCGCCAGATCCGGCAACGCGAGGGCTCCTTCATCGACAGCCCCGAGGAGGTGGGAGGCTACCCGCAGTGGCGGCCGGTCACCCGGCGCCTGGTGACTCCGAAGAACCCCAACGGCGACGACGACGGTGACGGCTACACGAACCTGGAGGAGTGGCTGCACCGCTATGCCGCCGCGGTGGAGAAGGGTACCGGCAGGCGCCCATCTGCCAGGCCAAGCCAGCAGCCCCGGGGGCGCGCCAACAGCCGCCGGTGATCCGGGGCGCGTCGTCGGGGGCAGCGACGCGAGCGCGCGGAAAGACGTGGATCCGCCCGCGCGCCAGCGCGCCGCCGGGCCGCTTGCGAGCTGCCCGGCTTGTTCCTGGGGCCTTGGCGTTGACGAGCGGGGCGCCTACCCGTCAGTGCTTGCCGCGCTTCATGCGGCGAATCGGGATGTTGGCCACCAGGTTGACGCTGCCCTCGTTGGCAGAGATCGTGATCGACGAGTTCTTCTCGTCGACTTCCATGTACTCAGCGAGCTTATTGAGGACCTGAGTGCGCATCTGGTCCATCGTCTGCGGCGAAACGTTGGCGCGGTCTTGCACCACCACTTTGCGCAGGCGCTCGCTGGCCACCTTCCCGGAAGACTCCGACCGGCCGAAGATACGGTTGAGCAGGGCCATGGTGTCCTCCTTTCCTCACGCTTTGTCGAGGCCAATGAGCCGCCGCAGCGCGCCCACCATGCCGTTGCGCGCCTCCAGGGGCATCAGCGGCACCTCCTCGCCCATCAGGCGCCGGGTGATGTTCTGGTAGGCCTGCGAGGCGCGCGCCTTGCCCTCCAGAATCGCCGGCTCCCCGCGGTTGGTGGAGACGACGATCACCTCGTCCTCGGGCACCACGCCAATAACCGGCACCGAGAGGATCTCGCGGATGTCCTCCAGGTCCATCATGTCACCGCGCTTCACCATGTGCATGCGCATTCGGTTGACAATCAGCTTGATGTCGTCCAATTCATCGGCCTCCATCAGGCCGATGATCCGGTCCGCGTCGCGCACTGCCGAGACCTCGGGAGTGGTCACGACGATCGCGCGCTGGGCGCCCGCCACCGCGTTGCGGAACCCCTGCTCGATGCCGGCCGGGCAGTCGATCAGCACGTAGTCGAACTCGCTGCGCAGGTCGGCGCACAGCTTGCGCATCTGCTCCGGGGTCACCGCGTTCTTGTCGCGCGTTTGCGCCGCGGGCATCAGGTAGAGCCCCTCGTAGCGCTTGTCCTTGATCAGCGCCTGGCGCAGGCGGCAAGTGCCCTCCACCACGTCTACCAGGTCGTAGACGATCCGGTTCTCCAGCCCCATCACCACGTCGAGGTTGCGCAGGCCGATGTCGGTATCCACCAGCGCTACCTTCTTTTTGCCCAGGGTGGCCAGCCCTACGCCCAGGTTCGCGACCGCAGTGGTCTTGCCCACGCCGCCCTTGCCGGATGTGACTACCACTACTTCACCCACGTGCAGTGTTCCTCCCAGTTCGGACGTGTCAGCGAACAACCGCGCCGGCGATGGATCGGACACCGGGCACGCCACCGGGCGCCCCGCGGCACCCGGCGAGACGCCCGGCTTGTTCGTTGACAGCTCCTAAGCCTCAGCCCCGGTCACTCCCAGCCGGGGAAAGCCTCGATCACCATGGCGCCATCCTGAACCCTCGCCATCTCGGGACGCAGCCGCGCGGCGCCGTCGCCGTCTGGGGGGCGCCCAATGGCGGTGGCAATGCGCAACTGGGTGGGCGCCAGCGAAAGCGCGGTGACGATCGCCTGGGAATCGCCGCGCGCCCCGGCGTGCGCCAACCCCCGGATCGTGCCCATCACCAGGATGTCGCCGCTGGCGATGATCTCTGCCCCCGGGTTCACGTCGCCGATGATCACCACGCTGCCATCATACTCGATGCGCTGCCCACTGCGGAGGGTGCGGTGGATGAAGAGGGTGTTTTCCTCGGTACGATGTGGCCGCCTGCCACCCGGCTCGCGCCGCGCGCGGTCGGCGGCGGAGTCCTCCTCGGCCGCTGGCGCCGCGCCCTCGGAAACCTGCCGGAGGACTGTCACGCCCTCGCCGTTCTCCGGGCGGTTCCGCTCGGGGAGGTTCGCCACCACCCGGCGCAGCACCATTCCGTACTCATCCTGGAGGGTGTGGACGAGCTGGGTCATCTCCTCCTTGCTCAGCTCTCGCCGCCCCACGTCGACGATCGCGCCAGCGCCCTGGAAGAAGTCACCCGCGGCACGCAGCTTCCCGCGAAGCTGGCTGAGCACCTCCCCAAACTCGCCTTGCTCGCTCAACAGGATCAGAAAGCCGTCTCTGATCCCCTTGAAGGTTACCGGTTCACGCCTCGCCATGCTGCCCCATCCCACGAGCCCTGACCGCGCCATCAGGCTAACGGACACTTTATTCGGCCGGAGCCGGCCGGACTCCTGCCGCCGGGCAAACCGCGCGCCTGCCTGCTACCAGTGCGCCGGTCCGCCGCCAACCTCCTCTTCGCGGCGCCGGCGGGGCAGCGTCACCGCGGCCTCAGGCCTCCTCCGGCAACGCCCGCAGCAGCGCGTCGGCCTCCTCCACGGTGATCTCGCCCCGGGCCAAGCTCTCCAAAACCGCCCGACGCTCGTCGGCGGCCGGTGGCGGCGCCGACGGAGCCGCAAGCTCACTATGCACCGGCCCCTGGCACAGGCGGATGTCGCCCACCCCGGTGCGCAACACCACCCGGGCCCGCCGGTGCTCCTCCCCCCAGGCGCCTACCATGCGCTGGCGCCCAGCGCCCACCGGCCCCGGCCGCCCCACCCGCACCAGCGGCCAGTCGCTGTGAACCTGCCCCATGCCAGTGACCGCCTCCACCTGCGCGGCCGCGTTGCCGGGCAGCTTGAGCAGCACGTTGCCGGCGCCGGTCTCACAGTGGCACTCGCCCCCGTCGCCCAGGGCGAGCGCGGCGGTGAGGTTGCCGCCGCCGGTGTGCAGTTGGAGCTTCTCCAGGCGGCCGGCCTGCACGCCCACGTTGCCCCCGCCGGTGTGGACCGCCAGTTCGCCAAAGCCGCCGCCGCGCACCTCCACGTTCCCGCCGCCGCTATCGAGGGTAAGGGCGGCCCCCGCCGCCGCATCGACCTTGATGTTGCCGCCGCCGGTGCGCGCGGTGGTCGGGCCATACACCCCCCGCAGGCTCAGGTGGCCGCCACCGGTGTCCAGCGATACGACCCGCACGCGCGGCGGCACGGCCACCGACAGGGCCACCCGCCGCGACCGGAGGGTGATTCCCTGGCGCGCCAGGTGCTCCGGGCCCATCAGCCGAGCGCAGAGAGTGGCGCCCTCCCGTTCGAAGTGCAGCGCCTCCGCCGGCAGCCCGTGCCCCTCCAGGTGGAGGTCGTGGCGCTCCTCAACCACCAGCTCGATGTCGCCCCGCGGCAGGTCCAGGCGGAAGCCCTCGGCGTCCTGGACCGGGATGTCCAGCGAGAACTCCTCCTCCACGGCGAACTCCGGCGCGGCGGGCGGCCCGGCCAGGCTGTCTAGCCCGCCGCCGTGGGCGTCGTGCCCGGGCAGGGCCTCCTCGCGGGTGACCCCGGTCAGGTTGGCGCCCTCCAGCCGGGTGCCTTCCAGGTTGGCGTGGGTGAGGCAGGCTTCGTGCAGGTCGGCGCCGGTCAGGTCCGCCCCTTCCAGGGAGGCGCCGTGCAGGTTGGCCTGTGCCAGCCGGGCGCCGCTGAGGTCGGCGCCGTCCAGCATGGCGCCCTCCAGATTGGCCGCTGTCAGCTCTGCCTGGGGCAAGACGGCCCCTTTCAGGTTGGTGCCCAGGAGGTTCGCCTGCGCCAGGCGCGCCTCCTGCAGGGCGGCCCCTTCCAGATTGGCATCCTCCAGGTTGGCTCCCCGCAGGTGGGCGCCCTCCAGACAGGCGCCGGACAGGTTGGCTCCAGCCAGGTTGGCACCCGCCAGCGCCGCCCCTACCAGGTTGGCACCCGCCAGCGCCATTCCCTCCAGGTTGGCACCTTCCAGGTTAGCGCCTTCCAGGTTGACACCGGTCAGGCTGGCGCCGGCCAGCGAAGCACCCTCCAGGCAGGCGCCTTCCAGGTTGGCGCCTTCCAGGATAGCCCCGCTCAAGTTCGCCTGGTCGAGGCGGGCACCTTCCAGGTTGGCCCCGCTCAGGTTCGCCGCGGAGAGGTCGGCGGCGGCAAGCTCCGCCCGCTCCAGGTTGGCCTCGGCGAGGTGGGCGCCCGCCAGAGTAGCCCACGCCGCCGCGACCCGCTCCAGGTTCGCGCCGCTGAGGTTGGCGCCGGCTAGCGTCGCTCTCTCTAGCCGGGCACGCTCCAGGTTGGTGCCGGCCAGCGAGGCTTCTTCCAGCCGGGCGCCGCTGAGATCGGCGCGCTCCAGGTTGGCCTCGCGCAGGTTGGCGCCGGGCAGCCGGGCACCCTCCAGGTTGGCGCGTTCCAGGTTGGCGCCCTGGAGGTTGAGCCCGTGCGTGTCCGGGGCAAGCCACACCGGGTGCGGCTCCAGGGCCGACACCCGCGCCACCTCGGCGTCGAGCGCTTCCGGGCCGGCGTCCAGGCCGGAAAGGTCGGCGCGCTCCAGGTCGAGGCCCTCGGGCCCCCCGTTCTCCGCGATCCGCCGCAACAGCTCCGTCAGCGAGCAGGTAGACATCGCTTCCCGTCCTTTCCGCGCTCCGCCACGGCCCGGCGGGGCCACCCGCGGCCCCTCAGTCGGCCGGCGGGAGAGCGTCGGCGGCGTCCGCCCGGGAGGCGCGCAGGCGGGCCAGACCCTCCGACACCGACAGCGTGCCCGCGGCTACCTGCCGCAGCACCTCCTGACGCTCCGCGGCATCAGCGATTGGGCCAGTGGGCGCGGCGCTGGCCGCCTGCGTGCCAGGGCCGGCCAGGCGCGCGGCAATCTCCTCCAGCTTGCCGCGTACTGTGGGGTAGGAGACGCCCAGGGCCTTCTCCACCTCGCGCAGGTTACCGCGCCGCTCGAGGAACAACCGGACGAACTCCTGCTGGTCCGCCGTCAGCGCGCAGAAGGTGCAGGGGCGATAGCGGCCGCGCACCTGCGTCTGACACTGAGGGCAGGCCACCTCGGTTACCACCAGGGAACCACCGCATGATGGGCACGCCTCTAAGATCTTGCGCATTGCTCCTCCAACGCTTGATACTATAACTGTATTCCTCAAAAGTGTCAAGCATTTTCGAAACACGCTGAGGCCTGGCACACGGGCCGGCGGGGCGCGCCGCCGTGCGTCGCGGTGGTCCGGGTGGGGGCGCCGCGGCGGGCGTGGGCAGGAGTGGCGCGGGCGGCCGCGAAAGTGTTGCGAGACCGCTTTCGCCGGGAGGAGATGGGGCATGCAATGGATGGAGCTGACTTCCGACCAACTTGCCGACGCGCGCGAGCGTGCCGACGGGGTGGCGCTGATTCCAGTGGGCAGCGTGGAGCGACACGGCCCACACCTGCCGCTGGGATGTGACACCCTCTGCGCCGAGCGCATCGCCGCGCGCGTGGCGGCGATTGAGCCGGTGGTGGTGCTGCCGGTGATGGCCTATACCTACGTGGCCCAGCCGATGTTCCAGCCGGGGGCGATCCACATCCACTCTTCGCTGCTGCTGGCGTTCCTCACGCAGGTGCTGGATGAAGTCCACCGCAACGGCTTCGGGAAGATCGTGCTGCTGCACAACCACGGGGGCAACATCCCGATGAGCCAGACGATCCTGCAGCACGTCCTGGAGGAAGCCAAGCCGTACGCCCTCTACAGCATCCCCCCGTGGGCCGGGGTGTCCCTGGAGACGGTGCGCGAGACCGCGGAGGTGGGTCACGCCTGCGAGCTGGAGACGAGCCTGGCCCTGGCGCTGTTCCCGGAGCTGGTGCGGATGGATCTCCTCGGCCCCCAAACCTACCCGGCGGAGGCCGGGCTGGATGTCGGCGCCGCCCAAACCCCGGTAGACTGGATCGCGCGCTACCCCAACTGCGCCACCGGCCGGCCGCAGGCTGCCTCAGCCGAGAAGGGGGAGCGGCTGGCGCGCCTGTGGGTCGAGAGCGTGGTAGAGACCCTGCGCAAGGTGAAGCGCGATACGGTGGTGCCCGCCTGGATGCGCCGCTCCCGCGAGCACTGAGCCGGCCGTACCGAAAGGAGCCGTGCGGATGCCGATGCAGCCGTTGCGCGGGCAGATTATGCTGACCTATCGCTGCAGCGCCGCCTGCCGTCACTGCCTGGTAATGGCCGCCCCCCAGCAAGATCCAACGCTTGTCACCGTCGCCGACGCCGTGGAGTATGGACGCGATTTCCAGGCGCTCGGCCGCCAGGTGCTGCTGGCGGGTGGCGAGGCACTGCTTTACTTCGAGCACGTGCTGGCGATCTGCCGGGCGCTACGGGAGGCCGGGGTGCCGGTGGGCTTCGTGGAGTCGAACGGCTCGTGGTGTACCACGGACGAGCGGGTGCGCGCGCGGCTAGAGCAGCTCAAAGAGGCCGGCGTGGAGGGGATGTACTTCAGCATCGACGCCTTCCACCAGGAGTTCGTGCCGGCCGAGCGCGTGCATCGCGGGATACGCCTTGCGCGGGAGGTGTTTGGCTTGGAGAACGTCTACGCGCCGTTCCCCAGCCTGGCGGAGGTGCGCGCCCTGGAGGGGGTGGCGGCCGACCCGGAGCGGCTGCACCACGCCGTGTGCAGCTATGGGGTGCACTATCTCGGGCGGTCCGCCGATGACCTGGCGCCGCTGGCCTCGTTCGTGCCCCTGGAGGCGCTGGCACAGGAGAACTGCCGCGCCGACCTGGAGATCGACACCCTGGCGGAGCTGCAGGTGGACCCGTTCGGCTACGTGCGCCCCGACTGGTGCCCCGGCGTGAACCTGGGAAACACACGCCACGCGCGGCTGGCCGATCTGGCGCGGACGGAGCGCGTGCGGCAGGACCCGCTGTTGAGCGACCTGGCGGAAGGGGGTCCGGCGGCGCTGCTGCCGCTGGCGCGCCGTTTCGGCATCACCCCCGAGCCGGCCTACGCCTCCAAGTGTCACCTCTGCTTTGCGCTGCGCCGGCAACTGGTGGCGCACCTGCCAGACGCCTTCGGCCCGGAGCACGTCTACCAGATCTGCGCCCGGCAGTAGGCCTCCGTCTCCCGGGGCGGCAGTGCAACGAGCTCTGGAGCCGGTCGGGCCGAAGGGGCAGCCGATGGAGATCCGCTTCCTCGGAACGTCGTCGTGCATCCCAGAGCCGGAGCGGGAGGCCGCCTCGTTCGTCATCAACGGAAAGCACCTGGTGGACACCGGCTGGGTGCAGCCCCGACGCTTTCAGAAGACGCTCTCGCCGGTGTCTGTATCGGCGGCGGGGTAGGCGGCCAGGCCGGCGCGCAACTCCGCCAGGAACTCCTCCACCAGCTCCGGCGCGCCGCCAACGTAGCCGGAGGCATCCACCAGCGAGGCCAGCTCCTCGGCCGTCAGTGCCTGGGCTTCCGGCTGCGGCAGGGCGTGAATCGCCGCCAGCAGCAGGTCGCGCAGGGGGTTCTCTTCGCCGCGCACCAGTGCTTCTTGCGCCTGCAGCGAGCAGCTCTGGATCATCCGGTAGGCTTCTTCGCGCGGCACGCCGATCTGCTGCAGGTGGACCAGCAGGCGCCCCGTGCCGGCGAAGTCACCGTGGGTGCGCAGGTCCCGGGCGATCTTCTCCCGGTTGATCACCAGGCCGGCGATCACCTTGCGCGCCTTGATCAGGCAGTGGTCGGTGAAGAGGAACGCTTCAGGGATGAAGACACGGCGGATGGCCGACTCGTTGAGGGTGCGCTCCAGCAGGTTGTTGGCGGCGGCGTAGCCGGCCATCGAGTGGAAGCTCATCACCGCGGCCGAAAGCGCGCAGATCTGCTCCGAGTCTTTCGGGTTCTTCTTGTAGGCCATTACGCTGGAGCCTTTTTGCCCCTTGGCGAATGGCTCCTGCGTCTCGCCCATCGACTGCAGCAGGCGCTGGTCGGTGAAGATCCGGTGCAGCGTCGCGGCCAGGCCGTAGAGGATGCTCATGTACTCCACGTCGATCAGGCGGGTGGCCGTCTGGCCGGTGACGGTGAGCGCCGACAGGCCCAGCTTCCGCATCACCCGCTCCTGGAACTCGCGGAAGGAGATGCCGGTGCCTTCCAGGAGGGTGGTGTAGTCGGCGCCGGTGCCCACCGCGCCCTTGATGCCCTTGGCCTCCACCTGATAGCCCTCAAGCTGCCACAACACGCGCAGCAGGTCCTGGGCGTGGTTGGCCAGGCGATAGGCAAATGGCACCGGCTGGGCCGGCTGAATATGGGTGAAGCCGAGGCCAACCAGCCGCTCGCGATGCAGCTCGGTGATGCGCTGCTCGTAGGCGCGCAGCAGCGCGGCCAGACGGCTGCGGATCAGCTCCAGCGCCTGGCCGACGATCAGCGCGTCGGCGTTATCGGTGATGTCGGCGGAGGTGGCACCGGTGTGCAGCGTCTGGCCGCCCACGGGGCACTGCTCGGCAAACGCCTGCGCCTCGGCAGCGAGGTCGTGCTGCAGGGTGCGCTCGATCTCCAGCGAGCGCTCGACGTTCACCTCATCCACATGGGCCTCAATGTCAGCGAGCTGCTCGGCAGTGATGAGGCCGATCTCGCACTTCACCTGGGCGATGGCGGCCCACACCCGGCGCCAATGGCGGCGGCGGTTCACCTCGGAGAAGATGGCGCGCATCTCTCGGCTGCCGTAGCGCCAGGTGGCGGGGGAAAGATAGGTATCGTATCCGAATGTATTCACGCTGCTACAACCTTCTGCCGCGGAGTTGGATTGACGGCAAACGCTGCCCGGCCGCCGGAGCCGGGGCAGGCACCCGAGCCCCGGTCATCCTTCGCTTCGCCCGGTGCCGGATGCCTCACGCGTTCTCTTGAATTGCCCGGTCCTTCGCCTCCACCGAGGCCGCCAGGCGGGCCTTGTAGGCGCGGACGTTCTCGCGCACGCGGGGGTCACTCACGCCCAGAATCTGGGCCGCGAGGATGCCGGCATTGCGCGCGGCGCCGATGCCCACGGTGGCCACCGGCACGCCAGCCGGCATCTGCACGATGGAGAGGAGCGAGTCGAGGCCATTGAGGGCGGGCGACTGGATCGGCACGCCGATCACCGGCAGCGGCGTCAGCGCCGCGACAACGCCCGGCAGGTGGGCCGCGCCGCCGGCGCCGGCGATGATCACCGCGAAGCCGTTGGCCTCCGCCTGCTGGGCGAACTCCAGGCAACGCTGCGGGGTGCGGTGCGCCGAGAGAACCCGTCGTTCCGTGGGCACGCCCAGCTCCCGCAGCACGCTCACCGCCTCCTGCATGACCGGCAGGTCGGAGTCGCTGCCCATAATGATAGCTACCTTCATCACACTTGGCCCCCTGTCGCCGGCCCGGCGGGGCCGGCCACCCAACCTCCGGCCACCCACTCTGTATGACCACAGGCAGAGCTGCCAACTCCCTTCCGGCGCGCTTGGTCAACTGAGCATCTTGATGATGTGCTTCGCCAGGCTATCGGCGATCTCACGAGATCTGGCCTTGCGAGATCTCCTCGTGGATCTCCTTGAGGTTCTCCTTGAGCTCGTCCAGGGTATGCCCCTGCGTCCGGTAGTCGGGATACTCCTCCAGCCAGCCCACCCACAAGTCGCCATCCTGGTAGTAGATGAACCGCTTCATCTCCATCGATGCGCTCCTATCGGCCACTGGTCACGGGGCGCTAGCCCGCTACTCGCTTGCCGATGTCGCGGCGGTAGTGCATTCCCTCGAAATGAATCTTGCCGGCCGCCTCATAGGCCCGCTGGATCGCCTCGTCGTAGGTGGCGCCGGTAGCCGACACATTCAGCACCCGCCCGCCAGCCGTCACGATCTTCCCGTCCCGCAGCGCCGTGCCGGCGTGGAAAACCACCACCCCGGGCACCTTCGCCGCGTCCTCCAGGCCCTCGATCACCTTCCCGGTCTCGTAGGAGCCCGGATAGCCGCCGGAGGCAAGCACCACCGTCATCGACTTCTCCGGCCGCCACTGCGGCTTTACCCGGTAGAGCCCCTTATCGATGGTGGCGGTCATGATGTCCACCAGGTCGGTTTCCAGAAGGGGGAGCACCGTCTGCGCTTCCGGGTCGCCAAAGCGCACGTTGAACTCCAGGACGCGGTAGCCGGCGGCGGTGAGCATGATCCCGACGTAAAGCACGCCGCTATAGTGGATGCCGCGCAGGTCAAACGCTTCGAGGATCGGCTCCACGGTGCCAGTGCGCACCGCTTCCACGAGCGAGTCGGACACCTTGGGCACCGGGGCGTAGCAGCCCATGCCGCCGGTGTTGGGGCCGGCATCCCCGTCCAGGGCGCGCTTGTGATCTTGCGAGGGCACCATCGGGTGGGCGGTCTCGCCGTCAAGGAAGAACATCAGGGTGGCTTCCTCGCCCTCCAGAAGCTCTTCGAT
>JAAZEB010000158.1 GCA_012512505.1 Armatimonadota bacterium | reverse complement strand
GTGATGTCGCTGCCGTCGGAGAGGATCTCCACCACCTGGCCGTTTTCGTCGAACACCGGCCGGTGGGTCCAGGCCATCCAGACCTGGCGGCCATCGCGGCAGACGTTCTGGTTCACGTGGTTCGCGTAGCGCTCGGGGTGGGCGACGATCTCCTCGGGGAGCGTGCTCAGCCTCCTGCCGGTGCACTCGACCGGCGGAATCAACAGGCTCAGGTGCTGGCCAAGCACCGCATCGGGGGAATAGCCAAAAAACGTCTGGGCGTACTCGTTGAAGAAGGTGATGGTGCCGTCGCGCTTCCAGCGGATGATAGCGCTGTTGGCATTTTGGACCAGCTCGCGGTAGCGGTTCTCGCTGCGCCGCAGTGCCTCGGCGCGGGCCGCCAGCTTCTGGTTGGCGAGGGTGAGTTCCTCGTGCTGCACCTGCAGCTCTTCATTGGCGACGGCCAACTCCTCGCGCTGCGCCTGCAGCTCTTCGTTGGCGATCTGCAGCTCTTCGGCCTGTGTTTGCAGGCGCTCGTTGGCCGCCAGGAGCGCGGCTTCGCTCGCCTTGTAGCCGGACACGTCGCGCACGAGGCAAAGCACCAGCGCCTCTCCCTCGCGCGTGCAGGGGAAGCAGCGAATCTCCACCGGCACGTGCCGGCCGTCCTTACCAACCAGCGTGGTGAGGCACGGCTCTCCCGCGCTGGTGGCCGCCGTCTCCGGCGTCACGGCCGGGGCGTCTGCGGCCTGCAGGTCACGCAGGGTGAGGTGGCGCAGCTCCTCGGCGGTGTAGCCGAGCATCCGGCAGATTGCCGGGTTAGCCGCGATGAAGGGCCCCGAACCCGGCTCGCCTGGCAGCGGTTGCAGCAGGATGCCCTCGCGGGCCGTCGCAAACAGCAGAGCACTCAAGCACTCGCTGTCACCCGGGGGGGCGCCGCAAACCAATCCCGTCGCGGTGTGCTGCTCCATCACTTCCCTCGTAGGCTGCGGGATCGGCGGGGCATCCTCTCCCGAGCACGCCGCTTATGGCACAAGGAACCAACAGCAAACAAAAAGTCACCCGCCGGGGTAACAGGCCGCCGCGCCCGGGGGGGATCAGGCATACTACTCCTGATTCCGCACCCCTAAACTGAATCCTGCCAACTTGATGGACGGACGCGTGGGGTACCCCCGGGGGGAGTAGCGGAGTGGCGCCGCGATGTGGTCTCCCCCTCTTGAGGCCCGCCGGCAAGGCGGTTGGCCACCGAGAGCCGGCCTACTCATGGCGGAGGGCATCAATCGGGTTGAGGCGGGCGGCACGCCAGGCGGGAAAGGCGCCGAAGAAGATCCCCACGGCGGCCGAGAAGCCGAAGGCGACCAGGATGCTCCACAGCGGCACGTGGGTGCGCAGCTTCCCCTGCATCACCAACCCCACCAGCCGCGACAAGCCCCAGCCGAAGCCGGTGCCAATCGTGCCACCGATGGCGCTCAACGTCATCGCCTCGATGAGGAACTGCCAGAGGATGTCGCGCGAGCGGGCGCCGACCGCCTTGCGCAGGCCGATCTCACGGGTGCGCTCGGTGACCGACACCAGCATGATGTTCATGATGCCGATGCCGCCGACGAGCAGCGCCAGCCCGCCGATGCCCCCCAGCACGAAGGCGAACAGGTTCAGAATGCGCCCGATGGAGGCCAACACGCTCTGCTGGGTGTCGACGACGAAATCGCGCACGTTGTTTGGGTGGCGGCGCCGCAGCGTGGCCCAGATCTGATCGGCCGCCTCCTCCGTCTTGAGGGGGGAGATCGCCCGGGCAGTGATGTCACTGAGGATCTCCACGCCTAAGAGGTGCTTGTGAACGGTGGTGAGCGGCACGTAGACGCAGTCGTCGCGGTTTTCGCCCATCGAGCGGCCCTTGGGCGCCAGCACCCCGATCACCTGGAGGCGGACGCCACGCACCTCCACCTCCCGGCCCACCGGGCTGCCGTTCGGGAAGAGTGCCGCCGCCAGCTCCTGCCCGAGGACGCACACCTTGGCCACGTTCTCCACGTCCTCGGGAGCGATGCTGCGCCCGTGCGCGATCTCCACGTTCAGCACGTCGTTGGCGCCCTCGCCGGTGCCCATGATCCGGGTGGCGCGCTCCTCGCGGCCGGCACGCGCGGGGCCACGGAACTGCATGTTGGGGCAGACGGCGGCCAGCAGGTCGCACTCCTGCTCAATGGCGCGGGCATCCTCCATCGTCAGCCCCTCGAAGACGCCGGGGCGGGCGCCCGTGCCGCGCTGCTCTGGCGAGTGGAAGGCGAAGATCAGGTTGGAGCCAACCGCCTCGAACTCTTTGGTGACGCTGTCGCGGGCGCCTTCCACCAGGGAGACGGCGACGATCACGCTGCCGACGCCGATCACCATCCCCAGCATGGTGAGGAAGGAGCGCGCTTTGTTGGCGTAGAGCGCGCGCAGAGCAACCTGGATGTACTGGCGGAAGCTCACCTGGCTATGGCCCGATCTTGAGGCGGCGGCGCTGGATCTTCCCTGTCTCCTTCACCAGGATCAGGTCGTCCTGTTTCAGCCCGCTCAACACCTGAGCGCGCATGTCGTCGGTCAGGCCCACCTTCACCGTTACCTTGCGCGTGGGCACGTCTTTCTCCGTCAGCGCGGCGCGGGCCGGCCCCTGGAGGTCGCGCACCTGCCGCGGGTTGCGTACCACGTCCGCCACCCACTGCTTCCCCTCACGGGTGAGCGCCTCGCGGGTGACGTAGAGCACGTTTTTCCGCCGGCTGAGGATGATGTCCACGTCGGCCGACATGCCGGTGCGCAGGCGGGGATCAGGACGAACCAGCGCCACCTCCACATCGAAGCGCACGATCTGCGATTCCTGGCCGGCCTGGCCGCCGGGCCCCGCCGCCGGCGAGATGGTGCGCACCCGTCCGGGGAAGGTGACGCCCGGATAGGCATCCACCCGCACCTCCGCCTGCTGGCCGGGACGCACCCGGGCCACATCCACCTCGTTGAGGCGCACGCGCACCAGCAGCGTGGAGAGGTCGGCGATGGTGACCACCGGAACGCCCGCCGACAGCCCGGAGACACCGGAGGCGACTAGCTCGCCGGCCTGGATGTGCCGGGCGGCGACCGTGCCGCTGAACGGGGCGACGAGGCGGGTGTCGGCGCGCTGCACACGGGCGGCTTCCAGGCGCTCGCTGGTGCGCAGCACATCGGCGCGGGCGGCCTCCACCTCGGCCCGCGCGGCGGCGTCGCGGGAGGCACCGGCCCGGGCCGCGGCGAGCGCGGCGCGCGCTTCGGCCACCTGCGCTTTGGCCGCATCGAGGTCTTCGGGGCGCGGGCCCTCGCGCAGCAACGCCAGATCCTCGTGGGCAGTGCGCAGGGCGGCTTCGGCGGCGGCGGCCCGGGCGCGGGCGGCGGCCACCGTCTGCTCGGCGTTGCTGGCGGCACTGCGAGCGGCGATCTCCGCCTGGCGCACGCGCGCCTGCGCGGCGGCAATCTCCTCCGGGCGCGGACCCGCTTCCACCAGGGCGGCGCGCTGCTGCGCTTCCACCAGGGCGGCCTGCGCCCGGTCCACGCTGGCCTGCGCCGTCTCCGCCTCTCCCCGGGGCACGAAGCCCCGCTTCGCCAGGTCCTGCTTGCGTCGCAGCGCCCGGGTTGCGTCGTCGAGGGTGGCGCGTGCCTGGGCGACGGCGGCCTCCGCCTGCCGCCGCTCCTCGGGCCGGGCGCCCGCCTGCAGGCGAGCCAACTCGGCCTGGGCTGCCGCCAGTGCCGCTTCGGCGTCTTCGCGGGCGGTGGCGCCGTGCCGCTGCAGCTCCAGGGCGCGCTTGAGCGCGGCGCGGGCTTCCTCGGCCTCCGCCTGGGCGCGCGCCACTTGCGCCTCGGCGCGAGCGATCTCTTGCGCCCGGCTGCCGGCTTGCAGGCGGCGCAGGTTCGCCTCGGCGGCTGCCAGCCGCGCCTCTGCCTGCCGGATGCTCAGGCGGGTGTTGTCCTGCTGCTGCCGGGCCGCCCACTCCGCCTGCTCCAGGCGCGCCCGGCTGGCCCGTACGTCGGCCTCCGCCTGGTTTGCCGCCCGCTCCACCTCCGTGGGATCGATCAGGGCCAGCAGTTGCCCTTCCCGCACCGGGTCTCCCTCATCCACGAACAGCTCGGCAATGCGCCCGGCAACCTTCGACTTCACCTCCACCTGCAGCTCCGCGGCGATCGTGCCGGTCTCCGAGACCTTGCGGACGACATCGCCGCGGCGCACGGTGGTGAACTCGAGGGGTTTTTGCTTCGCCTTGGCCATCGTCCGCAGCACGCGGAAGGTGCCATAGCCAGCCAATCCGAGGAAGATGAAAACTGCGGCAAGACAACCGATCACTCTACGTCGGCGCATGTGCCCTTTGCCCTGTTCTGGTTGGCAGGCGAGCGGTAGGTGGTGCCTGCCGGGAGCGTGCTTCCGCTCATTCTTCTGGGTTTGCCGGGGCCTGTCCTTCCGCGGCGCGCGGTGCCCCCCACCCAGGAGATACGTGCGGCCGTTACAGCGAGTTTCGGCCGGCCGGGAGGCTGCCGCGGGCAGGGAGGGGGAGCGGCCGCCGCGAACTCCAGCAAAGAGAACGGAGGGAGGGCCTCAGATGCTGGCAGTGAAGTTCCTGGGCCGCGGCGCGGTGGCGGTTCAGGAGTATCCTGATCCGCGGCCGGACGAGGGGCAGGTGCTCGTGCGCATTCGCGCCTCGGCGCTGTGCGGCAGCGAGTTGCACGCCTACCACGGCGAGAGCGAACTGGCATCCAACCCCGGCCACGAACCGGCGGGGGTGGTGGTGGATGCCAGCCGGTCGCGCCGCTGGCGGGAGGGGGATCGCGTCGGCATCCACGCGGTGTGGGGCTGTGGCCACTGCCAGTGGTGCGCCCAGGGGATCTACACATTCTGCGACGCCAAGGGCGGCTGCCCCGGAGCGCACGCGGAGCTGATGGCCGTGCCGGATCACGTCTGCGTGCCGCTGCCGGACGACATCCCGTTCGACGTGGGCGCGCTGCTTGCCGGTGATGGCCTGGGCGTGCCCTACCACACCAGCCGGCGCCTGCCCACGCGCGGCGGCGATAGCGTGGTGGTCATCGGCTGCGGCCCCATCGGCCTGGGGAACGTGCTGCTGCAGTCGTTCTTTGGCGCCCGGGTGATCGCCCTCGACCGGGTGCCGGCGCGCCTGCAGATGGCGCGCGACCTGGGGGCCGCCGCGGTGGTGGATGTGGGCGCGGCCGACCCGGTGTTGGCGGTGCGCGACCTGACCGACGGCCGGCTGGCAGAGGCGGTGATCGAGGCGACAGGGCGCCCTGAGGGCTTTGCCCTGGCGCTGGCGCTGGTCGGCAAGGCGGGCACCATCGCCTGCAACGGCGAGAACGCCGAGGTGACGCTGCACGTTGGCGAACACCTGATCCGGCGCGACATCACCCTCTTCGGGAGCTGGTTCTACCACTTCCGGGAGTATCCAGAGATGCTGGAGTTGGTGCGCCGCGGCCTCCCCGTGCAGAAGCTGATCACCGCGCACTACCCTCTGACTCAGGCATCGCAGGCGTTTGCCGACTTCGCCGCCGGCAACACCGCCAAGGCGATCCTGGAACCGTGAGGGGAGTGCCGATTGCGGGTCTGGACTCAGGAGCCATCCGCGAACCGTCGCGCTCGCGGTGCCCCTGGGGCTCCGGCCCGTATCTTGCGTGACGGGCAATGGGGGTAGGTATCGCTGCCGATAGGTGTGGCCTGGGTCATCGATGACGAGTATTGACGCGGAGGGCGCTCTGCGGGTGGAGAGCGCGGAGGAGATGCGGGAGTTGGGCCGTGCGCTTGGCGCGCGGCTGCAGCCGGGCGACGTGATTTGCCTGCGCGGCGAGTTGGGTGCCGGCAAGACGACGCTCACCCAGGGGATTGCTGCTGGGCAGGGGGTCTCCGGCACGGTGGCCAGCCCGACGTTCACTTTGGTCCACGAGCACCCCGGGGAGGTGCCGCTGTTCCACCTGGATGCCTACCGGCTGGAGTCGTCCGAGGAGTTGTGGGACCTGGGCTTTGAGGAGTACCTGCGTGCCGGTGGCAGCATTGTGGTCGAGTGGTGCGATCGGGTAGCGGACGCGCTGCCGGACGAGCGTTTGACGCTGCTGCTGCAGCACGCTGGTGACGCCCGGCTGGTGAGCCTGCTGCCGCACGGGGAACGGGCGCGCGCGCTGGCCGCGGCGCTGCGGCAGGAGTGGGAAGGGAGGCGCCGGCCGTGAGGGTGTTGGCGCTCGATACGAGCACTGAGGTTGCCGGCGTGGCGCTGCTTGCGGAAGGGCGCCCGCGCTTCTCCCACTCCTTTCTGCACCGCATGGACCTCTCGCAACGTCTGCTTCCCTCGCTGCAGTGGCTGCTGGCCGGCACGGGAGTTCCGTTCTCCTCCATCGAGGCGTTGGTGGTTGGGCGCGGGCCTGGGTCATTCACCGGCGTGCGCATCGGGGTCACCACGGCCAAGGTGCTGGCGCAAGTGACCGGGATTCCGCTGGTTGGCGTGGGTACCCTGGCGGCCATGGCGGCGGCGTTCGAGGCGTGTCGCGGCCTCTTGGTCTGCCCCGCCATTGATGCCCGCAAGCACGAGGTATACGGGGCGCTCTACCGGATGGGGGAGGAAGGCCCGGTCGAGGTGCTGGCACCGCGGGCGATGCCGGCGGAGGCGTTGGCGCGCTGCGCCGCCGAGTACGACGAGCCGGTGGCGGTCTGCGGTACCGGCGCGGCGCGCTATCGTGCGGCATTGGAGGCGGCGCTGGGCACGCGCCTTCGCGCGGCGCCAGGACACGACTTCCCCGACCCGGTGGTGCTGGCCCACCTCGGCCTGCGCCGCCTGGCCCGCGGCGAGCGCGACGACCCGCTGGCCCTGGTCCCGATCTACGCCCGCCCCTCGGAAGCCGAGCGCAACCTTCAGGCCTCGGGTCAGGCGTGATCGGCCGGCGGTTGGCCCCCCTGACCCCCCGAAATCGGGGGGGCCACTCCCCCCCAGTATTGGGGGGGGGCAGGGGGGGCCGCTTCCCCCCAGTCTTGGGGGGCAGGGGGGGCCAGCAACTTTCCTAGAATTTGAAGCCCAGCAGGTTGCTGCCGCCGTGCGCGGCTTGCTGGCCGGCCGCGATGCCGATCCCCGCGCCCACGAAGACATCCGACGGGATGTGGCGACTCTGCAGCACGCGCGATGCCGCCACCGCGGCGGCCAGGGCGTAGAGCGGGACGCGGTAGCGGGGGTACTGGGTGGCCAGCACCGTCGCCATGGCGAACGCCGCCGAGGTGTGCCCCGAGGGGAACGACTCGTAGACCAGCGAGGGGCCCTTCACGTCGCCTACGCCGCCCGACTCGTCCGGCCGGCGTCGGCCCACCAGCACCTTCGTGGTTTCGGTGATCAGTCCGGAGGTGACCAGCGCGTTCACCAGCCGCGTCGCGGTTTGCTTCTCGCGCTTGCCGCCCAGGGCGTAGAGCAGCAGCGGCGTGCCGAGGTAGACCCGGGGGGTGCCCAGCACTCCCACCGCCCGCGAGGCGCGCAGGGTGGTTGGGTTCGCCAGCGCGTCGGTCAGGAACGGCTGCGACTTCCGATCGGTTGCCAGCAGCAGGCCGGCGCCGATTGCGAAGGGGATCCACCCATCGCCCTCGAAGAAGAGCGACCGTTTCTTCGGAGTGAGGTCCAGGCTCAGGGCGCCGGTGGCGTCGGTAAGGGCTACGGTTGGGGCGGCCGGGCCGGCTTTGGGAGACGCATCCGCGGCAGCCGAGGCAACCGCCATGGCCGGGCAAAGGGCAAGGGCAAGCAAGCAAGGGAGCAGGCGTCTCGGGAACACGGGTTCTCCTCTCTCTCGGGATCCGGTCGCGCCCGCGGTTTCGCCTGGCAAACTGACGAGATGTGGCGGGCGCGTTGGGTAGTTCGGGTATCAGGTTGCTGTGAGTTGGCTCGGGGCGGTGCCCCGGCGGAAACCGGGTGCCAGCCCGGCGGCTGGCCATCACCACAGTGAGTGGCCGCCCGGGCAGGGCGTATCTTATTGGACGCCTGGTAGGCCCGCGCGGTTCACGGCGGGCCGCGGGAAATGTGGTCGATGAAATACGTGATGGTGGTGATTGGGGGTGGGGCCGACCGCCCGGCGGCGGCCCTTTACGGCAAGACGCCGCTGCAGGCGGCGCATCTGCCAACGCTGGACTTGCTGGCGCGCGAGGGGTTGGTCGGCAGTGCCGACCTGGTGCCGGAAGGGGTGCCGCTGGCGCCGGAGCCGGCCGCGTTGGCGCTGCTGGGGTATGACCCGGCGCGCTACTATACCGGGCCGGGCCCCCTGGATGCCGCCGGCCGCGCGGTGCCGCTCGCGCCGGGTGACGTGGCGTTCCGGGTGGATCTGGTCTCCTCCGACGGCGAGACACTGACGGATGCCACTGCCGGCGGGATCGCCGGCGCGGAGGCGGAGGCGCTCTTCCGCGAGGTGGCCGGGCACCTCACTGGCCTCCACTGGCGCTTCTACCCGGGCCGGGGGCGCCGGCACCTCTTCGTCTGGAGCGGCCCGTCCCTCGACGTGGCCTGCTACGCCCCCGGAGCCGCCGTCGGCCGGCCACTGCCGGAGGTGCTGCCGCAGGGAGACGGCGAGGCCACGCTGCGCACGCTCATCTACGACTCGCTGGAGATCCTGGACGGGCACGAGGTGAACGACCGCCGTCGCGATGCCGGCCAGCCGCCGGCCAACATGATCTGGCTGTGGGGCCCCGGGCGCGCGCCTTCGCTGCCGTCCTTCGCCGCGACGCGCGGCCTTGGCGGCGCCGTCATCTCCCCCGCCGCCTACTGGCGCGGCCTGGCGCGCCTGGCCGGCCTGCGAGCGCCGGAACTACCCGGGGCCACCGGGCGGATTGAGACCGACTACGCCGGTAAGGCGCGCGAGGCGGTGGCCGCACTGCAGACCGACGACTTCGTGCTGGTGCATCTGGGCGGACCCGGCGCCGCCTCGGTGCAGGGAGATGCCGAGAAGAAGGTGGATGCCCTGGAGCGCCTCGATGCCCGGGTGCTGGCCCCCCTGCTTCAAGGCGTCAAGCCGCTGGATGACTTCCGCCTGCTGGTGGTGCCGGATGTCGCCATCCCGGTCGAGGAGCGCGTGCCGGTGCGCGACCCGGTGCCGTTCGTTCTGTATGCCTCCCGGGGCGTGGCGCGTCCGGTGCGCGCCGCCTTCGACGAGAGCGCCGTGGAGGAGTCGCCGGTTCGCTACGACGAGGGTTACCGCCTGATCGAACTGCTGCTGCGCGGGTGAGCGTGCCCGCGCGCTGATCGTCGGGGCGAAGCGTTCGCGAAGAAGGGTGCTTGCGAACGCTTCGCCCCTGGCGTAAGGAGCCGGTGGCTACTTCAGGAACAGCTCGATCACCGGCACGGTGACGTTCGGCTTCTGGACGGGCAGGTGCAGGGTGAGGGTGTTCCGCGGCTCGCTCTCCAGCGCTACCTGATGGGCCGGCGGCGTGCTCATCTTCACCTCGGAAGCGTCGTTCAGGAGCTGGGCGTACTCCACCTTGCCGGCGAAGCCGTCCAGGTGAAGCTGGACGAACGGCCAGGCGAAGACGTGCACGTAGAGGCGCTTCTTCTCGGGGTTGTAGGTCAGCCGGCAGTCTTGCGGCACCTTGAACTCCTCTGGCGCCTGCGTGCATCCATAGATCGCGCGGCTGTGCCGCTTCATCCACTCGCCCATGCCCGCCAGGCGATCCAGCGCCCGCTGGTCGAACTCACCGCGGCCGGTGGGGCCCACGTTCAGCAGCAGATTGCCGCCTTTGCTCACGGTGTCGATCAGCATCTGCACGAGCTGGTCCACGCTCTTCCAGGAGGCCTCGTCGCGGTGGTAGCCCCACGAGCCGGAGAACGTCTGGCAGGCTTCCCAGACTACCGGCTGGCCGTTGAAGCGCACCCACTCACGCGGCTGGAACTGCTCCGGGGTCTTGATGTCCCAGCCCTCATCCAGGTCCAGGCGGTCGTTGAGGATGATTCGCGGCCGCAGCTCGCGCACCATGGCGTACAGCTTCTCGGACTGCCAGTCGTCGCGTCCCTTGCCGTTGGGGCCGGGGTAGCTGAAATCGAGCCAGAGGATGTCCACGTCGCCAAACTGGGTGAGCAGCTCGCGCACCTGACCATGGAGGTACTCCGCGTACAGGCGCTGGTCGCGCTCGGCGTTGAGGCGAGCGCGCTCAGGGTGGTTGCGCGCCGGGTGAACGTCGTCGATCACGAAGTGCGGGTGGTGCCAGTCGATCAGCGAGTGATAGAAGCCCACGCGCAGGTTGCGTGCCCGGAAGGCATCCACCATCGGACGCAGCACGTCGCGCCCGTAGGGGGTGTTGGTCGCCTTGTAGTCGGTCAGTGCCGAATCCCAGAGGCAGAACCCCTCGTGGTGCTTGGTGGTGACCACGAAGTACTTCATCCCGGCGTCGGCGGCGGCCTGCGCCCACACCTCGGGGTCGTACAGGTCCGGGTCGAAGTGGCGGAAGTACTGGTCGTACACCTCATCGGGGATCTGCTCGTACTGCTTCACCCACTCGTGGCGCGCGGCCAGGGCGTAGGTGCCCCAGTGGATGAAGAGGCCGAAGCGGTCGTGAACGAACCACGAGGTATCGCCCGGAGTTGGTCGGGTGCTGAGCATGGTCACTCTCCTTGGCCCGTCAGAAACGGAGGTCTTCGCGGTGGCGGTTGATGTTCAGCAGCACCGCCACGCACGTCAGGTTGAGAAGCATGCTGCTCCCCCCATACGAGAGGAACGGCAGGGGTATGCCGGTGACCGGCATGATATGGACCGTCATTCCCAGGTTCACGAAGGCGTGGAAGGTGAACATCGTGACGATGCCGGCGGCGATCAGGCTGCCGGCCAGGTCGTCGCACTCCATCGCGATGCGCAGGCCGCGGTAGACCAGGCCGAAAAAGAGCAGCAGTAGCAGCGCGGAGCCGACGAAGCCCAGCTCCTCGCCGATTACGGTGTTGATGAAGTCGGTTTGCTGCTCGGGGATGAAGCCGCCCTGGCTTTGCGTGCCGCGCAGCAGGCCCTTGCCGGTGAGCCCGCCGGAGCCGATGGCGATCTTCGACTGGATGGTGTGCCATCCGGAGCCGCGCGGGTCGGCTTCCGGGTCCAGGAACGAGACCAGGCGCTGCTTCTGGTAATCTTTGATCAGGCCGGTATGCCACATCGTGGCAAAGGAGAGCAGCCCGGCCAGCGCGATGACGGCGAGGTGGCGGACGCGCGCCCCGGCCACGAACATTATCCCAAACCAGATGGCCAGCAGCACCAGCGAGGTCCCCAGATCCGGCTGCTTGAGGATGAGGCCCATCGGCGGCAGGATGTAGAGGAACGCCTTGCACAGCCCCCAGAAGTCACGCAGCGAGGCGCGGTGCGTCGAGGCGTAGGCCGCCAGGGCGATGATCATGATCAGCTTGGCGATCTCCGAGGGCTGCAGGCGAAAGCCGCCCCCCAGGTTGATCCAGCGCTGCGCGCCCATCACCGACCGCCCCATCACCAGCACCGCCAGCAGCAGGGCGAGGTTACCGAGGTAGAGCGGCCGGCTCAGCCGCACCAGCACGCGGTAGTCAATCAGGATGGCGACCATGGCGACGCCCACGCCCAGCAGCAGCCAGAGGATCTGCTTCCACCAGAAGTCGCCGCCGTCGGCGCGGGTGGCGCTATAGATCGCCACCACCCCCAGGCTCACCAGCGCCAACGCGCATGCCGGAAGCCAGTAGTCCAGACGCCGTTCGTGCTGCAGCACCGCCAAGGCAAACAACCCCCGTCAAGGATCCGATTCACGCAGGCACCCGATGTGCCCCAAGGAACCAAGCCACCGCGCCCGCCGCAGCGGGCCTTTGACTGGCAGGTGGCGTTGCGCCGCCTGCACCAGGGAGGAACCTGACCCCCTCAGCAGTTCTCCAACAGGTGCCAGAACCGCTCTGCTTCTTCCCGGAAGCGTTCCGCGTCGAAACGCCCCGGGGTGGGCGGGCGCACGGTCAGGAACCCGCTAAACGACCGGCAGCGCAAGATGGAGAGGAGCTCCTTCACCTCGCCATTGCCCCGCCCCGGCAGCGCGGGCGTGCCATCCCAAAGGCCGTCGCACAGGTAGAGCTGCTGCAGGTGCCGCTTCAGCCGGCCCTTGTAGTACACCTGCAGAAACGGCTTCTCCCCGACGGCGGCGAAATGCGCCGGGTTCAGCGCCAGCCGCACCGCGGGAGAGCCCACCGCGTCCAGGATCTCGGTGGTGTGCTGCGCCGTGTCACAGAAGGTGCCTGGCTCGTTCTCAATCAGCAGGATCGCCTCCTGCTCGGCCACCGCGCGGGCGGTTGCCTGCAGCAGCGCGACCACTGCCGGAGCCGCCGTCGCCCGGTCGGCCGGCGCGCGCAGCACGCTCATGCGCAGGCAGCGCGTGCCCAGGCGCGGCAGGATCGCCAGGCTCTTCTCAAGCCGGTGGCGGTCATACTCCAGGTCCTCGGCGGGTGCCACCCGGCCCAGGCCGGCGCCGAAGACGCCCACCTGGATGCCCACTTCCTGCAGTCGCTCACCAAACGCCTGGATCTCCGCCGGGCGCAGGCGCAGCAGGCGCTCGCCCAGGTGATCGCCGATCTCGACGTGGCGGATGCCCTGTGCCTGCAGCGCCGCCGCGACCGCTGGCAGGTCGGGCTCCGGGTCGTCCAGCACGGCGGCCAGCGTGAAATCCTCGGTGCGCAGGCGGGCCGCCTTGATCTTGCCGCGCTGCATCTGGCAATCGGCGCAGGCGGGGTTGTCGCACAGCACGGCCGCCGGGTCTTCGCGCAAGGCGGCCACCGTTTCCGCGAACAGCTCGCGCGCGGGCATCAGCCGCGCCACGGCGCCACCCACCTTGCCGACGCGCATCCAGCCCGCCTTGCGAAAGCGCGGTTCCAGGCCGATGAAATCGCGGTGCGGGCCGGGATAGCGCTGCAGGCGCAGCGTGACCTCCCGCCCGGCGTCATCGATGTAGGTGGCGTAGTGGTCGCTGAGGTAGGGCGCATCCACCGCCTCCTCGGCGCTGTGCAGCAGCGTGTTGCGGTCCTGGTCCACCCCGAGCAGCAGCACCTTCCCCTCCAGGGCCACCAGCCGGCCGAACGGCGTGTCGGGGCCGACGGCGGTCGGCGACTGCTCGTGGGTGGCCAGCAGGTAGGCTGCCTGGGGCCCCGCGCGGCCACGGAATGCGTCGGGTGGAGGCTACGGGCCACGCCAGGGCGGCGGCGGAACACCTCGGTGATCCGGCCGACGTTGGAGGGCGTGGTGTCGCGGTGGAAGGTGCCGGACGACATCGTCGGCATCGCCAGCGTGCCCTGCTCTCCCAGCACCTCCAGCAGCGCGTCGATGACCGCGTCGGCCCCGCCTTCGACCTCCCCGAGGGCGGACAGCGAGCTGTGCATCAGCACCACGTCGCCGGGGCGAAGCCCGAGCGCGCGCAGGTCGGCGGCGATCTGCTGTTTGGTAACCGGCATCTTCCTCTCCAAGGCGGCCGCGCCGCACCCCGCTCCCGGGCGGGCAAACAGGGTTGGTACCACCCTGTTCGTTGGGAGGGCACCATCTCCTGCCGTGGGAAGCCGCGTTCCGTGCCGGCAGAAGCGTGCAGGAGATCCGGACGCGGCCGGGGAACCAACAGCGGCGAGCGCGTGCCGGCCAGGGCGGCCCCACCGATCCGTGTGCTCTCCTGACGAGTGAAGAAGGAGTTGCCGGGGGGCTATCGAACCGAAAGGGGAGGGGCACCAGGCCCCCGCCAGTAGTAGGCCGCACCGGCAGGGTGCGGGTTTCATCCGATCAGCGAGCTTTTTCCCTGATGCCCGGCTCGATACCGAGCGCCGAGAGCGAAACATCGCGTGCATTCATCGTGGGTATGGCACACCAACCTGCTTGTCCCTGGCGGTCGCTGCCGCGGCCGATCGGGGCAGGCGAGAGCAATGGTGGAGGAGTGACAGGACCAGTCGCCCGTGTGCCGGCCGCCCGCCGAGCATCCCGCCGAAGCGTATCATACCGCGTCTGGTCACGGGTCGGCACCACGCCGGCTGAGAAGCGCCCTGGCCGTGTGCGAGGGTGGGCAAGGAAAGAGAGGGTCTGAATGGATGTTTCGCGTTCGGTGAGAAGGCTGCAGAGCATCTCGGTGGGCCTCCGTTGGGTCGCCTGGATTGTGCTGGTCGTGGCGGTGATCGCGGCGATCACCGGGGCGCAGGCGATCTCCTTCGTGCCCGTCGATGTCGACTCCGTCTCCTCCATCCTGGCGAGGCTGCCGATCCTGGGTGGGGCGACGACTGGCATCCTGGTTTTCCTGGCGGGCTTGGTCCAGTGGGTGGTGCTGCTGGCGCTCGCCGAGGGGATTCAGGTCTTCCTGGCCATCGAGGAGAACACCCGGAGCATCAGCACCCCCAAGGCGGCCGCGGCCAACGAGAAGACGCCTGCGGGCGTTGCTTGATTGCCGCTGGCCTCCCGTGCTGTTTCGTGGCAGCCGCACGCTTCGGCGCTTCGTTCCGGAGCGCGCGGCTGCCTACCGCAATGTCTTGTGTATGGACGACCGGCAGGCATTGCGCCGGTTGTTGCCTCGCCCGGCCCCTGCTTCGGTAGCCCCTTGCTGCTTGCTGGCGGCAATCGCTGAGGGAGGACTGCCATGAGCCGCCCTGACGATGGGCTGGATGCCGGGCTAACCCTCCGGGACGCGCTGCGTTGGGAAGGGCTGGTCTCGGTGGCCCCCCTCCTGGTCTCCACCCTGGAGTACCGGGAGTTACTGCGTTGGATCCTCACGATGGCCTTGCGCGTGGTGGACGCCGAGGCTTGCACCCTCGCCCTCGCTCACCCCGACGGCCACGCGCTGGACTACGCCGTGGTGCTGGGCGAGCGGGAAGATGCCGTGCGCCAGTTCCCCGTCCGCCCCGGGGAAGACAGCATCCTCGGCTGGGTGGCCAAACACGGCAAGCCGATTGTCACCAACGACGTGGTCCGGCACCCGCTGTGGAACCGCGAGGTAGCGGCCAAGATCGGCTTTGAGACGCGCGCCATTGTGTGCGTGCCGCTCTCGATCAAGGGGCAGATCATCGGCGCCCTGGAGGTGATCAACAAGCGCGAAGGCACCGGCTTCAGTGATGAGGACGTGCAGATCCTCACCGCCTTCGCCAGCATCGCCTCGGTGTGCGCCGAAAACGGGCGCCTCTACGAGTGGCTTGGACAGCGAGCCGAGCGGGCCGAGGGCGAGTTGCTGGCCCTGGTCCGCGAGTTGAGCCGTCGGCAGGCCGAGCACGACGCCGTGATCTCCACCATGGGCGACGGCTTGATCCTGCTCGATGCCGAGCGGCGGGCGGTGGAGATCAACCGCACCGCGGAGCTGCTGCTGGGCGTGCGCCGGGAGGAGGTCCTTGGCCTGCGCTGGGGTGAGAGTGCCCTGGCGAGCGGCCCGCTGCGCGACGTCATTGCCGCGGTGGAGCAGGCTAGCGACGCCGCCTACGAGGGCACCATCGCCGCGCCCGGCGAGCGCACCGTCACCTGCCGCGTTTCCCCATTCCGCGACGGCGCCGGCGCCCCGCTGGGGCTGGTGATCGTGCTCAGCGACGTGACCGCCCTGGCGGCGGTGAGCCGGCTGAAGACCGAGTTCGTGGCCTACGTGTCGCACGAACTACGCGCGCCCCTCACCTGCATGCGCGGTTTTGCCGACATCCTCACCTCCCCGGAGGCAGCCACGCTGCCGGAAGGCGAGGCGCAGGAGTTCCTGCAGATCATCCGCGGCGAGGCCGACCGCTGCCTGCGCCTGATCAGCCGGCTGCTCAACGTCTCCCGAATCGAGTCGGGCCGAGGCCTGGAGCTGTTCCCGGTGCCGCTGGACATGGTGGCCCTGGCCCACCGCGCCGTGGAGGCCAGCCAGGCCCTCAGCAGCAAGCATACCCTGCGGATCGAGGCCGAAGAACCCCTGCCGGAAGTGGAAGCGGATCAAGACCAGATCGAAGAAGTGCTGGTGAACCTGCTGAGCAACGCCGTGAAGTACTCCCCCGCCGGCGGCGACGTCCGGGTGTGGATCGGTGCCGAGGGGCCGGGCCTTCACGTCTCGGTGTCAGACCCAGGGGTGGGGATGACGGCGGAGCAGATGGCGCGTCTCTTCTCGCGCTACGAGCGGGTGCGAGGCGACACAGCGATTGCCGGCACCGGGATGGGGCTCTACGTCAGCAAGGGGATCATCGACGCGCACGGCGGGCGCATCTGGGTCGAGAGCCAGCCCGGCCGCGGATCGACTTTCCACTTCACCTTGTCGCCCCACCCGCCGTCCCGGTAGCGGGCGTCGACGAGGCCTCGGGTAGGTCGTTGGCCACACGCGTGGCGGTTCGCGGTGCCGGGGATCCGCGCTCCCGGGTGGCAAACGCTCCGCTAGATCTCCCAGCCGCTCTTTTTGCCGGGCGTCTCACCGCGGTTGATGGCGACGGCAGAAAGGGAGGCATCCACCAGACTGTAGACCATTACCCCGACCTGCACGAGTCCGATCACCCAGGCGAAGCCGGGGATGGCCGCGCGGTCGTCCATCCCAAGCAGCGGCCCGAAGAGCGCGCCCATCAGGTAGTAGAGGTTGTACAGCAACACCAGCCAGATGACTACCAACGGCAGCCCCTTGCGGTACTCTCCGTTGTAGAACTGGCCGAGGCCGGGGAAGAGCATGCTAAGCAGGCAGGCGAGGGATGGGTTCAGGTGCTTGCGGGATGCCGTGGGCAGGCCGCTGCCGCCCGCGCCCGGCCCGAGGCGCTTCTCCTGGTCGATGCGCAGTGCCAGCAGCGCGATCTTCTCCTCCGTGCCCGGGCGCGGATCGAGTGTGAACGCCTGCCGGTAGTGGGCCATCGCGGAATCGAGCTGGCCTTGGGCGGCTTGCAGGTCGCCCATCAACTCGTGCGCCACCGCGTTGTCGGGGTCGGCTGCGAGTGCTTCCTGGCAGGTGCGTGCTGCCTCGGCCGTGTTCCCACGCATGCGGTAGACGTTGGCCAGGGTTAGCAGGCGATCCGCCTTCTCTGCTGCCTGTTGCGCGTCCATACGCCTACGCTCCCATCCGCGCCCAGCGGCCGTGGCCCGGCACGCGGGGCAGGCCGACGGCGGCGCTCAGACGCCGGCAGGCTCGGCCGTGCCGCGCGCTTCCTCGGTGAGCTCCAACACGCGGGCGCCACTCCAGAACGACTCCAGGTTGTAATACTCCCGCTGCTCCACATCGAAGATGTGGACCACCACGTCGCCGTAGTCCAGCAGCACCCAGGCGGCGGCCTCCACGCCCTCACGGCGCGGTTTTCCCACACCGTTCTCCATCATCCGCTCGATGATCCGGTCGGCGATGGCGCGAATGTGGATGTCGCTGGTGCCGCTGCAGATGACGAAGAAATCGGCGATTTGGGTCTGGCCGCGCACGTCCAGGACCACGATCTGGTTTGCCTTCAGCTCGTCGGCAGCTTCTGCTGCCAGCCTTGCCTTCTCGTCGCTCGTCAAGGGTGAACCACCATCCTTACGTTTGGCAGGGCGCCGCGCGTGGCCGGCGGTGGTCCTACCGCCGTGCCCGCGTCCGGCACGCTACGGCCGGTAATCCTTGCCCAGCACCACTGACATCGGCTCGGCGTGGGCCGGCAGGCCCTCCGAGACTGCCTCCGTCGCCGGCAACACCCGGATCCGGGCGCCCTCCACGCCGAGTAAAGTGGCAGCCCGGCGGGCGTCCGGCTCCTGGCCCGGGCTCACCGTGATCTCGGTGAGCTCAAAGTCGTAGTTGGCCGCATTGCCCGTTCGCGAAACGTGGAAGCCGGCGGTCGCCAGCCGCTTGGCCGCCTCCCGGGCGATCCCGGGGAGGCCGTTGCCATTCAGCACCACCACGCTGGCGCGGGGTGCCTGCTGGGTGCTGAAGAACAGCTTCTGCAGCAGCCGCGCCGTCTCTTCCTCGTCGGGAACGAAGTAGCTGACGCGGTCCAGGTACCGGGCCTGCCCCGGCAGGGTGGCCGTGGCTATCTGCGACAGCGGCACGTCGCGGAAGAGCATCGCCACCGTGTACAACTCGCGGGGGCTCAGGTCGGTTTCGATGTACTGCATTCCCTGCTCGACCACCTGCGGCAGGCGCGACAGGTTGTGCAGCTTCAGCATCTCGGCGGCGACGGCGCGCAGGAACTTCTGCTGGCGCTTCATCCGCCCCAGGTCGCCGGTGGCATCGTGGCGAAAGCGCACGTAGCCCTCCGCCTTCTCGCCGTCGAGCAGTTGGCGCCCCGGTTTCAGGTGAATGTGCAGGTTGCCCCAGTTGTCGTCGTAATCCATCCGCTTCTCAACGTCGAGCTCAATCGGGCCGATGAGGTCAACGATGGCGCGGAAGCCGTTGACGTCCGTTTTCACGTAGCGGTCAATCGGGATGCCCAGCAGCTCCTCGACTGCCTGGCGCACCAGCGGCACGCCACCGTAGTTGTGTGCCGCGTTCAGCTTGTCGTAGCCCTCCCGACCGGGGATGTGCGCCCGGGTGTCGCGCGGCAGCGACAGGGCGGCTACCCGCTTTCCCTCCAGATCGAGCGCGGCCAGGATCATCGTGTCGCTGCGGCGGTTGTCAGTTCGCCGCAGGCGGTTCTTCTCATCCACGCCGAGGACGAGAAGAAAGACCTTGCGCTTGCCCCCGAAGGGGGTCTCCATCACCTCGGCCAGCGATGGCGCGCCGTTCGCTCCGCCGAGGCGTTCGAGCAGGCGGTGGGCGTGGATCCCGGCCATACCCCCGACGGTGATCGCGGCCAGGAAGAGCAGCAGCAGCGCTCGCGACATGCCGCGGCGGGCACGGCGTCGGCGCGGGCGCGCTGGTGCTGGCGGCGCCGGACGGACAGGCATTCGTCGGGGTGGCAGCTCATCCCGCATACAGATGCCTCTTCCGCACGTAGTCTTCCACCGCTTCCGGGGTCAGGTAGGTGATCGAGGCTCCCTCCCGCACGCGGCGCCGGATCTCGCTGGATGAGATGTCCACCCCCGGCGCCACCAGCGTCTCGATGGCGGCCAGAAAGCGCGGCGGCAGGCGGTGCGACAACTGCTCCAGGTCGTAGCCTGGCCGCGCGGCGGCGATGAAGCGGCACTCGCCGATCAGCGCCTCGGGGTCGTGCCAGGTCAGGATCTCCAGCACCGCGTCCACGCCGGTAAGGAAGAACAGCTCTGCCTGAGGCCCGAGGCGCGCCCGCAGTTCGCGAACCGTATCAATGGTGTACGAGGGCCCGGGGCGATCCAGTTCGAGACGGGAGACCGAGAAGCACGGGTTCGACGCGGTGGCGAGCAGCACCATGGCATAGCGATCCTCGGCCGGCGAGATGTCCTCGCGGTGTTTGTGTGGTGGCACGGCGGCCGGCATGAAGATCACCTCGTCCAGGCCAAAGCGGGTGCGCGCCTCCTCGGCAACGACCAGGTGGCCGGTGTGTATCGGGTCGAAAGTGCCCCCCATGATGGCGATTCTCGGCACGGTCAGTGTGGCCCCCTGGGGCCTATTATACCGACCGTCTTTGGGCCGTGTCAAGGAACCCACCGGGCCGCTCGGCCCCCGGCGCGGCCGGCGGGCGTCTGCTCTCGGCGACCCACCTGGCAGGGTGTTACCCGGCGGGTGCCGGGCCTATTCGCGGAACGCGAAGCTATACAGCTCCGCGTCGGCCAGGTGGAAGCGCAGGCTGATCGGCGTGCCGGCCAGCGCGCTCACGTCCGTCTTGCCGGCAAAGGTGACCGAGTGCCGCAGGTCGTCGCCGCGGAACGGATCGGAGCGCGGCCAATCCGGCAGTCCCCGGCCGGCCGCGTCGCACACCTCCACCACCACCTGCCCGCGCTCCCGCGTGGCGGCGTTGATTTCCAGCCTTTGACCGGAGAAGCGGAACGGGATCGTCAGCAGTTGGCCCCCTTTGGCGGGGGCGTCCACCGAGACGAAGCGGTCGAGCTTCCAGGTGACCAGTCCGATGCTGCCGGTGTAGCGCGTCTTGCGGCCGGTGGAGCGGCCATCCTCGAACTGGGTGCGGTAGAGGCAGGGGGTGCCGTGCGTGTAGTTGGCGCCGCCATAGTAGAGGCGCACCTCGTCGCCGACACGGAGGGCCGTCGCGGCACAGCAGTGGCAGGAGGCATCCCAGCGGTCCAGCTCGCCGATGGCGATCACCGGGGTGCGGAACGGACGCTCCCAGTGCAGCAGGTCGCGCGAGACGGCAAGCTGGATCTCCTCGGGACCCTCGTGGTTGCCCCAGCGGGCGTCGTTGTTCACCGTGAGCATCCAGGGGAAGCCGAGGGTGCAGCTTTCGGCCGAGTAGACGCCGATGCCGTAGTACTCTGTCCGCATCCGCTGCGGATCGTCGGGCCGGTCCAGCAGGGGGCGAACCTGTTCAATGCGGGCCAGAGCCCCCAGGTCGTCACGCTCGTCGGTGGTCCAGGAGAGGATCGGCTCGCTCCAGTGGATGAAGTCGCGGCTGGCGATGGTGGCAAAGAGGCGGCGGCGGTGGCCACGCCAGATCCGGTTCTGCTTGGGAAACGCCACGAAGAGCTGGCGCGTGGGATCCCAGAAGCCGGTCAACACGTCGCCATCCGGGGCGATCGGCTCGGTGCTGTACCGTTGCCAGTGTAGGCCGTCGGGTGAGACGAAGGTGTGGTAGCCGGGCGGCTGCGACGACCAGCCGATCATCTTGTAGCGGCGTGCCGGATCCGGGTCTTGGGTGTCTTTGATCACGCTGGCCTGGTGAACGTAGGCCACGGCGTTGTGCGGCTCGCCGTTCTTGGCGGGCAGGGTGCCGACGCGCGGTTTCTCCCAGTGGATGCCGTCTTCGCTGACCGCGTAGCAGGTGACATTCGGGTCGTCGAAGTAGCCCCCGGCGCCGGCCGGCTCCGCCAGGTACCACATCTTGAACAGCCGCTCTTCCTCGTCGTAGAGGACGTTTCCGAAGATCTCCAGGCGCCAGCCCTCCCACGGCTGGTCCGCCTTCAGTAGCGGGTTCTGCGGGTGCTTTGTGCCTGGGTGCTGGGTGAAGCAGACGCCCTCCGCTTCGCGGACCAGCAGCCGGTCCACAAATAGCTGCGCGCGGCTGCCCGCGTCGTAAACCCCCGCGGCCGGCGCCGCCAGGTCGTGCAGGTCCACCGCGGCTGCGGCGGGGTTATTCCCGGCCGCCACCGCGGCCGTCAGGCAGAAGAGAGCCGGTGTGTGTGCCATCATCGGGACAAGCTCCTTCCCGGGGCATCTCGCCCGCGACTCACTGCGCCGCGCCGTAGCGCTGCTCCCATTCGGCGATCATCTCGGTGGTTGGCTTGCTGGAGGTGTAGAGCCGGATGCCCAGTGCCGTGGCAAGCTGCTTGAACTCGCGGAGGATCTTCGGCGCCGGGTCGGGCGCCGGCAACCCCTTCGCCGCCACCTCCTTGGCCCACTCCTCGTAGTGGGTCAGCCACTGGCTTTGCACCGGCAGGTAGGCGCGGCGCACGTGCGCCTCGTAAGGCTCCTTGCCGGCGACGGCGGCCAGCGCCTGCTTGAATAGTTGGTCGGCCCGCGCCATCGCCTCGGCGTTGAGGAAGGGCGCTGGATCTTGTGCGAAGCAACTGAGGTAGTAGTCGGAGCCTTCCTGCAGGTCGTGGATCAGCTTGATGTAGGCCTGGATTGGCTTGCTGGCGGGGCCGTAGCAGCCATCGCAGAACTCGGCAATCAGCTTCTGGTCGTCCTGGTAGGGGTTCCAGAGCAGGCGCGAGAGAACCCAGGCGCGCAGGTCCTCGAACTCACCGGTGGGGGTGATCTCGGTGCCCTGCTCGAAGACGCCGCGCACGTTGTGCTCGGCGAAGAAGCGCAGGTTCGGCCCAAGGACGCGCAGGTTCGGGTGGGGCTTGAAGTAGTTGGTGAAGTTGGTGATGTAGTCCCACACGTACAGCCGGGGCGCGATCGCTGCCCACGCCTTGGCGTCCTCGGCGAACGCCCGGTTGGTGGCCGCGGAAAGTGGCCGGCCGAAGTCACACTCGATGCTGCAGAGGCGCACGATCACGTTGCGCCGGGGCCGCGCCAACCTGGGTGCCTTGCGCGTGTACTGGTAAGCGAAGGTATCGAACATCACCCGGGGGTACTTTGCCTCCAGGCGCTCGGCCACGGCGTTGACGAAGCGCAGCATCGCCCCAGCCGGCGATCCCTCCTCCGCGTCGATCGCGGCGCACCGCGCGCAGCGGCAGTACTGCACGTTGTCGTTCTGGGTGATCGAGACGTTGGTCGCCCCCGGGGTTTTCTGCAGCGTTTGGTCTACCGCGTCGATCAGGTACTCCAGCACCTCGGGGTTGCTAAGGCACAACTGACCCTCGTACTGGCCGGCCACGCGCTTCCCCTCTACCTCGCTGAACCAGGTGGGGTGCTGCTCCAGGAGGGCCGCCGGCACGAACTGGTCAAACGTGTGACAAGAGCCGCCGGCGTAGATTAGAAAGCCGCCGCCATGCTCCTCGTCTGCCGGCCCGTTAGGACCGCCGTTGCCGACCATCCCGTTGCAGCGGTTGCGCGCCGCCCAGTCGGCGTGCCAGGCGGTTGCCAGGTAGGGATCCCGGTACTCGAAGGTAGGCTGCACGTTCAGGTTCAGCCGCCGCACCTCCAGGGTGCGCTTCCGGGGCACCTCGGTGTAAGTGGGGGTCCACCAGCGCACGCCCAGGACGTTGTCCAGCAGGTGGTAGGCGGCATACAGCGTGCCCCGCGGGCTGCCGCCCACCAGGAAGAGGTGCCGGCCCTGGGTGCGGATCAGGAACTGCTCCGGCGCCAGGGCCGCCAGCGTGTCTTCGCCCAGGGCCTGGCGCGCCACCGCGCACGGCCCCACCACGAGGGCGTTCCGGGCCGCGCCGGGGTTGGTGGTGACGCTGAAGGTGGCGCCGGTCATCTGGCGCAGGTGCTCCGCCAGTTCGCGCGCCGCGCGCCGTTCGGCCGGCCGGGCTTCCTCATCGAGCAGGATGGCGCAGCGCGCCCTCCCAGAGTCCGCAATCGGGAACGCCGCGGCGCTCTCCGGGAGCGCCAGCAGCACCGCGGCAGCGACGAGCAAGAGCACCATCGGCGACATGAGCCTTCCTCCTGTCCCGACCGGCGCGCCAGGGCGAGAGGGTGCCTCCAGTCGGCGCGAGAGGGCGCCACACCCCCAGGAGCGGTCCGTGAACAACCACGCCACCCAAGCGTGGTCGGGGGGCCCCGCTGGCCGCCGGCTTGCCCCTACCTTTGGCACCCGGCCCCCCCTCTCCTGCCGGTGGCTACGGGGTGGCCTGCACCTCGCGCCACACCTCCTCGGCGCGGGTCACCAGGCCGTCCACCACCTGCAGTCCATCTTCCCAGAACTGGCGGCGGGAGATATCGATGCCGGCGAGGGCCATCAGGTCGGCCGGGCGTCTGGAGCCGCCGGCGCTCAAGATCTCCAGGTAGCGCGGCACGAAGGCGTCGCCCTCTTGTTGGTAGCGCGCGTAGAGAGCGATCACCAACAGTTGGCCGAAGGCGTAGGCGTAGACGTAGAACGGCGTGTGGATGAAGTGGGGGATGTACATCCACCAGTCGCGGTGACCCTCGCCCATCACCACCGAGTCGCCGAACATCGCCTGCATTGCCTCTTGCCACAGGGCACCGATCTGCTCGGCCACCAGTTCGCCCTTTTCCCGGCGCGCGGCGTGCAGGCGCTGCTCGAAGCGGTACATCGCCGTTTGCCGGAAGACGGTGGCGAAGATGTCCTCCAACTGATTGCAGAGCAGGGAAAGGCGTTCCCGCGAGGGCATCTCCTGGCGCAAAAGCGCGTCGAAGGTGAGCATCTCCCCAAAGACGGAGGCCGTTTCCGCGGCGGCCAGCGAGGGATGGTACTCCAGGAACGGCTGCTCGCTCGCTAGCAGGTCGTGGATGCCGTGGCCCAGTTCGTGCGCCAGCGTCAGGACGTCGCGCTTGCGGCCCAGGTAGTTCATCAGCACGTAGGGGTGCTGGCCGGGGGCGATCCCCATGCAGAAGGCGCCACCCCGTTTACCTGGCCGCACCTCGGCATCCACCCAGCGCTCCGTGAAGAAGCGCTGGGCCATCTCTCCCAGGCGGGGTGTGAAGCGGGCGTAGGAGTCGACCACCAACGTGCACGCCTCTTCCCAGGGCAGGGTGCCCTCCTCCGGCAGCATCGGCGCGTAGCGGTCGTAGTGGTACAGCGTGTCCAGGCCGAGGATCTCCCGCTTCAGGCGATAGTAGCGGGCGACGGTGTCGAAGTGGGCCACGCAGGCATCGAGCATGGTATGCACCGTGGCCGTTTCCACCTCGTCGCTGAGGTGGCGTGCCGCCTCGGCATGGTCGTAGTGCGTCAGGCGGTCGTCCACCGCCTTATCGTGGGCCAGGGTGTTGGCGATGTAGGTGAAGAGGCGCGCGCGCTCCCGCAGCCCCTCGGTGAGGCTGGCGGCGGCGGCCTCACGCACCGACCGCTCTGGCTCGTACAGCTTGGAGAGGAGCTCCGACAGCGTCAACTCGGTGGTCTGGCCGTCCACGGTCAGCCGGAAGGTGGCGGCGCTGAGTGTCTCGTCGAACAGGCGCTGGAAGGCGGCCCGGCCGGTGAGCGACTTTTCCATCAGGATGCGCTCTTCCGGCTCCGTCAGTCGGTGCGGGCGCTCGCTGCGGATGTGCTCCAGGTAGTGTCGATAGTTGGCGACGGAGGGGTGCTCCAGCAGTTCGGCGAAGCGGTCGTCCGGGATCGCGACGCTCTCCAGGGTGAAGAAGAGGAGGTTGCGTCCGATGGCGACCTCGTGCTCCTGGACCTGCTGCAGCAGGGCACCGTGGCGGGGGTTGAGGCTGTCGGCGCAGAAGAGGAGCTGTGCGTAGGCGCCGGGGAACTGCTGGTCGCGCCCCAGCAGCTCGTACTCGCTCAGCGCGGCGGCGAACTCCGCGGGGGCCAGGCTGGCAATGCGCCCGCGGTAGCTCTCGGCGAAGCGCCGCGCGCGCTCCTCCAGCGCCTCCAGGTCGGCGGTGAGCTTGGGGTCGTCCACGCCGGCATACAGGTCGCTCAGATCCCAGGTAACCGATACAGCCATGACACCTTTCCCTCCCGGCAGCCAGGATGGTGCCGCTTCCGGCCGGCAACCGTCTCGCGGCCACGGCACCGGTACGTGTTGCGCCGTGAGATGCAGGACTCCTGCCACGAAGCGAAAGCGCAGGGCGAGAGCATTTAATTTTCGAGCGAAGGAACGTGCCGGTAGGGACGAGCATCCCTGAGAGTATCTCGTCTTATCTTCTTGTTGGGGGTGCTTCTTGCTCGTTACGGATCTCGTTCCTCTTTG
>JAAZEB010000157.1 GCA_012512505.1 Armatimonadota bacterium | reverse complement strand
GCGAGACGGTGGGGCGGAAGGCGCCGGCGGTGCCAATCGGCGCCGCCACCTGCCAGGCTGACTGCAGCTGCAGGCTCTGGCCGCCGATCTCGTTGCGCGCCACCTTGCCGCTGGACTGACGGGTGGGCACCTGGTCGGCCTGGGGAGGAGGGATCACCGGTGGATTGGTGGTTCCTGGGTTTGTGGTGCCACCGCCACCGCCACCACCGCCGCAGCCTTGCAGCAGCGGTTGGAGCAGAAGACCGGTGCAGAGGAGAAGAGACGTCCGACGAAGCCGCCGGCGGCGGGAGGATTGCTTCATGATGCTACCTCATATCAAAGCGCCACAGGGGGCTGGCCGACCCCTGTGAGGGTGAAGCGAGCTGGCACCAGAGGGTGGGGGGCCGGAGGCACGCCACCTTGGGATGCCTGGTGCCGGGTAGGCATATGTCGGGCACCACGGCTGATCAGGACGCGAGCGAGGGGCTAGTCCGTCGTTCCGAGGGGTGCAATTGGGGCTCGGGATGCATGCCGTGGTGTGAAGCGCGCACGGCGGCAGTTGGCCAGACCCTGGCTGATCGGCCGCCCACGCGGCCAGCAAGCGGCCGACATGGCAAGCCCTGGGTTATCAACGGCCTCATTCTACATGCTAGCAGCGTCTGTGTCAAGCTCGGCCAGGATTCGGCCGGCGCCTGGGCAGCAGAAGCACGTTCCGGCGCCAGCGGTTGGGGGCGTGCCAACCCTCGGCGTGATGTAGGAGTCTCCCATGCCCAGCGGGCACCCGAGAGGATGAAAATGGGGCTCCGTCGCCAATCCAAGCGTTAGGCGGGTGGCAAGAGGCTATTTCCAGGGTAGAGCAGTGGGGTGCCGCGGCGACGCGGCCGGCCAGCAGAAGCCCGATGGCTCGGGCACTCCGGCCGGTTGCCTGGGAGAGTAACGGAGCGCCGCAGCAATGCGGCTTCCTAACAGTGTGAAGCCCGATGGCTCGGGCACTCCGGCCATCCCTCCTGGAGGAGTCACATCTCCCCGGCGTCGGACGCCTCCTACGCCGGGGGGCCGGCGGGACGCCGGCGATCCGACCCATCGGTGTCGGATGCCCTTCCAACGGCGGGGGCGGCATGCTGGGTGGGGCTACCCGAGGATGAGGTTCAATCGGCGCTCGGCCTCCGCCTGGGTGAGGCCGGTGATGCGGAACGACTTCTCGCGTGCTTTGGCGCCGGCGACGAGGGTGATGGCCGACTTCGCCACCTTCAGCGTGTCGGCGAGCAGTTCGGTGCAGGCCGCGTTGGCGGCGCCCTCCACCGGCGGGGCGGTGAGCCGCACCTGCAGCACGCCTTCGCGCCAGCCGGTGATCTCCGAGCGCGACGCCCGGGGCTGCACCCGCACGCGTAGTAGCGCGGTCGCCGCGCCGTCGGCGGGCTTGTGTACGTTGCGTTTCACGGCATCCTCAGCAGGCTCACCATCAGGATGGCGATGCCGTTGTTCAGCATGTGCGCCACGGTGCAGGGCACCAGCGAGCGCCGCAACTCCAGCACCCCGGCCAGCACCGAGCCAAGCACCAGGATCGGCAGGAAGCCGAGCGGAAGCTGGGGGTGGACCAGGGCGAACAGGACCGCGCTGGCTCCAATGGCAAAGGGGGCCCGCCAGCGCCGCCGCAGCGCCGGGTAGAGCACGCCGCGGAAGAACAGCTCCTCGAACACCGGCGCGGCAACGACCACCATCGCCACCAGCAGCACCCACTCCACCGGGCCGCGCGTGCTCAGCGCCAGGTTCACCGCCGGGTTGGGGGGCGTTGGCACGTTGGGTAGGAGGCGACTGAGCAGCGCCGCGCTGATCAGCAGCAGCGGAACAGCCGCCAGGTAGGCCAGCACGCCCCAGGCGATGTTGCGCGCCACGCGCTCCAGCCCGGCCGCGTCGGCGGTTGAGGACGGCGCGGCGCTGAAGAGGTCCGCGTGTGGCGTCGGGCGGGGCCGCCTCCGCCGCGCCCCGGCGGTCAGCAGCGCCCAGCCGGCGCCCGCGGCGGCCAGTTGGCCCATCAAGAGGAGCAGCATCTGCCCGGCCGCGGAGAGGAGGGGGCGCGGGCCGGGGAGCGCCCCCAGGATCTGGCGCAGACCCCAACTGCCGGCCGACAGCACGAAGAACCAGAGAATGAATGCCTCTACCAGGGTCCGCGTGCTCAGGGTGGAGAAGGGGAGGGCGCCCTCGGCACGGCGCAGTTGCCCCAGCAGTGCCTGTCCCCCCAGCACCCCCAGCACCAGCATTCCGAGCAGCAGTCCCGCCGCTACCAGGCTTACCAGCAGCGTCATGCGGGCCAGGTCGGGCTGGAGCCGCTCGCGCAGGCGGTCCAACACCTCCCGCGCCCGCGCCGGCTGGCCTGCTTTTTCGTAGAGCTGAACGCGCACCAGATCGCTGTACCACGCCAACGGGAGTGCGGGGAGGGCCTCCAGGGCGGTGGACAGCTCCGCGGGGGTGAGGGTGCCCGGGGCGTAGGCGGCTCGCCACACTTCCGGGTGAGGCAGCGGCCGGGCG
>JAAZEB010000156.1 GCA_012512505.1 Armatimonadota bacterium | reverse complement strand
TACGGTGAACGGCACGGTGGTTGCGTCGGCCACGCGCTTCACGACATCGAGCAGAGTGCGGCGCCCCTCGATGGTGGCGGTGATATCGAGCAGCGCCAGCTCATCGGCGCCGGCGGCGCAGTAGGCCCGCGCGCAGGCGACCGGGTCGCCCGCGTCCCGAATATCGACGAAATGCACGCCCTTCACCACTCGCCCATCCCGCATATCCAGGCAGGGCATGATCTTTATCCGTTTGTCCATAGTGGTTTTCCTCGAATGCGCCCGGCCCGGGCCGTCGCGCCTAATGGAGTTCCGCGCCGCCGCCGCCGGATCCTCCCCGGTTCGGCGCCCAGGAAGACCGTGCCGGCACGGCGAACCAACGGGGCGGTAAGTGATAGGTGGCAGGTGGCAGGTGGCAGGTGGCAGGTGGCAGGTGGCAGGTGGCAGGGTGCCGATATGGGGCGCCGTAAACGACACCCCTGCCCCAAGGGACAAGCACCCTGAGGCTACCGGGGCTACCCTGCCAACGGGCTACCCGCCTGAGGCTACCGGGACCACCTGCCCGGGGCTACCCGTCCGTTGGGCTACTGGAAAGGTGACGCGATGGATCCTCTGATGGCCACGGCGTTGGTGCTACTTGCGGCCGCTCCCGCCGACAAATCGGTGGAGTTGGCGCGCGACGGCAAGGCGAGAGCCACTCTGGTGGTGGCGGAAGAGGCGATCGCCGCGGAGAAGACCGCCGCTACGGAGTTGGCGGCCTACCTCAAGAAGGTCACCGGCGCCGAGTTTACGATCCAGGGGCGGCCGGGCCCGGGCACCAACATCCTCTTGGGGCGCTCGCGCGAGGTGGAGCGCCGCCTGCCGCGCCTCGATTGGCGGGCACTGGGCAGCGATGGGATCGTGATCCGGACCGTCGGGGATGACCTGGTGCTGTCCGGCGGTCGCCCGCGCGGCACGCTCTACGCGGTCTACACTTTCCTGCAGGACGTGGTCGGCTGCCGCTGGTATGCCAGCGACGCGGAAGAGGTGATCCCTAACCAGCCAACGCTGGTTGTGCCTCGGCAGGAGGTGGTCTACCGCCCACCCTTCGACTACCGCCACCACTATACCGCCGCGCTCACCGACCCGCGCTTCTGCGTGAAGCTGCGGCAGAACGGGCGCGAGTTCATGGAGGCGATCCCGGAGGCGTACGGCGGTGACGTGCGCTTTGGCAGCGCCCACACCCTGCTGCGCCAGTTCCTGAAGGCGGACGATCACTTCCAGGCGCACCCGGAGTGGTACGCCTACGACAAGGAGAAGAAGGAGCGCACCCCAAAGGCCGTCTGCCTCACCGAGCCAGGGGCGCACGCCCAGGTGACCCAGGAGGTGCTGGCCTATCTGAAACGGCACCCAGACACGCGGATCCTCTCCGTAAGCTGTGACGACACCAACGCCGCCTGCCAGTGCGAACGCTGCGTGACGGTGCGCCAGCGCGAGGGGAGCGAGTCCGGGCCGCTGCTGATGCTGGTGAACGCCGTGGCCGAGCGCGTCGAGAAGGAACACCCCGACGTGCTGATCAGCACCCTCGCCTACTGGCACACCGACCGGCCGCCGGCCACCTTGAAGCCCCGCCGCAACGTGCTGATCCACCTCGGCGTGCTGGACCGCAACCACAAGCACGCCATCCCAGACGTGCCCCACTTCAGCCGCTACCTGAAGCGTTGGGGCGAGCTGACCCCGCACGTCTACATCTGGGATTACGATGCACACTTCGGCAACTTCATCCAGCCGCACCCCAACCACACCGTGCTGGCGAAGAGCCTGCGCTTCTACCGCGACCAGAAGGTGTCCGGCGTCTTCGTGCAGGGGAGTTGGGGCGAGACGGGCGAGTTCATGCACCTGCGTGCCTGGCTGTCCGCCCAGTTGATGTGGAACCCCGATCAGGACGAGCGGGCGTTGATGACCGAGTTCCTCAACGGCTACTACGGCGCCGCCGGCCCGCACCTGCTGGCCTACCTGGATCTGATCAGCAACGCCGTGAACCGCCAGCCCACCACCTGGCTGGGTGTCTACGACGGCGAGACGAGCCACTGGCTAACGCTAGAGGATCTGAACGCGGCCACCCGCCTCTTCGAGAAGGCCGAGGCGGCAGTTGCCGGTAACGACACGCTCACCTATCGGGTACGGCGCGCACGCTTCGGCATCGACACCGTGTGGGTGCAGCGCTACCGCGAACTGCGGCGTACGGCGCGCGCCGAGGGGCGCACCTTCCTCGGGCCGGAGGATCCCTACGCGGCGCTGGAGCGCATCGCCGCCAACGAGTTCAAGACGGACACCTTCCGCGAGTGGGGTCCGTTCAGTGAGTACGTGGCCCGCCTGCGCACCTCCCTGCCGCCGCGGGAGGGCAGCACGCCCCCCGAGTGCGACCGCCTGAAGCCGTACGAGTGGGAAGACCTCCAGGAGACAGCACTGGTCGTGAGCCCGAACCGCGACCACGGCAGCGTGGTGGACGACCCGGCGGCTTCCAACGGCAAGGCGCTGAAGTTGGTAGGCGGCGGCCAGGAGTTGGAGGCGCGTCTGGAGCTGCCGGCACACCTGGAGGGGCGCTGGCGCGTTTACGTGGTGGCGCGTGCCCAGCCGAAGGGCGAGCAGCCGGCCGGCATCGCCCTGGGGATCTACAACCCGAGGGAGCTGTGCCGCCTGATCGGCGAGTTCAGCCCGGCCGAAGCGGGCCACTACCGCACCTTCGACCTGGGGGTGCGCCGCCTGACGCCGGGGGCGAAGATCTGGGTGCAGCCCTCCGGCGCCGGCTCCTTCGGCGAGGTGGAGGCGACCTGGATCGACCGCGTCTTCCTCATCGCCGCCGAGTAGAGGTTAGCATCCTGCGAAGCCCCCCAGCCCCCCGAGATCGGGGGGAGCTGTGCTCGTTGGCCCCCAGGCGCCCAATCCTGGGGGCCATCCCATCCTGTTCCCCCCGGCTTCGGGGGGTTAGGGGGGCCAGCCAGGAGGCTACTCCTCTTCGACCATCGAGTCGTAGAAGCGGACGATATCGCTGCTGTCGCCGCTTTCCATGAAGCGGATCGCCTCGCGGGGGTGCTGGTTGAGCTGCCCGCTGATCATGTAGGGCACGCTGAAGCCCCAGCGGAGCTTCCCGCGCAGCGGCTCGATGTAGTCGCGGATGCACTGGAGAATCGGCCGCAGGCGGAACTTCGGGTTGTGCAGGAAGCCGAGCAGCAGCTCCATCTGGCAGTTGCCGGCGCCGCGCCCCAGGCCGGCGATGCTGGCATCAATGTAGTTGGCTCCCTGAATGATCGCCTCGATGCTGTTGGCATAGGCAAGCTGGCAGTTGTTGTGGGCGTGAATGCCGAACTCCTTGCCCGCCGGATCCCCGAAGGTGTGGTACTTCGCCATCAGCGCCTCGACCTGCTCGCGATAGAGCGTGCCGAAGCTATCCACCAGGTAAAGGACATCCACCGGCGACTGCGCCAGCGCCGCCAGCGCTTCGTCCAGCTCCCAGTCGCGGATCGTGGAGACGGCCATCAGGTTCACCGTGGTCTCGTAGCCCTTGTCGTGGGCGTCCTGGATCATCTCGATGGCGGTCGGGATCTGGTGGATGTAAGCCGCCACGCGCACCATGTCGAGCACGCTTTGCTCGCGCGGCACAATGTCCGTCTTGTAGTCCGTCCGGTCGGCATCAGCCATCACCGAGAGCTTGAGGCCCGCGGGCTTATCGCCCACCACCTCGCGGAGCACCGCTTCGTCGCAGAACTTCCACGGTCCGTACTCCGCGGGTGAGGCCAACGCCCGGGAGGTCTTGTAACCCAACTCCACGTAGTCCACCCCGGCGGCGGCGCACGCCTCGATCACCGCGCGGACCAAGTCGCGGTCGAACTGGTGGTTGTTCATCAACCCGCCGTCGCGGATGGTGCAGTCGAGCACCTTCAGCTCCGGCCGGTAGGAAAGCCATCCTTTGCTGCCAATCGGTTGCGCCTCAGCCGCCATGGTGTGGATTCTCCCCCGCGCCTATCCGCAGGCGCGTGTGTTCTGCCCCGACGAATGCCCCTCGTTGGGTTGCCGCGCGGCGGCCCGCGCCGCCCGCCCCCGGGGGAACCGACCGGGCGTGCCCGCGCCCTCGGCAAAGCGGCATCGGCCCCCTCATGGGGCAGGCAACGGCTTGCTGGTGAGCAGCCCGATGCCGCGCCCCTGGCGGCCGCACGCGCAGTAGAAGAGGTAGAAGGTCTCGTTGGCCGGGTTGTAGACCAGTGAGATCTTGTGGGCGTACTGCTCATCCAGGCCGTCGGGGTGGCCGCCGGCCTTGTAGAGCGGCTCCGGATGGGCCGTCCAATGAAGCAGGTCGCGCGAGAACGCGACCATGATGTGCGCGCCGCCGCGGCCGACGCCAAAGTAGAGCATCGTCCAGTGATCGCCGTCGCGGAACACCTTGGGGTCGGAGGCAAACTGCTCGTCGTAGCCGCCGATCCGGTTGCGCACCACCGGGTTTCCCGGGTGGCGCGTCCAGTGCAGCAGGTCGGTGGAGGTGGCCAAACCGGTCTGCTCGATGCCGCCATTGGCCGCGTTGTAGAAGTTGAAGAACCGCCCCTGGTGCTCCACCAGCCACGGTTGGTAAATGCAGTCCTTCTCCCAGGCGCCCACGTCCGGCTCGTGGACCGAGAGGATGTAGCTCTCCTTCGCCCGCCGCCAGGTGAGACCATCCTCGCTGCAGGCCACGCCCTCATAGCCCGGGCGCAGCTCGTAGCCTCCCTGGCGCGGATAGCAGCCGTAGAGCGTCCAGTAGCGGCCATCGCGCTTCTTCAGCACGCGGGGCGCCTTGATGTCGTAAGACTCGTAGAGGTAGGCCCCCACCACGCAGCCGCCGTGGTCAAACTCGCCCTCCGGCCCGAAGCCCATCGCCAGCCGGGGGTTGCGCCAGTGGAGCAGGTCGTCGCTCTCGGCCACGAACGAGTGGTAGCCCTGGCCGTTGAAGCCGATGAAGCTCAGGCGCCAGATCCGCTCGCCCGGAAGCTGGTAGACCGTGGGGCAGTCGGTGCTGCCGAACGCCTCGTAGCCCGGAATCTGCGGCGCCGCCGGGATCACGTGCTGCGGCCAGTAGTGCCAGCCGCGGTACGGGGCCGACCACCGGTCGAGCGTCGCCCGGTCAATCGGCTCCGCCGCCGGCTCTCCCGCCAGCGCCAGGCCGGCCGCCAAACTGGTGAGCAGCAACATCGCAAGCATCCCTCTCGTCGCGTGGGAGGTTTCGACATGACGCCAACGGTTCCTCGCCCCGCCCCGCGCGTGCCGGGTGAAGCGCTGCCTGGCGGCGCACGGCAAGCCAGCGGTAGATCACACCGGTTCGAGGGCGGGGTTCTCGCAGGGAGCGCGGCCAGCCTTGGCCATGTCGTACCAGGTGCCGTCGATCTTCACGCGCACCACGTCGGCGGTGTAGTCGTTGTTGGTGCCGTGGGCGTCACAGGAGGAGAGGAGGTAGGAGCCAACGCCGTAGATGTCGGCCGGCACGCCCAACTCCTCGAACTGGCGGATCTTCTCCGGCTTGAAGCCGCCGGTGACGACGATGCGCACCTCGCGGCACCAGCGCTGGGCGATCGGCTGCCAGGTGCGCGGCAGGTTCCACCCTTGCCAGGCGTTGTCGAGCGCCTCCCGCAGGGCGAATACCAGGCGGGCGTTCACCCCGCAATCCAACTCCGGATCCCCCAGGGGGGGCACGCTGACGTCGCGCATGGAGCTGCCGGTGTCGGGCCGCACGGCCGCCAGCTTGAAGCGCTGGGCCTCTTCATGCCGGCCGGCGTCGGTGAGCTGCATCCAGCGGGAGAACATGGCCGACATCACCCGCAGCGAGTCGCCCACGCAGTCGTTGTTGAAGTCCACGAGGGCAATGCGGGGGATCTCCGGCGGCATCAAGGCGGCAAACGCCATCATCGTCTCGGCCGTGTCGCCGAGGAAGCAGGCAACGGCCGCGTGGGCGACGGTACCGCCGCCGGCCCCTTCCCACCAGTCGCCCTGGGCGTCGGTGGAGACGAAGGCGGTGAGTTGGTGGCCGCTGGAGCGGTTGTACAGTTCCAGGGCGATGCGGTAGGCGTAGCCATCGGCGGCCTGCACCTCGTGCGCGTCGAAGCGGGCGGGGAAGAACATCACGGCCTTCCCGCGCGCGGCCTCCAGCACCCGGTAGACGTTGGTGGCGATGCGGCTGCCCCGGGTGAGCGCGCCCAGGGTGGGCGTTTCCAGGAGGGCAAAGTCGCGATAGCGGCCGCGCACCTTCAGCACCGGCGTCACCTGAGCCGGGTCGCCGCCATACGGCGCCACCCACCCATCGTGCACCGCGAGCACTTCCAGTTGGTCATAGGTGTTGACGAAGCGTTCCTGCTCGTCGAAGTAGCCGCAACACTCCTTGAGAATGGCCAACGCCTTGTCGATGCCCACGACGACGGTGTAGGGCTGCCGGCGGGGGAACCACTGCATCTCCACTTCGAGGTTGCCGACATCCACTCCGGACAGGTCGAGGCCGAGCGAGTTGAGCCTGGGGGAGTAGCCGTCGAACCGGTAGCCGCGCTGCGCCAACTGCTCGAGCAAGCGGACGATGTTGAGGAAGTACTTGTCAGAGTACCAGCCGCGCCGCATCCGCTCCACGTCGAGCTTGAACGTCTCTGGTGAGAGCCGCTTGCCATCGAAGATGCTCATCGTATCGTCACCTACTGGAGGCCCATTATAGACGCGCCCCCGGGGGATGTCAAGCACAACGCGCGGCGCCGGTTGGCAGGCCGGGGGTTCCGGGGTATAATGGAGGCGCCAGCCAGGCGAAGGGGGTGCTGATGGAGGAACGATGCCCGGCGTGCGGCGCCGCAAGCGCCGCTCAACCCTGCCCCAAGTGCGGGGCAACACCCGGCAAACCGGCGGCGCGGCGGGTGCCCCTGGAGCCGCCGCGCGCGGATCCCCTGCCCCAGGCGCTATGGCAGACGTGGCGCCAGGCCACCCTGACGCCGCGCGCCTTCTTCGCGGCGGTTGTCGGCACCCGCTCTCTTGGCTGGCCGCTGCTGTACGCGGTCGTCTGCTGGCTGTTGCTGGCCGCGGCCAACGCGCTGATCCAGCAGCCGCTGCTGGCGCGGATCGAGCCTCAGCTCAGCTACCAGGGCCGGGTGGTGATAGGGTTTGCCCGCACATCACCGGAGGCGATCACCGTCTCGTTCCTGGTGCTGCCGGTGCTGCTGGCGCCGCTGCTCTGCCTTTGGGCGGGGCTGCTGCACGTGCTGCTGGCGTTGGTGGGGGGAGCGGCCGGCGGCTACGCGGTGACGCTGCGCGTCCTGTGCTACGCGGCGGGAAGCACGGCGCTCTGGCTGGTGCCGGTGGTGGGGCCGCTGCTGGCGGCCGGATGGGGAGGCGTGCTGCTGGTGATCGGCCTGGCCCGGGCGCACCAGACCGAGCCGTGGCGCAGTGCCTTCGCGGTGCTGACGCCGCTGGTGGCCAGCGCGCTGGGCCTGGCGGCGCTGCTGTTTTGGGCGGCGGCAGTGCTGCTGCGGGGCACCGGGTGACCACCGGTCTGGGCCACGGGCAGGCCGACGCCCCGCTTTTCGCCCCTAGCCGGCCGGCGCCTGGCTGGCGTTGGGCGCCACCCCTGGCGGCCACCCTGGGGATCGGCGCGGCTGCTCTGCGGCTCCTCTCGCCGTACCTGACGCTGCCGCCGTGCCTCTTCCGCACCCTCACCGGGTGGCCTTGCCTGACCTGCGGCGGCACGCGCTGCCTGCTGGCGCTTGCCTCGGGGCGGCCCGCCGAGGCATTCTGGCTCAACCCGCTCGTTACCATCGGTGCCTTCGCCCTGATGGCGGCCGGCCTGCTCGGGATCGTGGAACGCGCCGGGGGGCAGCCGCTGCCCCGGCCGGCGCCCCGCCACCGACGGCTGCTGCTGGCCGTCGCGCTTGCCCTCGCCCTGGCAAACTGGGGCTATCTGGTTTGGGTAACCCGGGGTGGGGCTTAGGGATTGGTGCCGCGGTTCAGCGAGGGAGGGCGCTGGATGATTCGGACGCCGCTCTCGGAGCCGATCACCGCCGTGGTCGCCAGCCCGAGGAAGAGGCCGTGCCCGACGACGCCGGCGATCTCCTCGAGCGCCGCGGCCAGGTCGCGCGGCTGGTCGATGACCCCGGCATGGCACTCCAGGAGGTAGTTGCCGTTGTCGGTGAGTACCGGCTCGCTGCCCTGGCGACGCAGCACCGGCGCCAGCCCGAGCTGACGCAAGCGCAAGGCGGTAGCCTCCCACCCGAACGGAAGCACCTCCACCGGGAGGGGCGTTTGGGTGCCCAGCCGCTTCACCAGCTTGCCTTCGTCGCCGATCACCACCATCCGGCCGGCCGCCTGCGCCACGATCTTCTCGCGCAGCAGCGCCCCTCCCATTCCCTTGATCAAGTCCAGGTGGGGATCAATCTCATCGGCGCCATCGACGACGACATCCACCGCGGCCCAGGAGTCGGCCAGGGGAATCCCCTGTTCCCGGGCGATCCGCTCCGTGGCCAGGGAAGTGGGCACCCCGAGGATCTTCAGGCCGGCGCGACAGCGCTCGCCCAGCTTCACCAGGAAGTAGTAGACCGTGGAACCCGTTCCCAGGCCCACCACCATGTCGTCGGTTACGTATTCGACCGCCTTCTCGCCGGCGGCACGCTTAGCTGCGTTCTCAGTTGCCATCTGCTTGTCCGGTTCTCCCAGCGTTGAAGCTGCACGCCGCGCGCGGCACCACCGCACGGCGGCGGGGAGTGGCGTTCCCCCGGGCCGTCAGGTGACGGTCGCGCCGGGGGCCTCACCCCTCACGTTCGCGGCAGGGCAGCAAACTCCTGGTATGGCAACCAGCCGCCCGTAGGAGGCGTCTCCCAATGCCGAGGGTCGCCAGCCCCCCCTTCGGCGGGAGGCACCCCAAACGCTGAAAGGTCGGCCTCCTCCCCACAGCTCGGTGTTGCCGGCCGAACTGCGCATTGACCCGATCCCGGGGATATGGTAACATACCCTAAGAATCTTGGGCTGGGCGTAAAGGCGGGCAGGGGCGCACACCGGCGATGCGGATACTGGGCGAAGCGATCCACATCCTGGCCACACTGCAGTGGCGGGCGTTGTTCGACATCCTCTTGTCGTCGGCGATCATTTACTACGTGATCAAGCTGCTGCGGGGAACGCGGGCCGTGCAGCTTGCCTGGGGCCTGGTGGTGCTCTCGCTGGCCGCCCGACTGGCGGATGTGGTGCAGTTCCGCACGCTGGGGCTGCTGCTGGGAGCCGTCACTAGCCCCGGCGCCGCCGTCGCCATCGTCATCCTCTTCCTGCCCGAGCTGCGCCACGCCTTGGAGGAAGTGGGCCGGGGCCGATTTTTGGCGGTACGCGGGCTGCTGCGCCGCGAGGACGTCGGCGAAGTGGTAGACGATCTGGTGGATACGGCGACGCAGCTCTCGCAGAACCGGATCGGCGCCCTCATGGTGCTGGAGCGTGATGACGGTCTGGAAGACATTACCAGCACCGGCACGCCGATCAACGCCACCATCTCTCCCCGGCTGTTGATCTCGATCTTCTACCCGGGAACGCCGCTGCACGATGGCGCCGTCGTCATCCGCGGCAACGAGGTGACCGCGGCGGCCTGCGTGCTGCCGCTCTCCGACAACACCCGGATCAGCTCCTCGCTGCACACCCGCCACCGCGCCGCGTTGGGCCTGGCCGAGCGCACCGACGCGGCGGTGCTGGTGGTCTCGGAGGAGACCGGCAACATCTCGCTGGCTTACGACGGACGGCTGCTGACGGCGCTGCGCCCGGAGGTGGTGCGCGACAAGCTGCTGGGGCTGCTGCAGCGCGACGAAGGCTCGCTGCGGGCCCGCCACAAGGGCGAGCCGGCAGAGCAAGCAAAGGGAAAGACGGCGACCAGCTTCTGGCGGGCCGGGTGGGCCGCCAACGGGGAACTGCGCCCCACGCGGCTGTGGCAGTGGGGATGGCGGGCCTGCCTGGGCGCGCCCCGGGCGCTGCTCGCCCTCGGGCGCCGGGTGGCCGGAGTAGGAGAACAGGTTCAGGGAGAGTCTCAAGATTGAGGGGCGATAACCTGCGCTATAAGCTGTTGGCAGTGGCCTGCGCCATCTCGCTCTACTTGATGTATGGGCGAACAGTGGAGGCGCCGATGACCTACGCCTCCTTGAGCGCCCCCGTCCGCCCGATCAACGTGCCCAGGGGCCTGGAAGTCAGCAGCCTGCCCGCGGTGGTCGTCACTGTTCAGGGCCCGAAAAGCGCGATCGACGAGATCCTCCGGCGCCCGGACAAGGGGGCGGCAGAGCTGGACGCCACCGTCGATCTCAGCGGCCGCGGCCCGGGCTCGCACACCCTCCCGGTGAGCGCGGTGGTGAAGAAACCGCTCAACGCCGTCAGCGGCGCGCCGCCGTTTGCCACGGTCACCCTGGAGGCGGTGCGCGAGCGGCGCCTTCCGGTGGAGGTGGCCCCGCAAGGCAGCGTCGCCCCGGGCTACCGGTGGGAATCGACCGACGTGACGCCGAACACGGCCCTGGTGAGGGGCGCCGGCAGCCTGGTCGAGCAGGTGACGCGGCTGGAGGCGCGGGTGCCGGTGCGCGGGGCGGCCGGCGATGTCGAGCGCGACGCGGTGATCCAGGCCCTCGACAGCCGCGACGAACCGGTGCCGCGAGTGGCGATCATCCCCTCGCAGGTCGTCGTCCACGTTCGGATCGCCCGGGTGCCGCAGTATAAGGTGGCACCGATCGTGCTGCGCTGGGCGGGACGGCCCGCTCCCGGTTTCATGGTGGCCTCAGTGATCCTGGACCCCGTGGCAGTAACGGTGTCGGGAAGTGACCGGGCGCTGGGGAACGTGCAGGCAGTGGCCACCGAGCCGGTTAACCTCAGCGGGGCAACGTCAACGATCATCCAGGAGGTGCGGTTGCTTCCTCCCGAGGGGATCAAGTTGGTTTCCGACGAGAAGGCACGCGTGAAGGTGTTTCTCACGCGCGAAAGCCTGGGTACTCCATGAGGCCACGTTTCGGCACCGATGGCCTGCGGGGCCGTGCCAATCGGGAGCTAACGCCGGAACTGGCCGTGCGCGTGGGCTTCGCCGCCGGGCAGGTGCTGGCCGACGGGCGGCCGGGGGTAATCATCCTGGGGCGGGACACGCGCGAGTCCGGCCCGATGCTCGAAGCGGCGGTGGCCGCCGGCCTGGCAAGCGCCGGCTGGCAAGTTCGCCCGGTTGGGGTGATGACTTCTCCGGGGGTGGCCTGTCTCACCGTGCTGGCGGGCGCCGATGCCGGCTGCGTCATCTCCGCCTCGCACAACCCGGCCCCCGACAACGGCATCAAGTTCTTTACCCGTGAGGGAGCCAAGCTGTCCCCGGCTACCGAGGCGCGCATCGAGGCGCTTCTGGACGCGGATGCCGCCGAAACCGCCGAACGCCCGCGCCCCGGTCTCCTCCGCCCCTGGCGCGGGGCGGCGGCGGCCTATCGCCACTTCCTGGCCGCGACCACCACCACCCGCCTCGATGGCCTGCGCCTGGTGGTCGATTGCGCCAACGGCGCCGCCTCAGCGCTGGCCCCCACCCTCTTCCGTGCGCTCGGCGCCGAAGTGCGGGCGCTGTGCCACCACCCCGACGGCCGCAACATCAACGACCGCTGCGGGGCTACCCACCCCGGTCTGCTGGCGGAGGCGGTGCGCCGTGCCGGGGCCGATGCCGGCGTGGCGTTTGATGGCGATGCCGACCGGGCGATCTTCGTGGACGAACGCGGCCTAGTGCGCAATGGCGACCACGTCCTCTACGTCCTCGCCACCCAGCGCCTGGCGGATGGCCAACTTCCCGGGGAGGCGATCGTCGGCACGGTGATGACCAACCTGGGAACCGAACGGGCGCTGGCCGAGGCGGGCATCCGCCTGGAGCGCGCCCGCGTGGGCGACCGCGAGGTCTACGCCCAGATGCGCCAGGCAGGCATCCTGCTTGGCGGAGAGCAATCCGGGCACATCATCTTCCTGGATCACCTGAATACCGGTGATGGCATGCTCACCGCCATCCAGCTTTTCGCCGCCATGCGGCGCGCGGGCAAGCCCCTCTCGGTGCTGTGCGCCCCGGTGGTGATGTTCCCCCAGATCCTCATCAACATCCCGCTCTTGCCGGGCCTCGATTGGCACGACTCGACGCCGCTCGGCCAGGCGCTCCGGGATGCCGAGGCGCTGCTGCTGGGCGAGGGCCGGGTGTTAGTTCGGCCCTCGGGCACCGAGCCGCTGCTGCGGGTGATGCTCGAGTCGCCGCGCGCCGAGGCGCTGCAACAGGCCGCGCAGCGAGTTCGGTCGTCCGGCGAGTTCCCCGGCCTGAAAGCCACCTTCCTCTCCGCCGAGGAAAACCCGCACTCCTGAGGGCAGCAGGCGCCAAAACGGTGTGGCGGGAATCGCCGCCCAACCGCCGAACCTGAAGCCTTCGCCCTTGCCGGCGGCTGGCGCGCCCGGTTGCGGCCGGCGACGGGCAGCGGGAGGACCCGATGCGTATCTGCCTCTTCCACCATCGCCACGGCGCCCGGTGGGCGGGCCGAGCCGTGGGGCGCCAGAACCATGCCCGCGGCGCGACCGACCTTTTCCCCGCGACCCCATTGAAGCGACGCACGCACGCCCGACACCCGGCCTGGCCGCTCCGCCTGGCCGGCCTGCTGGCGGCCGCGGTGACCGCCGGCCTGGTGGGGGTCACCGTGCCCAGCCGAGCGGAAGGAGCGCCTGCCATGAAAGAGAGCAGCATCTTCTACCCGCGCCACCTGGTGGAGAAAGCGCAGGCGAACATCGCGCGCTACCCCTGGGCGGCCGAGATGCAGCGACAGATCGTCGCGCGAGCCCAGTGGTGGACGCAACGTTCCGACGAGGAACTGTGGGACCTGATGTTCGGCAGCACCATCACCCGCTCGTGGATGGTGTGGTCGAACGGGCACTGCCCTGCCTGTAAAGAGGGCGTGCCGATGTACACCTGGCAGATCGATGCCCTGCAGCGCCCCTGGAAGGTGGTCTGCCCGCACTGCCAGGTGGCCTTCCCGAAGAACGACTTCGCCCGCTTCTACCGCTCCGGCCTCGACGAGCACGGCGTCTTCGACCCGCGGCGGGCCGACCGCTCCCTCCTTTTCAACGAGGAGCACCCGGCGGCGGACGACCCGCTGCGCCAGTTCGGGGTGGATGACGGCGAAGGGTATGTCGATGGCGACAAGCGCTGGCGCTTCATCGGCTGCTACCTGATCTACGGACAGTGGAAGCAGGCAATCGTCGCCGGGATCACCCACCTGGCCGCCGCCTACGTCGTCACCGGCGAGCCGATCTATGCTCACAAGGCGGGGGTGCTGCTCGACCGGGTGGCCGACCTCTATCCGACGCACGACTTCAAGCTGCAGGGAAAGGTCTACGAGCAGCCGGGCGCGGCCGGCTACGTCTCCACCTGGCACGACGCCTGTCAGGAAACGCGCGCGCTCGCCTTCGCCTACGACCAGGTGTTCGAGGGGCTGCGCGAGGACCCGGAGCTGGTGGCGTTCCTCTCGCGGAAGGCGCGGCAGTACCAACTGGAGAACCCCAAGGACTCCTTTGCCCAGATCCAGCGCAACATCGAGGAGCGGATCCTGCGCGACGCCGTGGTCAACCGCCACAAGATCGCCTCTAACTACCCGACGACTGACGTCACCGTCGCCCTCTGCCGCACGATCCTCGATTGGCCGGCCGACCGCGCCGCCATCGAGGCGATGATCGACGAGATCATCACCCGCTGCACCGCCGTGGACGGCATGACTGGCGAGAAGGGCCTGGCGGGCTACTCCACCATCGGCCCCAACAACCTGGCGGAGTTCCTCGGCTACTACGCCCGCGTCGATCCGGAGTTTCTCCCCGCCATCCTCAAGCGCCATCCGCGGCTGCACCAGACCTACCGCTTCCACATCGACACCTGGTGCCTCGGCGCCTACTACCCGCAAACGGGCGACTCCGGCACCTACGTCACCCCGGTGCGCCGTTACCTGGGCCTGAACCTCGGGTCGGTCCCCCGCTCTGCGGTCGCCAACACCGCGGGGAGCCAGGAAAGGCCAGTCATGCCGCTTCCTCCAAGCGTGGGGCCCGCGCCGCACGCCTTCCTCTGGCAACTCTACCAGGCGACCGGCGATGTCGCCTTCGCGCAGGTCCTCTACCAGAGCAACGGGGGACGCGCGGAGGGACTCCCCTACGACCTTTTCGCCGCCGACCCGGCCGCGCTGCAGCGCGACCTGAAGCGCGTCATCGACCGCGAGGGTGAGGAACTGCGCCTGGGGAGCGTCAACAAGGAGCAGTGGCGCCTGGCGATCCTGCGCTCCGGCAGCGGCGCTCACGCCCGCGCTGCCTGGCTCGACTACGACGCCGGCGGTGCCCACGGGCATCACGACGGCCTCAACCTCGGCCTCTTCGCCCGCGGCCTGGACCTACTCCCCGAGTTCGGCTACCCCCCGGTTCACTTCGGGGGCTGGAGCGGGCCGAAGTTCTCCTGGTACGTCAGGTCGGCCGGGCACAACACGGTGGTCATTGATGGCAAGGACCAGGTGGCTGGCAACGGCGAGACGACGCTGTGGGCCGACGGTAAGGAGTTCCACGCCATTCGGGCCTCGGCACCGGCGCTGGTCGCCGCGCCGCAGTACGAGCGCACCGTGGCGCTGGTGGATCTCTCGCCAGAGGCGTGCTACCTGCTCGATCTGTTCCGCGTCGTCGGCGGCAACGACCACGCCTGGTTCCTGCACAGCCACTTCGGCGACCTTACCACCACCGGCCTGAACCTGGCGCCGGCCGCTGACTATGGGCACGACACGCAGATGCGCCACTTCCGGGGTGACTTTGAGGCGACCCCCGGCTGGGTGGCCGACTGGAAGGTGAACGACCGCGATGGCCACGGGCCGTCGGGGCAGGAAACGCACCTGCGCTACACCGGCCTGACGCGTGGCGCTCAGGTTTACACCGCCGAGGCGTGGGTGTGCCCGGGTGGATTCCAGACGAACGAGGAGGCCTGGATCCCGCGCCTGCTGGTGCGCCGCCAGGCGGCCCAGGCGCCGCTGCGCTCGGCGTTCGTTGGCATCCTGGAGCCGTACGGAACGCGCCCGGCCGTGGCGAGTGCCCGCCGCCTGGCGCTGCACACCCCTGCCGGCGCCGCCTACCCCGACAACCACGCCGCCGTGGAGGTGCGCCTCGTCGATGGCCGGCGCGACCTGCTGGTGGCCGCGGACGTGGAGAACCCGTTGGGCCTCCGCCCGGCCCTGAGGGAGGCGGGCCTTCTGGTGCAGAGGGAGTGGGGCCTGCGCACCGATGCCGAGCTGTGCCTGGTGCGGCGTAACCAGGCCGGCGCCATCGAGCGGGTGGTTCTTTGTCGCGGCAAGGAGCTGACCTGCGGCGGGCTGGCCCTCCGGCTGAAGGAGCCGGCCGACCTCGTCGAGGTGTCGGTGGTCCGTGGGGAGGCGACGCTGGTCACCGGCTCCACCGCGGTGGTGGCAGAGCTGCGCGCGGCGCCGGGGGAGCGGCCCGCAAGCCGTGAATGAGCGTCACCGCCCGGCCGGACACCCGTTTCTGAATCGCTACCCGGGGCGTTAGTCCGCCTTAGGGGCGCCACTCTCTGCTGCGGGCGGAGCCGCGCCCTCCTTCTCCTTCTGGGCAGCGGGGGCGCCGTTCGCGGCAGGGGCCGCGCTGTTCGCGGTGCCGGCGGCCACGGTTTGCTTGGCGCCGGTGGGGCCGTTCGGCGTCTCCACCTCGCCCACCAACTCCTTGAGGAACGCCTTCATCTGCTCACGGGTGGTGAACTGGAATGGTCCCTCGCCCTGCTCGCCCAGCAGCAGCGCCACCAGCACCGGCGTCTTCTCCAGCTTCACCTCCTTGAGGGAGGGAAACGCCGCTTGCAGCGAAGCAAGGGCGTCGGTGAGGTGCGCCGTGGTGACCGGCTTGCCTTCCTTGTCCTTCACCCCCGCCTTCTTCAGGGCGGCCAGCAGCTTCTCCGGCGCCACGGTGCGCGTTTCCTTGCCAACCAGGGCGCGCACGATCGCCTCTCCCTGCAGCGGCGTCAGGCGCACCTTCTTGGCCAGCTTCAGGCGGTGCCGCGCCACGATCTGCGCCGCCGCCACCGCTCGCCAGGCCTCCGCGCGCTCGCCGGTTTCCAGCGCCGCGTCGAGGGCCCCGTCAGCGGCCCGCAGCAGGTGCTGCCGCGCCCGCGTCTGGATCTCCTCCGGGCGCGAGAGGTTGGGCACCTCGGCAGAGTGCTCTGCCTGGCGCTCCTCCTGCAGCGCGGCCACGTAGGCGGCAAGCTGGGCGCCCGCCTCCGGGGTGAGCCCCTCCTCCTCGGCCAACCGCGCCGCCTCAGCGCCAACGGTGGTGGCCTCGTTGAGAACGACCTGCACCTCCGAGCGCCCGGCGGCCTCTGGCAGCACCGCCTCCAGCGTCACCTGGCCGTCGGTTGCCAGTGCCGAGAAGCGGGGGCTGGGAGCCACATTGTCGATGCGGAATTCGCCGCGAGCGTCGGTGGTGACGGTGGTGGAGACGTTCTCCTTGGTGGCGCGGTCGATCAGGCGCACGCGCGCGTCGGCCAGCGGCACCCGGGCGATGCGGGCCTCCGCCTCTGCCGGCGCGCCAAGGCGCAGCCAGGAATGCCAGGCCACCGGCCGGCGCAGGCCATTGGGACGAGCGGGGATCTCCACCCGGCCGCGCACGCTGCCGGCCGGCGGGGGCACCGCCCCCCGTCCCCCCACCGTCTGCCGGTTGCCGCCGGGACCGTAGGTCGGCCCACTATTGGACCACGTTGGCCCGCCGGCGCCACCGCAGCCGGCCAGCCAGGCAAGGCCGACGGCGACCGCCAGCCCCGCGATCCCTTGCAGCCAGGGAGTTGCTCGTCGAGTCATACTTCACCTCTGAGGAACACGCCCACCCTCTTGCATGAGACGCACCAGAATCACTGACGGCCGCACGCCGCTGGTGAGCGCCAGCGCGCGCCGCCTACGCTGGAGACGCTGGGGCGCGGAAGGATGTTCCCGGCGTTTTCCGGGGCGGCGCTCAGGTGGGGGTGGGGCCCCGCAGAACCGTTTGCAGCGCCGCCTCCTGGTCGCGGTGTACCAGGGCGATCACCCGGTCATCCGGTTGGAGGATAGTATCGCCCTGGGGCACCACCGCGCGGCCGCCGCGGACGATGCAGGAGATGAGCGACTCCGCGGGCAGCTCCAGGTCGCGCACGGCCCGGCGGGCCGCGGGCGAGCCTTCGCGAATGCTCGCCTCGACGATCTCCAGGTCGCCGCGCTGCAGGGCGGCCAGCGGCACCACGTCGCCGGTGGCGATCTCCTGCTCGATCAGGTCATCAATCACCTTGGTGCTGGAGACGGTCTCATCGATGCCCAGCCGGCGGAAGATGTCCTCGTTGCGCGGGTCGTTCACCCGGGCGATGGTCCGCCGCACGCCGAAGTTGCGCTTGGAGATCTGGCAAGCCACCAGGTTGTCTTCGTCATCGCCGGTGACGGCAACGACCACATCGGCCCGGCTGGTGCCGATCTGCTGCAGGGTGCGGAATTCGCAGCCATCCCCCTCGAATACGACGGGGCCAAGCTCCTCATTGATCAGCAGGGCGCGCCGGTGGTCCTTCTCCACCAGCAGCACCTCGTGACCCTTCTGCATCAGCGTCCGTGTCAGGTGGTAACCGACCTGGCCGCCCCCCATCACGATGATGTACATGAGGTCTATTCCCCGGTATTGGCCGTTTCGCAGGCGCGATCCCCCAACACCGCGCGTCGCATGTAAGCGCCCATGATCGTGGTCTGATCAACCGACTCGATGCCCAGTTCGCGGTAGGCCAGCGCCCGCAGCGGATCGACGATCCGCGCCAGCACCTTTTTCACGCCGTACTTCTCGCGAGCGATCTGCGCGATCATGATGTTGCGGTTATCCCCCTCAGTGAGGGTTACCACCACATCCGCCTCGCGCAAGCCGGCCCGGGCGAGGACGTCTTCGTCCATGGCGTTCCCGACTACCTTCGTGCCGGCGAAATCGGGATCGAGGCGGCGCTGCATCGCCCGCGCCTCGCGGTCGACCACGGTCACGTGGTGCCCTTCTTGTGAGAGGGTATTCGCCAGGCTGGAGCCCACGCGCCCACAGCCGATGATGACGATGTTCATGGCCTTCTCCCCCCCTCCGGATGCCCGGACTGGTTCAGCCGGCGCAGACGCACGTAGAAGCCGTAGGTGCGCACCAGGCCATAGCCGGCCAGCACACCCCCCAGCGGCCGGGCTTCCGGCGACAAGCCGAAGAGGGCGGGTGCCGCCACCAATAGGCAGCCGCACACCGTCACCACTCCGGCGAGGATAAGGTTGTAGTAGGCTCGCACGCGCGGCTTCATCCACGAAGCGCGGCGGCTTCGTGGGGGGCGCGCGCCTCTCTGGGCGGGGCCTCTCCTTACTCTTTGACCCGTCGATCGCATCGCAGGCAGTATACAACCATCGGAGGGGCCTGTCAAGGCGCGGGAACGCCGTTCGGCGGCGCCCCGTAGCCAGCGCCTGAGTGGCGCAGGCTCTTTACACAAACGCCTGGGCCGTGATATACTTCTTGTGCAACTCACCCCATCACACTTTCACTGCCGCCGTCGTACAGCCCTGGTACGGCACGCCGGCTTTCCTTTAGCAGGTGCTCGTGGCGGTGGAAAGCAACGCAGGAGGTTCCGGGTATGGCAACCGGACGGGTTAAGTGGTTCAACGCGACGAAGGGGTATGGGTTCATCGAGACTCAGGAAGGCCGAGACGTTTTCGTGCACTACTCCGCCATTCAAGCCCCCGGCTACAAGACGCTCGATGAAGGACAGGTTGTCAGCTTTGAGGTCGTCAATGGCCCCAAAGGGCCCCAGGCAGCCAACGTCACCGTCGCGTCGTAATCCACTGCGAGAGTCCCAGGATCACGCCTCATCCCTGTGAACCGTCTCGCGCGAACAGCACACGGAGCCAACTCCGTGTGCTGTTTCTTTTTCCGGCCGAAGAGGGCGCTCAACGCGCCGGCCGTTGTCATCGCCACCGATCACCCAGTAGACACCCAGGCTGTGCAGCGTCGGTGGTTCCAGCACCGGCTCTCCCCGCGGCGTAGCGGCATCGCCGGCGCGCGCGGGCAGCGCCGCAACCGCCGCTAGCAGCGCCACCACCCCGCCGAGGTGGCGTCGACCCCTCCCCAAGATGCGCGGATGCCGTCGGACCATGCGGGACGCCCTTCTGGTTCCGGAACTGGGCATCCCTTCGCGGGGCGGCAGAAAGGCTCCTGCCACCCCGCGGCCGCGTTCCCACGGCAGGGCATTCGGCGCTGAGGGTCGAACTACTGAACTATCAAGTGGTGAGGAAGAGCGCGATGCAAGAGAAGAGCTTCCGCGGCGCCGACGCGCGCCCGCACACCGACAACCGATTCGCCGTGGCCGCCCTGGTCCTCTCAGCCATGGCGGTGATCTTCTCGCTGGCCCTGGGGCCGCGGCTTCGCGGCACCGAGCGGGCGCAAAGCCAGGTGCGCGCCGAGCTGGCGGAGCTGCGGCAGGAGGTGACCGCCCTGCGCCGTGATCTGGCGGAAGCGCGCGAAGAGCTGCAGACGGCCCGCCGGCCGGCGCCGCCTGTTCAGGAGACAGAGCGCCCCGAGGTGGAGGTGACCGACGCGCAGGGCGCGGCGATCCCCGAGCCGGACACCCAGCAACTGCGTGCCCGCGTCGCCCTCCTCGACGCGCGCCATACCCGCCTCACCGAGCGCCTGAACCGCCTCGTGCGCGACCTCAAAGCGAACGGCGTGGACCTCGGCATCACTGACCCGGGGCGCTGACCCCCTTCGGGGTGCGGATGCAGCTTGCGGCCACCCCGTTCAGCACCGCCAACACCGCCGCCGCCAGGAAGACGTAGGCGTAGCCACTGCGGTCCCACAGCAAGCCCCCGAGCGTTGGCACTGTCATCGAGACGAGGTGATCGAGGCTGACGCCGAGTGACAGCGTCGGGGCGAGGTCCGACTTCTCCACGGCGATCTTGTCGAGGTAGGTGGTGCGGGCCATGCCGGTGGCGAAGAGCACCTGGTCGAGCATATAGCAGACGTAGATCAGGGTGATCGCATGGCGGCCCAAACCAAGCTGCTCGGCGAAGCCGTAGCCGAGGCAGACGCCGGTTAGCAAGACGGCGTCTGCGATGAGGATCGGCCGCTCGCCATAGCGGTCAATCCACTGGCCCAGCACCGGCTTGAGGAAGACGCCGAGGATCGAGCTGAGGATCAGAAGCTGGGCGAAGGTGGAGGCCGGCTGGTGGAACACCTTGATCAGCACCCAGGGCCCAAAGGTGATGAAGATCTGCTTGCGGGCGCCGAAGAGGATGCTGAGGATATAGAAGAGGGTGTAGCGGCGGCGCACCAGGAACGGCTTGCGGCGGGCGCTGGCGGTGGGGCTGCGCATGGCCAGCAGGAAGAGCGCCGCCCCGACCGCCGCCACCCCGCTGATCGCGAAGAGCACCGAGTAGTCGAGGTGCAGGCGCTGAATGCTGAACCAGAGGAACCCGCAGCCGATGATCGTCGCGGCGGTGCCGGCGCTGCCGAGGCGCCCCAGCAGCGTGGCCTGCTTCCCCTCCTCCGCCAGGCCGAGGATGATCGATCCCTGCAGCGGCATCATCAGGTGCGTGCCGGCACTCCAGAGGACCATGAAGGCGACCATGCTCAGGTAGTGGTCGCCGCGCGCGGCCAGGCCAAAGAGGCCGGCGGCCACCCCCAGGGCAGCCAGCGCCGCGGTGCGCGTTTCCACCATGAAGAAAAGCGCGCCGGAGAGCAGCGCGGTGAGGAAACCGGGCAACTCGCGCGGGAACTCCAGATGCCCCCGCGCCCCGGCTGAGATGTGGAACGTGTCGTTGACGAAGTTGTTGAACGACGTGTCGGCGATGCTGGCCGCCAGGCTCAGGAAAACTGCCGAACCCAGAACGAGAAGGACCTGCTGTCGCCTCCCTGCCTTCCGCGAATCTGTCACCACGAGACCCTCGGGGTAGTTTCGCCCCCGACGGCCACTTCCCTTCACTGCACCAGCGGGTAGCCGGCGGCGCGCCAGGCGTGGATGCTGCCGGGCACGCTGGAGACATCGCGAAAGCCGCTCCGCTGCAGGATGCTGGCGGCGGTCGTCGCCCGGTAGCCACTGCCGCAGTAGACGACCACCGGTCGGGCACGGTCCAACTCGTCCATCCGCTCCGTGAGGTGGGCCGCGTGCAAGTGAATCGCCCCGGGGATGTGGCCCTGGCGCCACTCCGCGTCGCTGCGCACGTCCACAATCTGCAAGTCATCGGCGTGGCCGTTGTTCAGCCACTCCCGAAGCTCGTGGATGCTCACCTGCCGGATCCGCTCGAACTGGAGGCCGGCCTCCGCCCAGCCGCGCATCCCGCGGCGCAGGATGCCGTCGATCTGCTCCAGCCCAACGCGCAGCAGGTGCCGCTGCACGCGGTCGGCATCGGCGTTCGTTTCCAGCACCAGCAGCAGGGGCTGCTCGGGTGCCAACAGGCGACCGGCCCAGATCGGGAACGCCTCCCGCAGGGCGATGCTGGTGGCGCCAGGAATGTGTCCACCGCCAAAGGCGAGCACCTCCCGCGTGTCGAGGACGACCGCGTCGGGGGCTGCCATCCGCGCGCGGAACTCCTCCGTATCCAGCAGCGGCAGGTAAGGGAGACTTCCCAGCACCCGTGGCCCCTCGGCGTTCACCTGTTTCACCCGCGGGTAGTAGGCCGGCGGCTCCGGCAGCGACGCCAGCAGGTCGTGAACGAACGCCTCCTCGCTTCCGGCCTGCAGGCGCGGGTTGTGTCGGCGCTCGTAGCCGAGGGTCGTCACGCGGCGGGCCCCGATCCGCGCGCCGCACGGCGAGCCCTCCCCATGCGCCGGGTAGACCAACACGCCGTCGCCCAACGGCAGGAGCTTGTCGTGCAGCGAGTGGTAGAGCTGGCGCGCCAGCGGTTCCTCGGTGCCGCCGCCCAGCAAGTCCGGCCGACCCACCTCGTTGGCGAAGAGGGTGTCGCCGGTGAAGACCGCCCACGGTTCGCCCTCATCGCCGCCGCTAACCACCAGCGAGAGGTGCTCCGGGGTGTGGCCCGGGGTATGGAGCACCCGCAAGCAGAGATCTCCCAGCGCGAGGGTATCCCCCTCTCGCAGCGACCGGCGGGCGAAGCGGTAGGCGTCGCTTTCCGGCGTGCAGATCTCGGCGCCGGTGGCCGCCGCCAGCTCGCGGGTTCCAGAGACGAAGTCGGCGTGGATGTGCGTCTCCACGGCGCAGGTGATCCGCAGGTGATGCCGCCGCGCCAGCTCCAGGTAGACCTCCACGTCGCGGCGCGGGTCGATGACGGCGGCGATGCCGGCATCCTCGTCGCCCAGCAGGTAAGAGAGGTGTGCCAACCCCTCCGCGACCACCGTTTCCAGAACCATTGCGCACTCCCTCGCGAGCCGGCGCGGCCCGCGAGGGGCAGCGTTCCCGCGGCAGCCCAGCCCGAAACCTGCCCCCACGGGCAGGGCTCCTCGCCCGAAACCGGGAGCCAGTCGGAGCACCCCGGCAGCGCGGCATCCCCACGCCGTAGGAGGCGTCACCAACGCCGACCGTCCGGATCGCCGGCGTCCCGCCGGCCGCCGCAGGAGATCCCCATACCCGGCGGGCGGCCACCCAAGATGGCAAGAGACCATTTCCCAGGTAGAGCAGCGGAGCGCCGCAGCAATGCGGCTTCTCAACCCCCGCAGCCCGATTGCTCGGGCACTCCGGTCAGTTGCCTGGGTAAAGTAGCGGAGCGCCGCAGCGATGCGGCTTCTCAACCCCCGAAGCCCGATTGCTCGGGCATTCCAGCCATCTCCTGCGGTCGGAACACCCGTTCAAAAGCCAGTGGCCTTGAAGAAGTGGCCGAGGGCAAAATGGAGGCGCACCCCGGAGCCTCCGCCCAGGCTGGCGCCAAGGAAGAGCGGGCCGGCCAGCGTCTCCGCCAGGAGGCCGCCGCCGAGACAGCCAGCAGAGGCATCCGGCTGGTTGTCGCTGAAGACGCTGCCGTACTGGTACCAGGCGGCGAGGTGAATGCGGCCGCCAACCGGCGCCGGTAGTTGCGAGACGCGGTGCAGGGCGCCGATGCCGGCCAGGGCCAGGTGGCTGCCGCGCGGCTCGGCCCGCCCGCAGGTCGTCAGGAGCAGCGGCCCGGAGAGTGGGAACTGGTAGACCAGAGGGGCATCTTCCCCAAGGGTGGTGCCGGCTGAGGCGAAGGCAAACAGCGACGCGCGGGGGCTAAGGGGACGGAAGGTGGAGGCCTCCGCGGAAACCTGCAGGAAGTCATGCGGCACCCCCGGCGTTCGCAGTCGCCACTGCGCGTTGGCCTCCAGGCGCAGCCCGCGTGTGGGCACCACGGCACTATCCTGTCCGTCGGTCACCCAGGAGGCGAAGAGGGCATGGTCGGCGCCAGACGCGGCGGGCAGTGTTGGGTCGCCGCGGCGCACCGAGGTGCTGAGGTGGCCGAGGAACAGGCCGGCGCGCAGCTCGGTATCACGGTTAGGGTAGCGGCCCAGTGCCAGGGCCAGCCCGGTACGCCGGGTGGAGTACTCGGCCAGGCCAGCGGCGCCCTGGTCGACATCGAGGCGGTCGCGGTCGGTGAAGAGGCGCGGCGCGGCGAACCAGCCGTGGCGGCCCCAGGGTCGATAGTACTCGGCGGCGAGGAGGGTGCGAGAGCCAAAGCTCACGTCGGCGCGGAGCTCGGCGCTGGGGCACCCCAGCCCAAACAGGGTAAGGCGACCGGGCACGCTGAAGCGGGTCTCCCCAACGCGGGTGCCGTCGATCTCCAGCAGGGCGTTCACGAACGGCGGGCCGTACGGCTTCTCTTGCACCCGCACCAGGATGCCCTCGCTGCCGTCCAGGCGCGCGCGCTCGTAGGTGAGGCTCTCAAAGCGGCCGCAGCCGGCGATGGCGGTCAGCTCCGCATCGAGCGCCCGCGGCGAGAGCGGCCGGCCGACGTGGTGCCGCAGGGATCGGGCGATCGCCGCCGCCTGGCGCCCGTCAACGCCGGCAACCCGAACAAAGGCGGGCGTGAAGATCCGGCCGCGCTCGCGTGCCTGCCGGGCCGCCAGGTAGGCCGCCCACTCGGCCTCCCCGAGCGCCATCGCCCGCAACGGCTCAGCGTAGGTGTTGGCCGCCTGGTAGCCGGCGTCCATCAACGCCTCGGCGCGGTCGTAGTCGCTGGTACCGAACCCCTCCAGGTCAGGGGTGAGGAAGACATCGGCCAGCAGTCGGTTGCGGCGCACGCTTTGGCGGGTGATGATGTTCACCGAGCGTGATAGCAGGTCGAGTGGCGACTCCAGCGTGCCGCGATCCAACCGCCCGCCAACGTAGACGGCGATGACGCGCTCGGCGCCCAGGCGCACGGCGACATCCGTGGGAAGGTTGTTCAACATGCCGCCATCGGCCAACAGCCGCCCCTGCCACTCCACCGGGGTGAACACGCCGGGGATCGCCATCGTTGCCCGCAGGGCGAGCGGCAGCGACCCGTCGCCGATCACCACTTCCTCGCCCGACTCCAGGTCCACCGCCACGGTGCGGAACGGGATCGGCAGGGTATCAAACGAGTCGTCGCTGGTGTGGGGAAGGCTGATCCGGCTCAGGAGCAGGCCGACCGGGTGGGCCGGAATGAGGCCGCGCGGCCACTTCAACCCCTCTCGCCAGCCGAAGACGAACCCGCCGGGGAAGGCGATCGCGTCTTCTTTGCGCCGAAAGGTGAGTTGGGAATAGGGTGGGTCGCGGCGAAACGCCTCTTCCCAGCGGATGTGGGTCAGCAGGCGGCGCAGCTCCGCGGGCGTCATGCCGGTGGCGTAGGCGCCCCCGATCACCCCGCCCATGCTAGTGCCGGCGATGTAGTCCACCGGAACGCGGTGGGCCTCCAGCCACTCGAGGACGCCGACGTGGGCCATTCCCAGCGCCCCGCCGCCGCTGAGCACCAGGCCGACGCGGGGGCGCTCGCCCTCACCGGCCAGCAGCGGCCGGCCAAGCAGCAGCAGGGCCACCGTCACCCAGGCGATGCGCCAGCGAACCGTTGTCATTCATCCCCCGCCGGGCCGATCCGGGTGTCGCGTCACCGGCCCTGGTACGGATACCAGTCATCTACCAGGCTGTTCGCGAGTTCCACCAGCAGGTTGGCGAGCTTTTCCGTCAGCGCCTCCAGGAAGGCAGCGCCCTTGGCCGCCGTGGCGTGGGTGGGGTCGCCCACGGTGCCGTCAATGGTCAAGCGCTCCCAGGGGCGGGCAACCCAGGCCCAGCCCTCCTGCATCGCCGTGAAGCGTGGGGCGCGGGTTGCGCCATTGCCGGCGCGGTCCAGGTGAACCAGATCCGGGTGCAGGGCCAGCATCAGCGAGGTTTCCATCTCGTCGGCGTGCTCGCCCGGCGCCACGAAGAGGCGGGCGTGCGCTTCGCGGTCCACCTGCCACCAGTTCACCAGCATCAGTTGCACGCTGGTTTGCCGGCACAGCTCACGCAAGTGCGGCTGGAACTCGTTGCCACCGTGCCCGTTCAACAGCAGCAGCTTGGGGATCCCGTGCGCCTCGCAGGAGGCGACCAGGTCGGTCACCACCCGGAAGAGGGTGCTCGGGCGCAGGCTCATGGTCCAGCGGAAGCCGAGGCCGTTCTCGCACACGCTGTAGGGAAGCGCCGGCAGGCAGAGGACGCGCGCGCCGCGGGAATCGGCAAGCTGGCAGGCCCGCCGAGCCAGGGCCTCACACTGGAGGGTGTCGGTCGCGTAGGGGAGGTGGGGGCCATGGGCCTCGGTGGCGCCCACCGGCAGCACCGCCACCGCGTACTGCTCCGCGGCCAACCCCCAGGTTGTCTCCGCCAGGTTCCACTGCCCCATCGGTTGCTCCGTTCCGCCGCGCGCGGGGCACGGCCTGGACCTCGCGCCGGCCGGGCGCGAGGCCACCGCCAGCGGGAGACGGCCCCAACCACGTAAACCCGCGGGGCGTGCTCAAGGGGCCGGCAGGCGGCCCAACTCGTCGGCCACGCAGCGCACCGCCTCGGTGTCGATCACCGCGTACTCCGTCTCGGGCGGGCGCAGCTCGCCACCGAAGTAAACATGCGGCCTGGCGGCGGCCGAGGTATCGGTTCGGCTCCGGTGCAGCGCCATGTGGATCTGGGTGCAGCCGGTGCGCGCGATCACATCCGCCAGGTTGAAGCGGTCGATCCCTCCTCCGGGCAGGATCTCGATGCGCCCCGCGGCGCGCTCGATCAGGCGGCGGATGAGCGCCGCCCCGTTGTAGGGCGTAGCTTCCTGGCCAGAGGTGAGGATGCGGGTGACTCCCAAGTCAATCAACTGCTCCAGGGCGGCGAACGGATCCGGCACCACGTCAAACGCGCGGTGGAAGACCACTTCCCGACCGCCAGCCAGGGCGATCAGCCGGCGCGTTCGGGGCGCATCGATCCGGCCGTCGCCGGTGAGGATCCCGAACACCACCCCATCGGCACCGTGGGCAACCGCCAGCTCCACGTCGCGCTCCATCGTCTTCATCTCGGCCGCCGTATAGCAGAAGCCGCCGCCGCGGGGCCGCACCATGCAGCAGATCGGGATTCGCAGCGCCCGGCGGGCTTCCACCAGCGTGCCAAGAGAAGGGGTGAGCCCCCCCAGCATAAGGCTAGAGTTCAGTTCAACGCGGTCGGCACCGCCTGCCTCCGCGGCAATCGCGTCATCGATGGAGCCAGCGCAAATCTCAAGGGTAATACGTGCCACAGTTGCCTCCCCTCTCTCAGTTCGCCAGCGGCCAGGCGCCTCCTTCGCGCCAACGCCGCCAAAGCTCGGCACCCGGCCGGGGAGCAGCGGACAGGGATCCCCCGCGCGCCTGCCGAAAGCCGGGGCAAAGGAGTCAGTAACCCGGGGAGAGGGAATCCATGCAGTTCGAGAAGCAGTACGACGTGGTGGTCGTGGGCGCGGGCGTGGCCGGGGTGGCAGCCGCCCTGGAGGCGGGGCGGGCCGGCTTGCGCGTGGCGCTGGTCGAGAAGATGATCCTCACCGGCGGGCTGGCCACCGCCGGCCTGGTGAACATCTACCTGCCGCTGTGCGATGGCCGCGGCCGGCAGGTAACCTTTGGCATTGCCGAGGAGCTGCTGCACGCCAGCACGCGCTACGGACCAGGCACGGTGCCGGAAGATTGGCGCCGCTCCCCGGTGGACGGGCGCACCAGCCGCTACCAGCTCACCTTCTCCCCCGCCGCGTTCACCCTTGCGCTGGACGAACTGCTGGAGGAGGCGGGCGTTGCCCTGTGGCTGGACACCCTCGCCTGCCTGCCGCTGCTGGAGGGCGAGCGCATGGTGGGCCTGGCGGTGGAGAACAAGAGCGGCCGCGGCCTGCTGCGCGCCGCCTGCTTCGTGGATGCCACTGGCGACGCCGACCTCGCCCGTCGCGCTGGCGCCGAGTGCGCCCCAGGCGAGAGCTTCACCAGCATTTGGGCCTTCCAGGCCGCGGTGGCCCAGGCACAGCGGGTGGCCGAGAGCGGCCAGGGTATTGAGCTGATGGATGCCATTCGCCTGGCCTACAACGGGGAGTGGTTCGACACCGCGCCCGAACGCCGGCGCTGGGATGCCGCCGACGGCAAGGAGGTCTCGCACTTCGTGCTCGAGACGCACCGGCTCGTGCGCGAGTACTACCGGCGCGCGCAGGCCGAGGAGGGCGAAGCCGGCCGCGACCGCCTGTACCCGCTGCAGCTCCCCTCCATGGCGCAGTTCCGCAAAACCTGGCGCATCGTCGGCCAGGCCACCCTCCGCGATGGTCAGGACGGGCAGCGCTTCGAGGACTCCATCGGCCTGGTGGCCGACTGGCGGCGGCCAGGACCGGTGTGGGAGATTCCCTACGGCACGCTGGTGCCGCGCGGCTGCGACGGTCTCCTGGCTGCCGGGCGCTGCATCTCGTCGGCCGACGACGCCTGGGAGGTGACGCGGGTGATCCCGGCCGCCGCGCTCACTGGTCAGGTCGCCGGACTGGCCGCCACCCTGGCGGTGCGCGCTGGCACCACCCCCCGTCAGGTGCCGGCGGAGGTGATCCAGGCGGCACTGCAGGCGCGAGGGATCCCCTACCACCTGCGCGACCTCTAAGGGAGCTTCCTGGCGGGCGGCGCCGCCCGCCAGGGCTTCCGCACACAAACCCACCCCCGCGAATCGCCGCAAGAGGCGCAAGGGCTGTCGCCACTGCCCGGCGAACTACCTGCGACAGGCTGCCTCGCACCGCACGGCACCGCCAGCGGTGCATCCCGCGAAGTACTCTGGTTGTTCGTTGCGGGCCGTAACCAATCCGAGCGGAGGGAGAGGCCATGTTGCAGCAGACACTTCTGACCGATTCCGACTGCGAGCAGATCCGCGACGCCGTGCTGCGCACCCTGGAGCGCGTCGGCATGATGATCCAGAACGCACAGCTCCGGGAGGCTCTGGAGCGGGCCGGCGCCCGGGTGGACCACGCGGCCGAGCGTGCCTGGTTTCCTCCGGCCTTGGTGACGGGGGTGCTGGAGGCGCTGCGTGCCGCCCATCCGGCGCCAGCGGAGGCACCACGCCGCGTCGCGCCGGGGCTGCCGACGCTGGGGGTGCAGGTGGCGCAGTTCTACCTCGACTGGGCGAAGCGCGAGCGCCGTCCCGGCAATCGTCAGGACTTCCTGACGATGATCCGCCTGGGCGACGTGATCGCCGCCGGCGATGTCGGCCACGCGCTGCTAATGACCGACGTGCCACCGCTGCTGGAGCCGCTGGAAGCCGTGGCCCTCCTCTGCGAGCACGCCCGCCGGCCCGGCTACACCTATCCCCACCACGTCGAGCAGTTCGAGTACCTCGCGGAGATTGGCGAGATCTGGGAGGGGCGCCGTGACCGCTTCCTCATCGGGGGCGTCTTCCTCACTTCGCCGCTGCGGCTCTGCCGGCGGGCGGCTGATTTCCTCGCCTGGCGCGTCTCCCGGGGAATGGAGTGCGGTCTGGGCACCATGGCCTGTGTCGGCGCCAGCGTGCCGGTGACGCTGGCGGGGGCGATCACCGTGACCGCGGCGGAGGTGATCGGCACCTGGGTGGCGATGAAGGCGCTGCGCCCGGAGACTCCGGTCGGCGTCGGCCTAGCCTGCGGCAGCGTCGATATGCGCAGCGGCAACGCCTCCTACTGCTCGCCGGAGGCGATGCTGCTCAACTTTGGCACGCGCGAGTTCCTGCAGCGCGTCAGCGGCGTGACGGCCGGCATCTCCGGCGCCGACGACTACTGCGACGCCAAGTTCCCCGGGCTTGCCGCCGCCATGGAAAAGGCGCTGAAGGCGATGACGATCGCCGCCTACACCGGGATACAGCCGGGCGTCGGGGAAGGGATGCTCGAGTCGGGCAAAACGCTGTCGCCGGAGCAGCTCCTGATCGAGCGGGAGGTCACCGAGCACGTGCGCCGGCTGGCGCAGCCGCTCTCCGTCTCGCCCGAGACGCTGGCGTTGGAGGCGATTGAGGAGGTTGGCTTCGGCGCGCAAACCACCTACCTCAACTGCGAGCACACCCTGCGGCATTTCCGTGAGGCGCTGTGGCACCCGCGGCTGCTGGACCGCACCGTCTGGCACGAGTTCGCCGCCGAGGCGCAGGGTGAGACGAAGCTGGTGGAGCGCGCGCACCAGCAGTTCCAGGAGCTGCTGGCGGCCTACCAGCCCCCTCAGCCGGACCCCGAAAAGCTGAAGGCGATCCGCGCCGTCATCGATCAGGCCAAACGCAACCTCCAGGCCGTGCCGTAAGCGAGCGGGCGCCACGGGGAGACACCGGATCGGCGTGGGGTTTGGCGCGGCCGGCTGCCGGGGAGGTACGCCCCGGCGGTCTGGTGCCGCTCGCGGCACCGAATCCGGCACGCGAAAGGGGTACCCCAATGCCTGAGCTATCCGGGATGCGCGTGGCGATCCTCGCCACTGATGGCTTCGAGGAGGTGGAGCTGACCTCGCCGCTGGAGGCGCTGCGCGACGCCGGCGCCCGCGTGGAGGTGGTGGCCCCGAAGCCGGGCCGAATCCAGGCGATGCGCCACGATGAGAAGAGCATCCAGGTAGACGTGGATCACAACCTGGATGACATTGAGGCTGAGGAGTACGACGCGCTGATGCTCCCCGGGGGAGTGATCAACGCCGACGCGCTGCGGATGAACTGGGCAGCGCAGGCGTTCGTGCGGGCGATGGACGCCGCCGGCAAGCCGATTGCGGTCATCTGCCACGCGCCCTGGCTGCTCATCTCCGCCGGCCTGGTGCGCGGGCGCACGCTCACCAGCTACTACACGCTGCAGGACGACATCCGCAACGCTGGCGGCACCTGGCTCGACCAAGAGGTGGTCACTGATGGCAACTGGGTGTCGAGCCGTAATCCGGGCGACCTGCCGGCGTTCAACCGGGCGATGATTGCCCTGTTCACCCAGGCCGCGAGCACCCGGCAGCCGCTGCTAGCCGGCCGCTAAGCCAATGGGAAGGCCCCCCATCCCCCCAAGATCGGGGGCTATGGCCGAGGTTGGCCCCCCCATCCCCCCCGAAGCCGGGGGGGCTTTGGGGCCCGGGGGGCCAAGAAACAGAGCTCCCCCCATACTTGGGGGGCTGGGGGGGCCAAGAAACAGAGCTCCCCCCGATCTCGGGGGGCCGGGGGGGCTCTGGTGGCTGGCTACTCGTCCAGCGCTTCCTCGTCGTCGCTGGCAGTGGCGGCCACCTCGTCGCCAGGCGCCTGTTGGAAGGAGGCGCGGACGCGGCCCTCGATCTCGCGGGCCACGTCGGGATGCTCGTCCAGGTAGTTGCGGGCGTTGTCGCGTCCCTGGCCGATGCGCTCGTCGCCGTAGCTCCACCAGGTGCCGGACTTAGAGATGATCCCCAGCTTCTCGGCCACGTCGAGGAGGCCACCGGCGCGGCTGATCCCTTTGCCGAAGATGATGTCGAACTCCGCCTCGCGGAAGGGGGGCGCCACCTTGTTCTTCACGATCTTGGCGCGCACGCGGTTGCCAATTACCTCGGTGCCCTGCTTCAGCGACTCGATGCGGCGCACCTCGATGCGCACGCTTGCGTAGAACTTCAGCGCCCGCCCGCCCGGGGTCACCTCGGGGTTGCCGAACATGACGCCGATCTTCTCGCGGATCTGGTTGATGAACAAGCAGGTGGTGTTGGCCCGGCTGAGGCTGCCGCTCAACTTGCGCATCGCCTGGCTCATCAGGCGCGCTTGGATGCCCACGAAGGAGTCGCCCATCTCGCCGTCGATCTCGGCCTTGGGCACCAGCGCCGCCACCGAGTCGACCGCCACCAGGTCCACCGTGCCACTGCGCACCAGAACGTCGGTGATCTCCATCGCCTGCTCGCCCCAGTCCGGCTGGCAGATGAGGAGGTTGTCCACGTCCACCCCTAGGTTGGCGGCGTAGACCGGGTCGAGGGCGTGCTCGGCATCGACGAAGGCGGCAATCCCGCCGGCGCGCTGCGCCTCGGCGATCACCTGCAGCGCCACCGTCGTCTTGCCGCTCGACTCTGGCCCGTAGATCTCGACGATACGACCACGCGGCAGCCCGCCAACGCCGAGCGCCAGATCTAGCGGCATACAACCGGTCGGGATCACCTCGACGTGCTGGCGGGGGCGCTCGCCCAGGCGCATCACCGACCCCTTGCCAAACTGCTTCTCGATCTGCAGCAGTGCCCGATTGAGGGCATCCTCTCGCTGGTTCGCCTGAACGGCCATTCTCCTGCCTCCTAGATTTGCGATCCACAATCGCTGCAAGCCGACGGGGCACCGCAGGCGGGAGCTGCAGCCAGAACGGATGCCATTCCCCATCGGGTGCGCGGCCGCGATGCGCGCGCTTTGCCGGACTGATTATAGCATATCGGCGGCACGGGCGTCAAACATCAGTTCTCCTGCGGGGCGCGCGTCCGGTCGGCCTCCAGCCTCCCGGAAGGGCACCCAACCGCCCCCGGGTGCTCTGGGGCTGGAGGCCAGAGCGGTGGGGTTGCCCGTATTATAGCATGGTAGAAGCAGGCGTCAATGCCCCTGGCGGTTGGGATGCGGGCGCAGGAGGCGTCTCCGATGCCGACCGGTCGGATCGCCGGCGTCTCGCCGGCCCCGTTACCGTGGCTTTTCGGGCGACGCGCTTTCCTTGACCGGCCCTCTGCCGTATGGTAGAATAGGCCCATGACGCAGGATTTGGCTCCGAAGGAGAACCCCATGGCCAAGGAGGAGGTCCGGGCTCGCCAGGACGTGGTTGGCACCACGGTTGGCCTCATCACCTTTCTGGTAGGCGTTTGTCTGCTGGCGTTCGTCTTCATGCTGGCGATGCGCCTGTTCAACGATACCGGGATCCTGACGGCCATGGCGGCGACGCCGCCGGGAGCGGACGCGGCCAAGGAGGGCCCTGGGCTGGCGGGCACCTTTGCCGCACTGGGGGTCAAAGTAGTCTCGCTGTTCGTGATGGTGTTGGCCGGCTCGCTCTTCTCCAGCAAGGGGATTCACCTCTACCTGGCCAGCCGCTAACACCTGGCGACCGGCGACCGGCGCGGGGCCCTTTCGGCGCGGGCGATTTCCAGGGGCAGGGTGCCGCGCGGCGCGCGCCGGGGCGCGGGGCTGCTCCCTCCGATGGCGACGATGGCCCTTTCCAGCACACACTGGGCGCTGTTGGTGGCGGCGACCGTCGCCGGAGCCGTCCTCGCGGCGGTGCTGGGCCCCCGCAGCCAACGACGCCCCGTCGTGGCGCTGCTCTTCCTCTGCTGCCTCGCCCTCTTCCTGTGGGCCCAGGCCGGCTATCGGCGCGCGGCCCGCGCCGAACTGGCCACGCGCCACTTTCACGCCGGGCTCGACCAAAAGCGGCACGGCAACCTGCAAGAGGCCCGGCGGGCAATGCGCGAGGTGCTCACCCTCGACCCGGACCACCCTCAGGCCCGCCGCGAGCTGGCTGCCCTCACTCGCCCCCCCGCCGCCGTCACCGAACGCCAGGCGCGCCTCCCGCTACAAGCCGGAAAAGGCGTGCGCCCTGCACCGCCCCTCACCCGGCTTTTCCACCAGCCGAGCGCCGCCGGCATCACCGACTACGCGATGGAGGTCCACCTGATGCCCGCGGCGCACACTTTGCGCGCGCGCGCCACGCTGACGCTGCAAGCGCGTCAGAACCTCCGCGAAATCACGCTGGCGCTGCACCGCGAGTTTGACGTGGAGGCACTGCGGGTGAACGGCCGGCCCGCCCGCTACACACACACCCACGACCGCCTCACCATCGCCGCCCCGATGCGCCGGGGCGCTACCGCCCGCGTCGTGGTGCGCTACGCCCGCCGGGCGCGCACCCCGCTCCTTCCCGGGGGCGATCTGATCGATGCCCGCGGCGTCTACCTGCGCCCGGAGAGCCGTTGGTATCCCTCCGTTGGCGAACTGGACTTCCACGCGCCGCTGCGGATCGCCGTGCGCGTGCCCCGGGGTCACACCGCCGTCTGCGCCGGCCGGCTGACACGCAAGGAGGTGGGGCCGCGCGAGGTCACCTTCCATTGGGAGAGCGCCGCTCCGATGCAGATGATCTGCCTGGCGGCCGGGCGCTATGCTTATGGCGCCTCGGCCAGGGGGCCGGTGGTGGTCGAGTCGTTCCTAACCCCGCGCCACGCCGCCAAAGGCCCGGCCTACCGCGCGGCAACCGAGCGGATCCTCCGCTTCTACGCCGAGCGGTTTGGCGCCTACGCCTATCCAAAGCTGGCCATCGCCGAGATTCCGATCTTCCCCGGCGGCTACGGCTCGACGACGCTGCTGCTGCTGACGGAGCAGAGCTTCGCCCAGCCGGAGCTACCCGTTCCTTTCCTGGCCCACGAGATCGCCCACCAGTGGTGGGGCAATCACATCGCGCCGCGGGGCCTGGGCGCCGGCTGGCTCAGCGAGGCGTTCGCGGAGTACTCCTCCCTGTTGTACCAGGAGCATGTCGGCGGGCGCGCGGCACTGCTGGCGGGCCTCAAGGAGCTGAGCCAGCGCTACCAGGCGGCGATCACCAGTGGGATGGAACCGCCGATTGCCGAGACGGATCCCTACCAGCAGGGCGGCAGCTATGAAGGAGTCATCTACTACAAGGGCGCTTACGTGCTCCACTCGCTGCGGGGGGTGCTGGGTGAGGCGCCGTTCCGCCGCCTGCTGCGCACCTTCGCCGAGCGCTATGGCGGGCGCCGCGCCGACATCACCGACTTCGAGCGGCTGGCCGCCGAGGTACATGGCCGGCCGCTGCGGTGGTTCTTCGACCAGTGGCTGCGCCGGCCGGGTGCCCTGCGCCTGAAGTACGCCGTGGTCACCCGGAACGGGCAGCGCCTGCTGACCCTCCAACAGGAGGGCACGCCCTACACGGGGAACCTCGAGATCGTGGTGGCCGGCACTGCCGGCAGGTCGCGGCACACGCTGCACCTGGAAGGCCCGACGGCTCAACTTCGCCTCCCGGGGCGCGGGGAGGTGACCAGCATCGAGTTTGACCCCGAGCGCTGGTGGCTGAAGTACGCCCCGCGCCGGGTGGAGAGCCTGGGCGATACCGGCCCCTGAGGCGACAACGAGGGATCGCCGCCATGGACCCGCGGCGGGGCACGGCCCTCCTCGGCGACCCGCGTTGGCGCGCGTGCGGCCGGGCGAGGGGAGGAGACCATGTCAACGCGATTCCCGGCGCTGCGCCGCCCGGCAGTGGCGGGCATGTTCTACCCGGCGGATCCGGACGCCTTGCGCGCCCAGGTATCCGAGTGCTTCGCTCGTCCGCCCGGGCCGGGCGAGATCCCGGCGGTGGCGGAGAGTGGGCCGCGGGAGCTACTCGGCCTGGTTTGCCCGCACGCCGGCCTGATCTACTCCGGCTATGCCGCCGCGCACGCGTACCGCGCCCTGGCGCTGGATGGCCCGTTGGAGGTGGCGGTGATTCTCTGCCCCAACCACCACGGCATGGGGGCCGACAACGCCGTCTGGCCCGAGGGCGCCTGGCAGACGCCGCTCGGGCCGGTACCGGTGGATGCCGCACTGGCCACCGCCATCCAGGAAGCGTGTGGCCTGGTGACGCCAGACGTGCTGCCCCACCTGAACGAGCACGCGGTGGAGGTGCAGCTTCCCTTCCTCCAGTTACTCTATGGCCCCAGCCTCGCCATCGTCCCGATCGCCATGAAGCACTACTCGCTGCCCGACTGCGTGGCCCTGGGTGAGGCGATCGCCGAGGCGTGCCGCGAGCGCCGCGCCGTCATCATCGCCTCCAGCGACTTCAGCCACTACGAGTCGGCCGCGCGGGCCCGGGCGCAAGACCGCTACGCGTTGGACGCCATCGCGCGGCTGGATGGCGAGGCGCTCTTCGAGGTCGTTCGCGAGCACCGCATCACCACCTGCGGTTACGGACCGGTGGCGGCGATGCTGGCGGCCGCCCGGCGCCTGGGCGCCCGCCGCAGCGAGACCCTGCTCTACACTACGTCCGGCGATATCACCGGCGACGACAGCCGAGTGGTCGGCTATGCCGCCGTGAAGGTCTGCCGGTAGCCGGCAGGCGGCCACTCAATGGCGGCAGCCGACCTGCCGAATAGCAGATCAGGGGTGGCGGCCGCGCTCGCCCCCCCTCCGGGCGAGTGATCGGGTGGAGAGAACGGGTGGAAGAGCGCGCTGGATCCGGGGGCAGCAACAGCCTGGCGCTGGCGCTGAAGGCACTGGAAGAGGGGCGTGCCGGGGAGGCGATCCCGCTGTTGAGCCTGGCGGCGACGCTGCAGCCGGACAACTTCGCGGCCCATTATCACCTGGGGCGCGCCCACGCGGCGTGCGGCAACCCTGAGCGGGCAGAGGCCAGCCTGCGGCAGGCGCTCGCGCTGCGGCCGGAAGACCCGGCGGCGCTCTGCGCCCTGGGCCAACTTCTGTTCCGCCGGCAGCAACACGACGAGGCGCGCGCGATGCTGGAGGCCGCCCTCCGGAGCGATCCCGAGTGCAGTGAGGCCCGGGCCACGCTAGAGCTACTGCCGCGCCCCGAAGACCGTGCCGTGCTGGCGCTCCACCTGCCGCCGTCCACCGCCCCGGGCAGCCTCCCCGCCTACGAGCCACGGCGCCTGCTCTTCGTGTTGGGCAGCATGGGGACGGTCCTGGTGGTACTGTTGCTGCTGGCGTTTGGCCAACTGCACGCGCTGAGGGTGGCCCCGCGCGCTCCCGCGGAGACCGCGCCAGCGGTAGCTGGGGCAGCACCATCGCCGCCGGAGATCGCCACGACGCAAGAGCCGCCAGCAGAGCCGTGCCCGCCCGAGGTCGCCACCTTCCTGCACCGCGTCGCCGCAGCCCAGCAGCGCTACCGATCCGAGCAGGGCCGCTACGCCACGCTGGCGGAGCTAGAGGCGCTGCAGTGGATCGACGCGGGCGCCGCCTCTGGCCTGCCACTGCCCGATTGCCGCGACGCCGTGATCAGCGAGGGCGCCACCGAGGCGGAGAGCTACACGGTGCGCGCCACCCTCCCCGACGGCACCCTCTGGGCCATCGACCAGGAAGGCGAAATCCGCGAGGAGTAGGCCCCCGCTGGCCACACCGGGCACACGGCATCACTGCGCGGCGTAAGAGAGAACCATCGGTAGGCCGCGCAGGGTGAAGCGCTTGCTCTTCAGCATCTGCGGGAAGCCTAGGGCCCCCTTGCTCGACTTGAACTTCACCGTGCCGTTGGAGACCAGCGCCCCGAAGCAGGTGATGGCCGAGTCGTTGATCAGCACCTGGGCGTTGGGGTTGAGGGCGTACAGCGGGCCGTTCAGGTACCAGGTGGAGTTGCCCTTGATCTCCGCCGTCTCTCCAAACAGGATCAGCGCCGGCTCCGCCTCCTCGGTGCCCGGGGCGGGGTTGTAGCGATAGAAGGTGTTGCCGGTCGTGGTGAAGTTGCCGGAGACCACTAGCGTGGCGGGCGGAGCGCCGTTGGTGACGTTGTCTCCCATGTTGCCGTGGACGAAGATCGTGCCGGGGCCGCGCAAGGTGACGCCGCTCAGGGTGCCGCTCCCCCCTAACTCGATGTACTTCGGCCCGACGATCGTGCCGCTGGCGGAGTAGATGGTGCCTCCGGCGAGCGCCTCCTGGTAGTAGTTCGCGGCCCAGGTATCGCCCACCGGCGGCCACACCAGGTTGCCCGCGGCATCGTAGCCCAGCGTTGCCGCGTCGGGAAAGGCGTTTGGCACGTGCTGGTCGGGGCCGGTGAAGACCCCCTGGGTGCGCGACGGGTTTACGTCGACGGTGCCCGGAGCGGAGACAGTGCCAGCGACGTGCGCTTTGTTGGCCGCGGTACTGTAGACCGAGCCGATGGTGGCACCCTCCCCCGTCACCCGGATGCTGGCATCCACGGAGGGATCGTTGACGATGTTGTAGTTGCTATCCACCACGACGGTCAGGTTGTCGTTGGAGCCGTACTCCACCCCCTGGCGGGCACGCACCGCGTCGAAGCCGAAGTCCCAGGTACTTCGCCCGTAGATGACCACCACCCGTCGGTCAACTCCCCGCCCGGCCGCCACTTCGGCCTTCGAGGGCACATAGCCGGTCGCGGTGATCTGTTTGGCCCCCAGCGGATCATCCACCCCGGCGCTCTGCACCGGCGTGACGCTCACTTCGTAGCTGCCGGTTGCTCCCGGGAGGCTCGATTCCAGGGTTGTCTCGCTGATGGTGGTGAGCGTCGGGTTGCTTTTCAGGGCCTCGACAGCGGCCTCAACTCCAGCCTCGGCGCAGTAGAGCGCCTGAACACGCCGCCAGTCCAGGTGGGTGGCCCGGTACTCGCTGATCACGTATTGCATCAAGCCGGCAACGATCACCAGGCAAACTAAAGCAATGACGATGGCCATCACCAGGGCCATGCCGCGCTCGCGTCCTTTTCGGATGGCGGGCCGTCGCATCTCTCCCCCTCCCGCTATCGCCCGGGCATTACCAGGTTTGCTTATTCCTCAGCCGGATTGTCGCCCACTGGGTGTCCGATTGCGCCACTTCGCCATGGCCGGGCCGCAGTGCCGGCGCGCCTTCGACGAACTGCAGGGCAACCCGGACCACGGAGACGTTGGTGACGGTGACGCAAGTGGCTGTCCGTTGGCCGGCCGCGTCGGTCCACACCGGCAGGTCGCCGGGTGGGTTCACTGCCGGTGGCGAGAGCACCGGCGGCGAAAGCGAGTGGTCGGGTGCCAGGAGGTGGTTGTCGTCATGCAGCTCCACGGCGAACAGCGAGGCACCGCTGATGATCGGTACTGGCGTCGACTCCTGGGTGCGCCCCATGGTCGGCACGGTGTAGGGCGCGCCCCACAGAAGGCTGAAGAAGCGTTCCGGCGGCACGGCGTCGAGGTTGATGCACACCTCGGGGTGGCGGGGCCGCGCGCGAGAGAAGTATTTGTCCGGCATCTGAAACGCGTTGGTCAGGGTGAGCCGGGAGACATTCCAGAGTCCATCCGCGTCGCGCAGTGCCTGCCAGATCACGCAGTCGTACACCACGTTGGTGCCGCGCCAGGCACAGGGCACCCCGTTGCTGTCCACCGCGGGGAGGGCAGCGACGATCGTCTGCTCGTTCGCGGTCACCTGGGTGGTGTAGGTGGTGTAGGGCGATCCCTGGAGGGTGTAGTGGGTGAGCACGGCCCAGCCGTCGCGCAACTGCTGTTCCCAGGCCATCAGCGCCATGCGCGCGCGGCCCTGGGTGTCTGCCTGGGCGGAGGCCTGCTGCGAGGTGCGGGTGGTGACGATCAGCACCTCGGTGATGATGGCCGCGGCCGCGATGGAGAGCGCCACGGCCACGGTGAGTTCGGTCAACGTGTAGCCGCGCGAGGCGAGGCGCGGTCTGGGTGCCATCGTGTGTCTCCCTGCCGGCCAGGCCCGCCCGATAAAGCCGGGGCCGGCGCATCCTCATTGGTTCCGGATGCTGGCAATACCGGCGCTGTGGGCGAGAGTGCTGAGCGCGACCTGCTGCGGCTGGCCCTGGTGCATCCAGCGCACCACCACGGTGACGCCCTTCAGCGTGTCGCTTAGGGGAGTTACCTGCAGATCCCACTCGGCGCTGCCTCCCAGCCCCGCGGTGAGTTCCGAGCTCTTGCGCGCAGCCTGACTGCTGAGGGCACTGAAGGGAGTGTTGCGCACCGCTTCCAGCTCCTGCTGGGCAAAGCGCGTGGCGCACGTCCGGTTGCGCGCGTCGATGTTGGTGCCGAGGGTGGTACTCAGTACCTGGAAGATGCCCAGCAGCCCAACGGCGATCACACTGATCGCCATGAGGACCTCAATCAGCGTGTATCCGCCCCTCCGGCGCTGCCGCCGCCATCGTTTGCCGTGTGTGGCTGCCATGGCTCTCTGCCAACCCTCCATCTCCCTCTTCGGCAGCAATTGCCATTAGGTTAAGGCCTGGCACAGAACCGGGAGTAAACCGCCCCCCTGGCCCCCCAATGCTGGGGGGGAACCAAGAGCAGCGCCCCCCTACCCCCCCAACGCTGGGGGGAACCGGAAGCGGCGCCCCCTAGCCCCCCAATGCTGGGGGGGAACCAAGAGCAACGCCCCCAACCCCCTAATGCTGGGGGGGAGCCGGGAGCAAGTCGATCTCGGGGGCCAGGGGCCAACCACCAGTTCCCCCCGGTTTCGGGGGGCCAGGGGGGCTTCGAGGGGCTTCGACGGGCGCGATCTATTTGCGCTCGGCGGGGTTGATATTTAGGAGGCGCCGCACCGTGGTCATCGGCATCTTTCCCAGGTGAATGCGGCTATCGTTGAGCGTGACGTAGACCCACAGCTCCTCCTCGCGCAGGAGGGCTCCGCAGGTGAAGGAGACCCCGGAGTACCAGTCTTCCTCGCGTGGGTTCTGGCCGAGCAACGGCCAGGAGATCGGGTTGCGCGACTGGCAAAGCACCTTCGCGGGGTCTTCCCGGTCGAGCAGCGCCAGCCACAGCAGGTACAGCTTCTGGCCGTGGTCCTCGCTGATCCACATCCCGGAGTGGTAGACCATCAGCCAGCCTTCCTCGATGAGGATCGGCTGCGAGCCAGCCCCGATCCAGCGCAGCAGCCCGGCGTCGATCAGCTCCTGGGGAGGCGTCATCACCACCCGCCCGGGATCGGGCCAATGGCGCAGGGAAGCATCGGTGGTGCTGGCAAGCCAGATGTCCGGCTGCACGCGGTGCAGCAGATAACGCTCCGGCCGGTCGGTGTCAGGGAAGAGGGTGGAGTTCTTCGTCGCCAGGCCCGGGAAGGGGAAGCCCACCAGCTCGAAGTGCTCGAAATCCCAGGTCTCCACGATGGCGATCTGCGGCATCCACCAGCCCTCGTGGATCTCGTCCGGCCACAGCGAGTTGGCGGTGATGATGTAGCGTCCGTCGCGCATGCGGGTGATGCGCACGTCCTCGACGCCGTGCGGCGAGACCACCAGCTCCGCGCCCGGGCCGAGCACGGGGCGCCGCCTTACCTCACGCACAGTGACCCCATCGGGCTCCAGCACCGCCATCCAGATGGCAGAGGGCTCGTCTGCCGCCTGGGCGCGCGACAACGCGATGATGTTCCCGTTGAACTCGGTCACGCCCGCGTTCAGCACATACGGTTTGCCAAAAGTCGCCGGCTGAAGCACCGGCTCCTCAGTGAGCGCGAGAAGGTCCGGCTGCTCCAGGATGGAGGGCGCCTGGCGCTGCGTCTGCAACATGATACTCATAGATGACTGCGTATCTTGCCCGATCCGCGCTGGGCTTCGCGAGTGCGCGGCGTCCGCGGGCGCCGCGACGGTATCCATGTTGTACCCATCGCTACGAGACACGGCCACGCCGATGGCGCCTGGACATACCGGCAGCAGCACGGAGTTGCCGCGAGGCGTCGCCATCGGGTGCGCGGGTACCGAGTGCGAACGCTTCGCTCCCGCACTGCATTAGAGCTTTGCCAGGCACGTTCGGTACCACCTGATTCGGCGTCGGGCTGCCGAATCCTTCCCACTGCCGCCACGGCTGACGCCTCCCGGTGGAACAGGGGACGGCCGCCCCGCCCCCGAACAGCATCCCCGGTGGCGAAGGAGGCGTGATGGAGGCATGGCCCCCGGTATGGGAGGTGCGGCAGCAGTTCGCGATGGTGGCGGTGGAGGATGTCGCCGCCACCGCCCGCGCGGCGCTGGCCGCGCTGGACGCGACGTGCCGGCCCCGGCCGGGCGACCGCGTTGCGATCACTGCCGGCAGCCGCGGTATCGACCGCATCGCCGTGCTCCTGCGGGCGGTGGCAGATCACGTGCGCGCGTGCGGCGCCGAGCCGTTCCTGCTGGCGGCGATGGGCAGCCACGGTGGCGGTACCGCGGCCGGCCAGCGCGCGGTGTTGGCCGGCTATGCACTCACCCCGGAGGTAGTTGGCTGCCCGGTGGAGGCCGCCACCGAGGCGCGGGAGATCGGGTGCACCCCGGAAGGCGTGCCGGTGATGTGCAGCCGGCCGGCCTGCGAGGCGGATGGCATCATTCTCGTCAACCGCGTGAAGCCGCACACAATCCTCACCGGCAGCCAGGGCAGCGGACTGATGAAGATGGCCGCCATCGGCCTGGGAGGGCCAGCCGGGGCCAACCTGATCCACGCGCACGGGCTGGCCGCCACCCTGCTGCCCAGCGCCCGCGTCGTGCTGCAGCAACTGCCGATCCTCTGCGGCGTCGCCGTGGTGGAGAACGCCTTTGACCGCATCTGCACCCTCGAGGCGCTGCCGCCCGCGGCCATCGAGGCGGCCGATGCCCGCCTGCTCGCCCAGGCGCGCACGCTGCTTCCCGGCATTCCGTTCGATCCGATCGACCTCCTCGTCGTCCGGCGCATCGGCAAGAACCTCTCCGGCACCGGGATGGATCCCAACGTGATCGGCCTGCACCGCCGCCTGGGCGGCACCCCGACGCGCCACATCGACCGGATCGTGGCGCTGGACCTGACGCCGGAAAGCCACGGGAACGCCATCGGCGTGGGGATGGCCGACCTGATCACCGAGCGCCTGCGCGCCAAGATCGACTGGGAGTCGACCGCCGCCAACGGCCTGACCTCCGGCTTCTTCGCCGGCATCAAGCTCCCCCTCGCCCTGCCCCACGACCGCGCCGCCATCGCCGCCGCCCTGAAGGGGTTCGATCCAGAGCGGGTGCGCCTGGTGATCATCGAGGATACCGCCCACCTGGCCCGGCTGCACGTCTCGGCGGCGCTGGCGGCAGAGGCGCGTCAAAACGAGCAGCTTGCCGTGGCGGCCGGCCCCCTGCCGTTGGCGTTCTCCGCGGAAGGGGACCTGCTGCCTTTCCCAGAATAGAACGGTGTTCGCGAGATGCACCCGCCCCCGGAGGCGCCCGGGCACGGCCCGTCACGCACCGCGTGGTGTCTCCTCGGGTGCCATGGCACTCGCGGCGCGGCGGCCCGATCGGGCGCTTCAGCCAGCGCTTGACCCTTGCCTCACTTGAGACCAGGCCCTATGCTATTCTACGCATTGACGATCTTCATCAGCTCGTTCCTGCTCTTCCAGGTGCAGCCGGTCATCGCCCGGATGATCCTGCCCTGGTTCGGCGGCTCTGCCTCGGTGTGGAGCACCTGCATGCTCTTCTTCCAGGCGGTGCTGGTGTTGGGCTATCTCTACGCACACGCGACCACGCGCCACCTGCGGCCAGCCGCCCAGGCTGGCCTGCACGTCGCGCTGCTGGCGATCAGCCTCCTGCTGCTCCCCATCGTTCCCGACGCGCACTGGAAGCCGACCGGCGCCGAGGATCCCACGCTGCGCATCCTGGGGCTGCTGGCGGTCACCGTCGGCCTTCCCTACCTGGTGCTGTCCACCACTGGGCCGCTGCTGCAGGCATGGTATGCCGCCAGTGCCGCGGGCAAGCGGCCGGTAATGCCCTACCGGCTCTACTCCCTCTCCAACATCGGCTCGATGCTGGCGCTGTTGAGCTATCCCTTCCTATTCGAGCCGGTGTTCACCACGCAGCAGCAAGGATCGGGATGGTCGTGGGGGTACGTGGGGTTCGCCGTCTGCTGTGCCATCACGGCGCTGCAGTTCGTCCGGTCCCGCCCGGCGCGGGCAGCGGCGGCGGTGGAGGAAGCGGCGCCGGCGCCGCCCGGGTGGCCGCTGTACCTGCTCTGGATTGCGCTGCCGGCGTGCGCCTCGATCCTGCTGCTGGCGGTGACCAACCACTTGTCGCAGAACATCGCCGCGATCCCCTTCTTGTGGGTGGTGCCCCTCAGCCTCTACCTGCTCAGCTTCGTCTTCTGCTTCGAGCGTGATGGCTGGTACCGCCGGGCGCTCTTCCTGCCGTTGTTGGTGGTGGCGCTGGCCGTGCTGGCCGCCACGCTCCACGAGGGCGTGCAGAACCGCTGGAACGTGCGCTACCCGGTGATCCTCTGCAACGTGGCGCTGTTCGTCTGCTGCATGGTGTGCCACGGCGAGTTGGCCCGGCTGAAGCCACATCCGCGCTACCTGACCGCCTTCTACCTGATGCTGTCGGTGGGCGGAGCGGTAGGCGGGGTGTTCGTCGGCCTGCTGGCGCCCCGCCTGTTCAAGGCCTACTACGAACTGCCGGTCGGCCTCCTCTTGTGCGCGCTGCTGGTGCTGCTGGTGGCGCGGCCGCGCGCCCTCACGCCCCAGCGGGCAGCGGCCTGGGGAGCGTGGGCAGCCGGCGCTCTCCTCACCGTAGGGCTGGTGGTCTACCTCGGCGTCTTGCTGCGCCGGCCGACCGAGAACTGCCTGCTGATGGTGCGCAACTTCTACGGGGGGTTGCGGGTGAACGAGGTCCGGCTAGACCAGACGGAGTCGATCCGCGCCATGGCGCACGGCACGATCAACCACGGGGCGCAGTTCCAAAGCCCCGAGCGGCGCGGCCTTCCGATCACCTACTTCGCGCCCCACGCCGGGCTCGGGCGGGCGATCCGCGAGGGCCAGCGGCGCCCCAACCAAACGGTGGGGGTGCTGGGCCTCGGCATCGGCACCATCGCCGCCTACGGCCGGGCCGGCGACCGCTACCGGTTCTACGAGATCAACCCGCTGGTCATTGAGATTGCCCGCAACTACTTCTCCTACCTGGGGAACTCCCCGGCGAAGATCGAGGTAGCGCTGGGCGACGCCCGCCTCTCGCTGGAGCGCGAGCCGCCGCAGGGCTTTGATATCCTGGTGATGGACGCCTTCTCCGGCGACTCGATCCCAACCCACCTGGTGACGCGGGAGGCGTTCGCGCTCTACTTCCGGCACCTGAAGGAGAGCGGCGTGGTGGCGGTGAACGTCACCAACATGTACCTGGACATCGCCCCGGTCGTCAAACGTGCCGCGGCGGAGTTCGGCAAGCGGGCGGTGGTGATCGACAGCTATGATGAGCTTGACCGCGGCATCCTCAGCGCGCGGTGGGTGCTGATCAGCGGCCGCGCCGACTTCTTCACCCACCCCGAGATCGCGGCGGTCGCCCAGCCGATCCCCGACCGCGACTGGCGGCTTTGGACAGACGCCTATAGCAACCTGTTCCAGACCCTGAAGTAAACGCCCCGCGGCGAAGGAGAGACGTAATGGCACGAGTTCCGATCGCGTTGCAGCTTTACTCCATCCGGGAAGAGTGCGCGCAAGACCTTCCGGGCAGCCTTGCGGCGGTGGCCCGCATGGGCTATGAGGGGGTTGATTTCGCCGGCTACCACGGCCGGTCGGCGGCGGAGCTGCGCCGCATGCTCGATGATCTCGGGCTGAAGGTGGCTGGCACGCACATCGGCATCGACACCCTGCTGGGCGACGAGCTGGAGCGAACCGTCGAGTTCAACCTGATCCTCGGCAACCGCTTCTTGATCGTGCCTGGCCTGCCGGCGGAGTACACCAACTCGCGCGACGCCTGGCTGCGCACGGCCGAGACGTTCAACGAGATTGCCGCGCGCCTGGCGCCCCACGGCCTGCTCACCGGCTATCACAACCACCACACCGAGTTCACCCCGATGGAGGGCGAGCTACCCTGGGATATCTTCTTCAGCAACACGCGCCAGGAAGTGGTGATGCAGTTCGACACCGGCAACGCCCTGGTGGGCGGCGCCGAGCCGCTCAACTTCCTGAAGCGCTATCCCGGCCGCGCCATCACCGTCCACCTGAAGGAGCACTCGGCGACGAACGACAAGGCGCTGATCGGGGAGGGCGACGTGCCGTGGGCCGAGGTGTTCGCCACCTGCGAGAGCATCGGCGGCACCGAGTGGTACATCGTCGAGCAGGAAAGCTACGCCTGCCCGCCGATGGAGTGCGTTGAGCGCTGCCTGCAGAACCTCCGCAAGATGGGCAAGTAGCCCCCGCACACCCATCCGCGGCAGCGCGGAGACCCTCGGCGTCGGAGATGCCTCCTACGCCAAGTACGCGGTCGGATCGCCGGCGTCTCGCCGGTCCCCGTGGGAAGCGACTCCGACGCCGAGGGGGTGTTTCTCCTCCAGGAGATGGCCGGAGTGCCCGAGCAATCGGGCCTCTGCCGGACGGCCGCATTGCTGCGACGCTCCGCTACTCCTCCAGGCAACTGGCCGGAGTGCCCGAGCCATCGGGTTTCACACGGTTAGGAAGCCGCATTGCTGCGGCGCTCCG